>NZ_CP061308.1:1479625-1820020 GCF_018687935.1 Polynucleobacter sp. JS-JIR-5-A7 | reverse complement strand
CCGGCTTCTTGGCACGCAATGGCTTGTTCCAACATGAGGGTTGCGGCATCTTTTGATTTGCCTTGCACCTTATAGCCGCCCAAGACATGAACCGATTGAGGCAGTAATCCGAGGTGGGCGCAAACAGGAACGCTACGCTCAACTAGGTATTGAATGATCTCTACTTGCCAATCTCCGCCTTCCAGCTTGACCATATCAGCACCGGCGCGCATGAGATCTGCTGCAGCATCTAAAGCCTGCACTGGATCGCCGTAGCTAGCAAATGGTAAATCAGCAATTAAAAATGCATGGGTATTGGCACGCGCCACACACTCAGTGTGATAAGCCATTTGCTCAACCGTGACGGGTGTAGTGCTAGAGTGACCTTGAATCACATTACCCAAAGAGTCGCCAATCAAGATGACTTCAACCCCGCAGCGATTCAACAATGCAGACATCGTCGAATCATATGCAGTCAGCATCGTGATTTTTTCTTGCTCGGCATGCATTGCCAAGAGCTTAGTAATGGAGATTGGCTTGTCGCCCTGTAAGTAACCCATGGCGAGAGTTTAATGAATTAATGGGCCGTTTGGCTATAAACGTCTTTTCCCCCGCAATGGCAGTTGCGGCAGGTGAGTTTTTCGATTTTTTGATGCGCCACCTTGGGAAGGTAAGCCTTGAGTTCGCCAACATTCGGTAAAAAGAAGTCGGGTGCAATTTCTAGCAAGGGGAGAAGAACAAATGAGCGCTCAATAATTTTTGGATGAGGGAGTATGAGCTCAGTCTCATTTTGAATAACGCCCTCAAAAGACAAAATATCTAAATCAAGAGTACGCGGCGCATTGGCATAAGGACGCTCTCTGCCAAATTCTAATTCAATGGCTTGGCAAACATGCAAAAGACCGTAGGGGCTTAACTGCGTCTCGATTTCAATCACGGCATTGATGTAGTCACCGCCAGTAGCTTCAACCGGCGCGCTTTGATAAAAGCAACTCTTAGCCAGAACATGTAATTCTGAGCGTTGCGCAAGGCAGACGATTGCGTCAGTGATCAGTTGACGGGTATCACCGATATTGCCACCAAATCCGATAAAAGCTCGTGCCATACGATTCCAAACTAGAGATGAAACTACTTTACTGAAATTTCTCTAAGTCTGCTTAGTCTGCTAAAGGTTCTGGTGCGATGGCTGCTTTGGGTTTTCTGCGCCGCCGTCTTTTGGCTGGGGAGCTTGCGCTTAAGCCGGATTCATTTTTGGCACTAGCCATCAAATCTTCTTGCCCTGCAGGGTCGGTCGCAATGAAGTTAGTCCACCAGTCTCCTATGGCTGGGTTTTGCTCCCCAGTTGCACAACGTAGCAGCATGAAGTCATAGCCTGCCCTAAAACGGGGCGATTCGATGAGCCGGTATGGGTAGCGTCCAACCCGCTTTTCAAAGCGAGGCTGCATGGACCAGATTTCCCGCATATCGCTTTCAAAGCGCCGTTGAATCGTCATGCCACTGCTTTGGGTGGCAATAGTGTCGTCCATCGCATCATGCAGTGCGGGGATGTTGGCCATCCCTTTGGCGATATTCGCTTTCCAGTTCTGTAAGAGATCTGGCCAGAGTAAGGTGGCAAATAAGAATCCTGCCGAAACACTCTTGCCCGATTGAATGCGTTGATCGGTATTAGCTAGGGCAAGCTTGACAAAATCATTGGCTCCTTTAGAGGATTCGCTGCTATCGAGAATGTGATCTAGGAGCGGCAACAGGCCATGATGCAGGCCAGCATCTCTGAGGCCCTGAATGGCCGCCCAAGAATAACCTGACATTAAGAGCTTGAGAATTTCATCAAAGAGTCTTGCTGATGGTACGTCTTGTAATAGCTTGCCTAACTTAGCAATTGGTGCGCGCGTATCGGCATCCAAAGCAAACCCCGTTTTAGCAGCAAAGCGGATTGCTCTGAGCATACGTACTGGGTCTTCGCGATAACGCTTTGCGGGGTCACCGATCATGCGCAAGGTTTTCTTTTGCATGTCTACCATGCCGCCGTGATAGTCCAAGACAGTCTCGGTGGACGGGTCGTAATACATTGCATTGATAGTGAAATCACGGCGTGCAGCATCTTCGCCTTGTGAGCCCCAAACGTTGTCGCGCAAAATGCGACCACTTTCTGCCACATGGTCACCAGCGTTATCTAGTAAGGCTCTAAAGGTAGAAACCTCAATAATTTCGGGATGGCCTTTGCCAAAGAAAGTCACATGCACAATCTGAAAACGACGCCCGATAAGGCGGGCTTTGCGAAACAATCTTTGTACTTGATCGGGCGTGGCATTAGTAGCGACATCAAAATCTTTGGGGCCAATCCCCAAGACGAGATCGCGCACGGCGCCGCCCACAATGAAAGCCTCATAACCAGCTTGCTGCAAAGTTTGGGTTACTTTGACAGCATTTTTAGAAAGCAAGTGTGGATCGATGCGATGTGATTTTTTGGGGATACGCTTTGGTGCTCCCGTATTGTTCGCATGCGTATGCTTGACCATGGGGTCACGACGCAAAATACGGTTAATGAATTTAGTAATCATGCAAACAGCTCAAGAATAGGCCAGTTGCGCTTTTGAGCTTCACTACGAAGGCGATCATCTGGATTGGTGGCAACTGGATGGCTGACTTGCTCCATTAAGGGTAAGTCGTTCATGGAGTCAGAGTAGAAATAACTCCGCGGCAATGCGCCCAAGGCAAGCTTCTGTTTTGCCAGCCAATCCTGCACATTCTGAATTTTGCCTTCACGAAAATTTGGAATACCTTTCACTTCGCCTGTGAAATTCGCTAAAGGGCTCTCACTGCTGGTTGCTGGCTCTGTAGCAATGAGGTGTTCAATCCCAAAGCTTTCAACAATCGGACGGGTAACAAAGCTATTGGTTGCAGTGACAACGCAACACAAGTCTCCAGCATCTTGATGCTGCTTTACCAAATCAATTGCTTTTTGACGCAGCTGCCCATGAATCACTTCTTCCATGAATTGGTCGTGCCATTCTTTTAATTGTGCACGGGAGTGCTGAGACAGAGGCTTTAAAGCAAAGCGTAGAAATTCATGAATATCAAGCGTGCCATCTTTGTAGTTTTGATAGAAGCGATCATTTTGGTGCGCATAGTCTGCACTGTCGACAACGCCAATACGCGCTAAAAATTGACCCCACTCATAATCGCTATCGCAGGGTAGTAAGGTGTGATCTAAATCGAAAAGGGCTAGCTGGGTCACAAATGGAATATTGAATAAATTATTTAGGCTGCAAGAGCTCGCGTACTAGTGGCAAGGTTACAGCACGTTTTGTTTCTAATGAATAGGCGTCCAAAGCATCCATGAGGGCCATCAAATTGGGCATATCGCGATAAAAACGGTTTAACAACCATGGCAATACGTCTGGGGATAGAACTAGTCCTCGAGCTTTGGCTGCTTGCTCTAAGGCTTGTATTTTCTCATCATCGTCTAAAAGTTGGGTTTGGTAGACCAAACCCCATCCTAGGCGTGTCCTGAGGTCTTCCCGGAGCGTCAGGTTGGCAGGGGCCTCGTTGCCAGCCATGAAGATGTGAATATTCTTACTGGCTTGCACCTCGTTCAGTATGCGAAAGAGTGCTCCAACTAAACGCTCATCTAAACGATCCACATCGTCTATGGTGATAACTGAAGGGGCATTACTTTGGGTGAGGCTTGGCAATTTTTCCTCAAGGCGCACCCAAGAGATTGGCTCATTCGGATTGAGAGAGAAAGATTCAAGGCCGGCATCATCAGCTGCACTCGTCATTGCTGTGAGCAAATGCGTGCGACCAGAGCCCTCAGGTCCCCACCAATACATCCAGCGGTGATTCAGAGGATTGTTTGGTATTGATTCGGATGATTCGGATGATTCTTTCCAAGAGCTACAAAGTGTTTGTAGTGTCGACAGAAGAGCGAGGTCTTGGCTAGGCAGATAATTGTCGAGACTTGCTTTGGGTGTGTGACTGATGTCTAAAGCGAATTGTCTTGGAAGCGAGGGCGTATTCATTCAAGCGAAATTATTTTTGATACCAAGAGCTTTGCGTATAAACAGACCAAAGGTATTGCACTAGCACCAAGCTCACTGCGCTGATTGGTAAAGCCAATAGGACGCCAAAGAAGCCAAAGAGTTTTCCAAAGAGCAGCAAGGCAAATACCACTCCAACAGGGTGTAGCCCAATGCGCTCACCAACTAGGCGTGGCGTTAAGAAGAACCCTTCTAAAAATTGCCCAAGCCCAAACACAAGGAGCACCCCAATAAGTTGGGCGCCAAGGCCGAATTGCAAGAGCGCAGAAAGAATTGCCAGAGTTAAACCAAGGGCGATCCCAATGTAAGGAATCACAATCATGAGGGCAGTAAAGACACCTAGCGCAACGGCACCCTTTATTCCGACTATGCTCAAGCCCACTCCATAGAAAATAGTCATGATGGAAATCACAATCAACATGCCACGCAGATATTGTGAAAGTAAGCCATCGGTATGCATCGCTAAGTGATGGACGGTTTCTTGCGCGCGGAGTGGAACGGTATTTTTGAGAAGGCTGAAAAAATGATCCCAATCGATCAGCAAATAAAACATCACAAAAATAATTAATACGCCATTTACAAAGCCTGCGATAACCGAGCTGCCAGATACCAATACGGTATCCAGTGTGTTGCTAATGAGAGTGTCAGCGTTATCGTTAATGTGCTCAGTGATTTTTTGGGTAACACTGGTTTTGAGGTTCCCCCAATCAATATTGATATGAAGCTCAGTCAACTTAGGCCCAAGCCAGGCTTGGGTATTGGCAATCCATTCTGGGAGCTGCGCCTTAATTAAGGGAATTTCGAATTTCAGAAGACTAATCAACAGACCAAAAATAAAGAAAACCAGGCTCAAACCAATGAGCATGGCCAATGCTGCAGCTAAGGCCCTAGGAAGGTGACGCCTTTCCATCCACAGGCAAAGGGGTCTTAAGGCATATGCCAGAATGAATGCAGTCAGAAAAGGGGTAAAAATTTCAGCCATTACTAGTAATCCTCTAGAATTCAATGATTCTACTGACCCAGTAGCAATTTTTACTAATATTCCAGCTCAGACATGACTTCACCTACTCACTCTTCCTCAAAAGGCCTTTCTTACCGTGATGCGGGCGTTGATATTGATGCTGGCGATGCCTTGGTAGACCGGATCAAGCCTTTGGCTAAAAAGACTATGCGGGAAGGTGTTTTGGCCGGAATTGGTGGTTTTGGTGCTTTATTTGAGGTGCCTAAGCGCTATAAAGAGCCTGTTTTGGTATCCGGTACCGATGGTGTGGGTACAAAGCTACGCTTGGCATTTGAATGGAATCGTCACGATACGATCGGCCAGGACTTGGTGGCGATGAGCGTCAATGATATTTTGGTCCAAGGCGCTGAACCACTCTTCTTCTTGGATTATTTTGCTTGCGGCAAGCTGACGGTAGATACAGCAGCTACTGTCGTTGGTGGCATTGCCACAGGCTGTGAATTATCTGGCTGCGCATTGATCGGTGGTGAGACTGCAGAAATGCCAGGCATGTACCCTCCAGGTGAATATGACTTGGCTGGTTTTGCAGTAGGTGCAGTTGAGAAATCTAAAATTATTACAGGAAATACCATTGTTCCAGGAGATGTGGTGTTGGCAATTGGTTCCAGCGGCGCTCATTCCAATGGTTATTCTTTGGTACGCAAAATTATTGAACGTGCTGGTGCAAAACCTACTGATGATTTAGGTGGTCGCTCATTAGGCGATGTGGTGATGGCGCCGACTGAAATTTATGTGAAGCCGCTTCTGAAATTAATTTCTGAGATTGATGTCAAAGGGATGGCGCACATCACGGGTGGCGGCTTAGTGGATAACGTGCCACGTGTCTTGCCAGAAAATACGCAAGCAGTTTTACATCGTGACAGTTGGCAAATGCCAGAACTCTTTCGCTGGTTACAGATGAAGGGCGGGGTGGCTGATGCGGAGATGGTGCGAGTATTTAACTGCGGTATTGGTATGGTGGTGATTGTTGCTCCAGCCCAAGCGGATGCTGCAATCAAATCATTAACTGCACATGGCTTAAAAGCTTGGACAGTTGGTGAAGTGCTTGAGCGCCCTCAGGGTGCACCACAAACGATTGTGATCTAAACGATCGCTGCAAACCTACTTCTTCAAATGACTTTTGCAGTAATCCAATGCGGCCTTAAGCTCTGCTGGTTTAAAGGGGTCGAAGGTGCTTCTGCCGGCGATGGCTCTGAGCCATGTCAGTTGGCGCTTTCCAAGTTGCCTGGTTGCTGCTAATGCTTTGTAGCGCATTTGCTCAGCGTCGATTTCTCCGTTGAGATATTCCCAAGCCTGTCGATAACCGACCGACCGAATGGCTGGCAGATCCGCATGTAACGCAGAATTATTTCGTAGAGCTTTGACTTCATCTAAAAATCCTGCAAGCAACATTTCGTCAAACCGTTTTTCTAAATTTTGATGCAAGCGTTTGCGATCACTTGGTTCTAGGGATACTAGATGAATCCAGGCAGGAATCGCCGATCCTTCTCTGCCATCTTCGCTAGGTGAATCTGCGAGCAATGCCGACATCGGTTTGCCAGTAATTTCAAATACCTCTAGCGCACGCTGCACTCGTTGTGAATCATTGGGCTTTAGGCGAGCAGCAGTTTCCGGGTCTACCTTGGCCAACTTGGTGTGCATCGCGGGCCAACCTAGAGTCTTGCCTTCCTCGTCTATGCGGGAACGAATCTCAGGATTTGCTGTTGGTAAAGTAGAAAGGCCATGCGCCCAAGCTCTCCAATACAGCATGGTTCCACCAACTACTACCGGAATATTGCCTCTATTACGAATTTCTTCACAAAGTCGTTTTGCATCTTTGGCAAATCGAGCTGCGGAATAAACCTCTATCGGCTCCAGGATATCGATCAGGTGATGAATCACTGCAGCTTGTTCTGCTTTGCTAGGTTTGGCACTGCCAATATCAAGGCCGCGATAGACTAATGCAGAGTCCATACTGATGAGTTCGATGGTCAGGCCAATCGATTTAGCATGTTCAGCTAAAGACATGGCGAGATAGGTTTTGCCTGCACCAGTAGGCCCCACAATACAGAGTATGGGATTGACTTCTGATGACTGCATAGGCTGAATGTAGGGTTCAGATTGCATGATCCATTATAAGAGCCTGTTAATATCCGCATCAAACCTATCTTTGGAGTGCAAGTTGATTGATACCCTTTTGCAATTAAGCGATTTATTGCTACATATTGATCGTCATTTGGATGTTGTGATCTCGCAATATGGTCCTTGGGCATATGGCTTGCTGTTTGCGATTGTGTTTGCAGAAACTGGCCTGGTTATCGCCCCCTTCCTCCCAGGGGATTCTCTTTTGTTTATTGCGGGTGCTTACTGTGCAACCGAGCACTTCAACATTTGGACTTTGTGTATTGGTTTGTTGATTGCAGCAATAGCTGGCAATACAGTGAACTACTTCATTGGCCGTTGGATTGGTAAGAAAGTATTTAGTAGTCAATCACGCTGGATTGACCAAGGCGCTTTACTCAAGACCCATGCTTTTTATGAAAAGCATGGCGGCAAAACCATCATCGTTGCACGCTTTTTACCCATCATCAGAACCTTCGCACCCTTTGTTGCTGGTGTCTCGGAAATGAATTTCTCACGCTTTCAGTTATTCAATATCACTGGCGCTGTGCTCTGGGTCTTTGGCTTGGTGATTGCAGGATATTTCTTTGGAAATATTCCAGTGATACGTCAAAACTTAAATGTGATAGTACTAGTGGGTATTGGTGCAGCAGCGATACCAGCCGTTTTAGCTGCGCTCTATAAAATTTTTCAACGCAAGAAAAATTAAATCAAGTCAAACAAAACTGAATCATTAACTTAGTGCAGCTTGGTTTGACTTTCTAA
This sequence comes from Polynucleobacter sp. JS-JIR-5-A7, assembly GCF_018687935.1. Lineage (NCBI taxonomy): Bacteria > Pseudomonadati > Pseudomonadota > Betaproteobacteria > Burkholderiales > Burkholderiaceae > Polynucleobacter > Polynucleobacter sp. JS-JIR-5-A7. The sequence goes on along the minus strand of NZ_CP061308.1, from coordinate 1,812,115 downwards.
AGTGGCAATGTGTTCGCGAATGTCGCTAGCGTCTTCCGCTTCAGGCGCTTCACTGAGATAGCGATGCATATCGGCTATAGCAGGGCGTAAATACTCTAGTTGCGCAAAGATCAAGCCGCGATCTCTAATTTCCTCAACCGAATCGGGCAATAAAATGACCAAGCGCTCTTGAATGCCCAGTAAGCGCTCCCAGCGCTCATGCTCGGAGTAGATCATTTTGAGGTTTCTGAGGAAGCGCGACAAGATCTCTCTTGGACTAGAGGCCCGCAGGAAGACGTTAAGAGGAAGACTGAGCTCACCGCGATAGCCTTTGGCGTCAAGGTAGGGGTCCAACATCTCTTGTAATTGATTCTTCGAAAGTGAATCACCAGTCAACGGATCCATGATGATTTCACCCTGTTGTAATGAAATACGCATCATGAAGTGATTGGGGAATGACACACCACGAATCTTCAAACCAATTTGCTGGCCTAGCTCGATCATCAAAATCGCTAGTGAGATAGGAATACCTCTGCGATTTTCGAGCACATAGTGCAAATACGAATTTTCGGGTGCGTAGAAATCATTCGGGTTTGGACCAAAGCCTAACTCGGAATAAAAGAAGTGCTTCAGAATTTGTAAGCGTTGCATCGGCGCAGTATCTGGCGTAATGCGTGTTTTTAATTTATTGCCTAACTCATCGAGGTGATCGAGTACACCTTGCACATCTAAATCTGGATAGGCATGTTGTGCTACCGCGATGGCAGCTTCCGTTAATGGAAAGTGTTCGTCTTCAGCAACTAATGAAGTGAAATAGTCGAGTTGTTGTGTTGGCATACATTCTATTTTGCATGACGCAAGAATTTTTGCCAGCGAATTCCGACTAAAGCGAGGGCGCCAAAGTAAACCAAGGCTGCGGCAGCCAGCCACATCGCCAATAGACCAATGCGGATCCAGGGTTCGGCCTGGAGGGTGATCCAGTTATGCGCATTTGCCGCATAAAAAAGCACTGCCGCAAAGGGAATTAAAGCCAGCAAGAGTTGTCCCAAATACTTTGCCCAGGAGGCGCTTGGGAGTGCGCCCCGTTTATGCAGCCCAACCCAGAGCAGGGCAGCATTCAGACAGGCGCCAGCGCCAACTGATAGAGCCAGGCCGGCATGACCAAGCCAGGGCACGAATACCAGGTTAGCCAGCTGCGTAGCTACCAGCACGAACAAGCCAATCTTCACTGGAGTCCGAATGTCTTGGCGGGAATAAAACCCGGGCGCCAAAATCTTGACGAGGATTAGGCCTATCAGACCAACGCCATAGGCTGCTAAGGCACGTTGCGTCATTAAGACATCCAGCGCATTAAATTTTCCATAGTGATACAAAACAGCAGCTAAGGGCTCGCCAAAAATAAAGAGTGCAATGGCGGCAGGTGCTGCAAGCAAGAAGGTAAGTTGTAATCCCCAAATGAGTAATTCGCCTGCATGCGTTAAGTCATTTTTGGCATTGGCTTTACTCAAACTGGGTAGCAACACTGTACCCAATGCAACTCCAAGTAGGGCAGTTGGGAACTCCATTAAACGATCGGCATAAGAGAGCCAAGAGACGCTACCCGCTTGTAAGCGCGATGCGATATTGGTGTTGATGATTAAAGAGATTTGCGCAACCGATACAGCAAAGACTGCTGGCCCCATTAGCTTGAGAACGCGCCGAGCATCAGGATTGCTGATTGCTGCTTTGATGGCACCAGGCAATAAACCAATGCGCGGTAAAAGACCAAGACGAGCAAGCGCCGGAATTTGAATGGCTAATTGCAAAACGCCGCCCAACAGAACGCCAATGCTTAATGCATAAATGGGTTGCTCTATGTGGGGCGCCAAAAAGAGGGCGCTACCGATTAAAGCCAGGTTGAGTAAAACAGGGGTAAAAGCGGGAATCGCAAAGCGATGATAGGTATTTAAAATCCCAGCGGACAGAGAGACCATGGAAATGAGCCCAATGTAGGGAAACATGATTTGGGTCATGACAACGCTGGCGTCATAGGCTGGTCCACCGGAAAAGCCTGTAGCAATCACCAAAATGAGCAAGGGGGCGCCGATGACTCCCAGGAGTACCGTCAGCAACAAGGCCCAAAATAAGAGCGTAGCGACCGCATTAATGAGGATTTTGGCCTTATTTTGGTCCTCATTTGTGGAGATTTCCCCCAAAATGGGTACAAAAGCCTGGGAAAAGGCCCCTTCGGCAAAAAGCCGGCGCAGCAAATTCGGTAGCCTAAAAGCCACATTAAACGCGTCTGTCCACTCTGAGGCCCCAAAACTACGTGCGATCAGGGTCTCCCGCAGCAGCCCCGTAATACGGGAAAGCATGGTCAGGGAACTAACCTTGGCGGCGGTAGAAAGCAGGTTCATGAGCCGATTTTCACCTATTTATGGGTGGACTGGGCTTTTTTGCCCCTTTCAGGTAAAATCTTGGGTTTTGGCGAGCTTGCTTATGAATCTGGCAAGTCCGCGAGATTTTTAACTAATCGCATTTTGCAATTTATAGAGGCAAGGTTTAAAGATGGCCAATACAGCACAAGCGCGTAAGCGCGCACGCCAGGCAGTAAAACAGAACGAGCACAATTCCAGCTTGCGTTCAAAGCTTCGTACTTCCATCAAGGCAGTGCGTAAGGCGATCGATACTGGTGATAAAGCTGCTGCAGCGAAAGTGTTCGCAGCAACTCAAGCAACTATCGACAAGATTGCTGACAAAAAGATTGCTCACAAAAATACTGCAGCACGTCAAAAGTCACGTTTATCTGCAGCTATCAAGGCGATGGCAGCGTAATTCAGTAAAAGTTTTAGGCTGGTCGAATCATCATTTCGACCTAAGCCCGCTCCTTATCAGAGCGGGTTTTTGTTTTTAGGACTGGGTTTGGGGTTTGGGTTCAAACTCACAGGCCTCTTCAATCGGTAGACTGTTGTCTTTGGCAAAGTTCATGACAAAGTCGAGCGCTCTTGGATCGAGGTCACCTAGTCTAGTATCGATAACAACGCATTTCACTTTTGCAATTAGCACTGGTCTGACATAGGGCGAATAAGTGAAGCGAGGGTCTCCAGAATCTCCTGGAGGGCGAAACGTAGCCATTACCCCGCAAAGACGCTCCGCCCAATCACTGGGCCGAAATGGTTTGCCAGAAGTGTTGATGCCTTGAATGAAAAGCTTTTTGTGGTTCAAGTTGGCGTAAAGAAGTTCGTAAGAATCGTATTGCTAAGCCCTCTAGCTTAACAGCCGGAGGTGACCGTAAGATGGCTTTATGTTCTATTTTCGTGCAGTTGAATGTTTTAAGAAAAAAATGCAAGCCAAAACTTTAGTAGAAAGCTCAACTATGACATCTCTGGCAAAGCCTCAAGTGCCTGGTCAGGTAAGGCACTATCTGCAGTTTTCTGACCTCACTCGTGAGGAGTATGACTACCTGCTCAAAAGATCAGCATGGTTAAAGTCCAAGTTCAAAAGTTATGAGACTTGGCACCCTTTGCATGATCGCACTTTAGCCATGATTTTTGAAAAGCATTCCACGCGTACACGCCTCTCCTTTGAAGCGGGCATCCATCAGCTTGGTGGCCACGCTGTATACCTGAACACCCGAGATACTCAGTTAGGTCGTGGCGAGCCTGTAGAGGACGCTGCACAGGTGATTTCACGGATGACCGACATCATCATGATCCGCACCTTTGGTCAGGAGATCATTGAGCGTTTTGCTACAAACTCTCGTGTACCAGTAATTAATGGTTTAACCAATGAATATCATCCATGCCAAGTTTTGGCAGACATCTTCACCTTTGTTGAAGCCCGTGGACCGATTCAAGGAAAAACCGTAGCTTGGGTTGGTGATGCCAACAATATGGCCTACACCTGGATTCAGGCGGCGGAGTGCTTAGATTTTCAGTTGCACTTCTCTGCACCTGAGGGGTATCAATTAGACCCAACACGTTTAACAAAGAACGCCGCAAAACATTTAAGTGTTTATGTTGATCCAAAAGATGCTTGTAAAGGTACTGACTTGGTGACTACCGATGTATGGACTAGCATGGGCTATGAGGCTGAAAACAATTTACGTATGAATGCTTTCCAGGATTGGATGGTAGATGAGGAGTTAATGGCAGTCGCAAAGCCAGACGCTTTATTCATGCATTGCTTGCCAGCGCACCGTGGTGAAGAAGTTTCTGCGGGCGTGATCGACGGTCCGCAAAGCATTGTGTGGGAAGAGGCAGAAAATCGTTTGCATGTTCAAAAAGCGTTAATGGAGTATTTGCTCTGCGGTCCTTTGGATTAAGTAATAAAACGTAAGCAATAAAATATTAAGCAACTTGTTTTTAATTAATTTTGATTGAATAAGAAATCATGTCTGATATTAAAAAAGCTGTACTAGCCTATTCTGGTGGACTCGATACTAGTGTGATCTTGAAGTGGCTTCAAGATACCTATGGTTGTGAGATCGTTACCTTCACCGCTGACTTGGGTCAGGGTGAAGAATTAGAACCGGCGCGTGCCAAGGCGTTACAGTTTGGTATCAAGCCTGAAAATATTTTCATTGATGACTTGCGTGAAGAGTTTGTGCGTGATTTTGTGTTCCCCATGTTCCGCGCCAATACGATTTACGAAGGTGAATATCTTTTGGGTACATCCATTGCCCGCCCATTAATTGCAAAGCGTCAAATTGAAATCGCCCGTTTAACTGGCGCTGATTCTGTATCTCATGGCGCCACTGGTAAAGGTAACGACCAAGTTCGCTTCGAATTAGGCTACTACGCACTTGAGCCGGGAATCAAAGTAATTGCCCCTTGGCGCGAATGGGATCTGCTATCACGCGAGAAGTTGATGGCTTACGCAGAAAAGCATGGGATTCCAGTTGAAATGAAACATAAGCAAGGCGGCTCTCCTTACTCTATGGATGCTAATTTATTGCACATTAGCTATGAAGGCCGTCATTTAGAAAATCCAAATGCCGAGGCTGAAGAGTCTATGTGGCGTTGGACAGTTTCTCCAGAAAAAGCTCCCGATGCGCCGCAAATTATTGAAATCGAATTTAAAGCGGGCGACCCAGTTGCGATTGATGGCAAATCCTACAAGCCACATGAATTATTAGCTGAGCTCAATCGTATTGGTGGCATGCATGGCATTGGTCGCCTCGATTTAGTTGAAAACCGTTTTGTTGGCATGAAGAGCCGTGGTTGCTATGAAACTCCTGGTGGCACCATTCTTCTGAAGGCGCACCGCGGCATTGAGAGTATTACCCTTGATCGCGAAGTGGCCCATTTGAAAGATGATTTGATGCCACGCTATGCAAGCTTGATCTATAACGGCTTATGGTGGTCTCCGGAGCGTCTTGCTTTGCAAACCTTAATTGATCATACACAACAGATGGTCAATGGCGTTGTGCGCTTAAAGCTCTACAAAGGTTCTGTATTGGTGATTTCTCGTGATTCAGCCAATACCTTGTTTGATCAAAATATTGCAACCTTTGATGATGATGGTGGTGCATACAACCAAGCGGATGCTGGTGGCTTCATCAAGCTCAATGCATTGCGTATGCGTATTGCCGAAATAGCAAAGCGTAAGCGCGCCAAGAAGTAATTAGAAAAATATTGAGAACCGAAGAAAATAGAAAGAACTCAGATGCAATTTGACCAAGTTTCAGTCGGCAAAAAAGCCAATGTATATTTTGACGGTAAATGCGTTTCCCACACAGTGACTTTGCCAAATGGTGTGCGTAAGTCGGTTGGGGTGGTGCTACCCAGTACTTTGCGTTTTGACCTGAGCACCAAAGAAATCATGGAAGTAGTTGATGGCAATGCTTTTGTCAGCATCAACGGCGCTCCAGAGCAAGAATTTAAGGCTGGCCAAAGCTGGGAAGTAGAAAAGGGTGGTTATTTCATCATTCGTGCTGAACAGCCAGTGCACTATGTTTGCCATTTTGAGTAAACGCATTCACACCTAAAGGAAACGCAGACCTAGGTCTGCGTTTTTTATTTCCTTGCTGCTCTGTGTTGATTAGTTATTTCTTAGGTAATCCACTAATCACGCTGCCAGGCGCAATCACTCTTTCTGAGAACCATTGCTTATTCATCTCCAGGGCGTAACGAATTGCTACTTTGGGACAATGATTGTTGGTGGTCTCTGCTTGCATCTCTTCAATATTCACAATCTTGCCATCGTCAGCAATGAATGCAATCGAGAGTGGAATCTTAGTGTTATTCATCCAAAAGCAATGACCTGCTTTTTGTTCAAAGATAAACAGCATTCCTGAATTCGTGGGCATGCTAGTGCGATTCATAAGACCCACTTCTCTCGCCTTGGGCGTATCAGCTAGCTCTGCTTGGATGCGATAGATTCCCGTTTTGAGTTCAATACTCGGTAGCCCAACATTGACCTGCGCTAACGCGAGGGCGGGGCAAATGAGAAACGCAATAGAGAAAAGCGTGTGAACTAGTTTGTTATTTGTATCCATGTTGAGAATTTTAGGTGAGTCAATTTGTAGGCGAAAAAAAACCCAGGAACGAATCCTGGGTTTTCCATAATGATCTAAGGACTATTAAGCCGCTTGGATATTGGTAGCTTGCTTGCCTTTAGGACCTTGGGTAATGTCAAACGTTACCTTTTGGTTTTCCTTAAGGGTTTTAAACCCAGGCATAGTAATTGCGCTGAAATGCGCGAACAACTCTTCTTCACCATCATCAGGTTTGATAAAGCCAAAACCTTTTGCATCATTGAACCACTTAACAATTCCGGTCGCCATGCGAACTCCATTACATAAACTTAAAACAACCGTGATGAGGGTAAATACTTTTTAATCAGTCTCAATCCACAACACGCCTAAATAGAACCTCTTTTGAAGCCTACCCCCCGATTGTTTGCCCTTTTTGTAGGGGTGTCAAGGAGTTATATGTACTTCACTCTCAGTAATTACCCCTTTTTTTATCGAAAATTGCCCCAATATGGGTTAAACAAGGGTTTTTGAGGGGTTTTCGCAACAAGACCCTGGTTAAATCAAGTTTAGATATCTGTTTAGAATGTTTCTCATGAGCCGCACACCTAAAAATCCCACTACTGGCGTCCCTGCCAATCCTTATGTTGAGGACACCCTTCTTCTCGAAAAACAGGTCGAGCAAGTTAAGGCACCTTCGATGTATAAAGTTTTATTGCTGAATGATGATTACACGCCAATGGAATTTGTGGTGATGGTAATTCAGGAGTATTTTAATAAGGACCACGAAACAGCAACGCGCATCATGTTGCAGGTTCATTTGGTTGGCAAAGGTGTTTGCGGAATATTTACCCGTGACGTTGCTGCCACGAAGGTGCATCAAGTTATTGAATTATCCCGTGAAGCGGGTCACCCACTACAGTGCACTATGGAGGAAGTATGATTGCCCAAGAACTAGAAGTAAGCTTGCATATGGCGTTTGTTGACGCGCGGGCATCAAGACATGAGTTCATTACCGTAGAACATTTGCTCGCCGCCTTGCTCGATAACGCTACTGCCGTCGAGGTATTAAAGGCTTGCGCCGTTAATATTGCAGAGCTACGTGCTCAACTCAAAAACTTTATCAATGACAACACCCCTGTGGTTCCAGGCAATGATGAAGTGGATACACAACCAACCTTAGGATTTCAGAGAGTGATTCAGCGGGCGATCATGCACGTTCAATCAACATCCAATGGCAAAAAAGAAGTTACTGGTGCCAATGTTTTGGTGGCGATTTTTGGTGAAAAAGATTCTCATGCAGTGTATTTCTTGCAACAGCAAGGGGTCACCCGTTTAGATGTGGTGAACTTCATTAGTCATGGTGTGCGTAAAGATCAAGCTGAGCACGTTAAACCTGCTGACAACACGCAAGAAACCGAAGAAGCTGCTTCTTCAGGCAAAGAGAGTCCATTAGATCAATACACCCAAAATCTCAATGCCCTCGCTCGCCAAGGCAAGATCGACCCATTGATCGGCCGTGAGAGTGAAGTGGAGCGAGTGATTCAAGTCCTTTGCCGTCGTCGCAAGAACAACCCGCTATTGGTCGGCGAGGCCGGTGTTGGTAAGACTGCGATTGCTGAAGGTTTGGCTTGGAGAATTGTTAAAGGCGATGTGCCTGAAATCTTGGCTAACGCAACAGTGTATTCCTTAGATATGGGCGCTTTGTTAGCAGGCACTAAATATCGTGGTGATTTTGAGCAACGCCTGAAGAGTGTGCTCAAGTCATTAAAAGACCATGCACATGGTGTCTTATTTATTGATGAGATTCACACCTTGATTGGTGCCGGTGCTGCATCAGGCGGAACATTGGATGCAAGCAATCTCTTGAAGCCCGCTTTATCTAATGGCCAACTCAAATGTATTGGTGCAACCACCTTTACTGAATACCGCGGCATCTTTGAAAAGGATGCTGCTTTATCGCGTCGCTTCCAGAAGGTCGATGTGGTTGAGCCAACAGTTGATCAAACAGTACAAATTCTCCGTGGCCTGAAATCTCGCTTCGAAGAGCACCACAGCGTCAAATATGCTGCTGGTGCCTTGGTGGCAGCAGCAGAACTTTCTGCTCGTTATATCAATGACCGTCATTTACCAGATAAAGCAATTGACGTGATTGATGAAGCGGGGGCTGCACAACGTATCTTGCCAAAGTCTAAGCAGAAGAAAACCATTGGTCGTCCTGAGATTGAAGAGATTGTGGCTAAGATTGCGCGCATACCGCCTCAATCTGTCACCGTTGACGATCGTAGTAAGTTGCAGACCTTGGATCGTGATATCAAGAGCGTAGTCTTTGGTCAAGATCCTGCTATCGAAGCGTTAGCGAGTGCGATCAAGATGACTCGCGCTGGGCTTGGTAAGATCGATCGTCCCATTGGATCTTTCTTATTCTCGGGTCCCACTGGCGTCGGCAAGACCGAGGTTGCAAAACAACTTGCTTACATTTTGGGTATTGAGCTCTTGCGCTTTGATATGTCTGAGTACATGGAGCGTCATGCAGTGAGCCGCTTAATTGGTGCGCCTCCAGGTTATGTGGGCTTTGATCAAGGTGGTTTACTTACAGAAGCGGTGAATAAAAAGCCTCATTGCGTCCTCTTGCTCGATGAAATTGAAAAAGCCCATCCTGATATTTTCAATATTCTCTTGCAAGTGATGGATCACGGTACTTTGACGGATAACAACGGTCGCAAGACTGATTTCCGCAATGTGATCATCATCATGACTACCAATGCCGGTGCTGAAGCCATGCAGAAGTCGACCATTGGCTTTACTAACGCACGTGAGTCTGGCGATGAGATGGCCGACATTAAGAAGTTCTTTACGCCTGAGTTCCGCAATCGCTTGGATGCCATTGTTTCCTTCAAGGCACTGGATGAGACCATCATCATGCGCGTAGTTGATAAGTTCTTAATGCAGTTAGAAGAGCAATTGCATGAGAAGAAGGTTGACGCTACTTTCAGTGCGGCACTACGCGCGCATCTTGCAAAACATGGTTTTGATCCCTTAATGGGCGCTCGCCCAATGCAGCGCATCATTCAAGACACGGTTCGCAAGGCTTTGGCAGACGAACTACTCTTTGGTAAGCTGGCGCAAGGCGGTCATGTCGATGTGGATATTGATGCTGATGGCAAAGTGCAGTTGAACTTTGAGGCTCCTAAGTTGCCTGGCAAAGCCGCCAAGGTGGACGTAGCACCTGCAGAAGAAATGTAATCAATCACAGACGCACTACTCAAAAAGGAAAATATGTCTCATCACGATAAATTGCTAGAATCCTTTGAAACTTACAAAGCGGAGAATGAGAAGTTCCAAGGCAAAGGCATTAAAGCGTCTGCTGCTCGTGCTCGCAAGGCTTTGCAAGAGATTGCTGGTTCTTGCAAAGAGCGTCGCAAGGAAATTACTGCAGAAAAAGAATCTCGCGAAGGTGCGGGTGCCGGTATGTCACAAGATGCTGCACGTAAAGCGCATATTCGCAAGTAATAAGTAGTAGGATTTATAGAAGGAAAAAAGCCACCCTCGGGTGGCTTTTTTGTTCATTCGTATTGGTAGATGAATTAGCTGCGACCGGTGCTACCAAAGCCACCTGCACCACGGCTACTTTCAGTGAACCCCTCGACGACTTTGAGTTCAACTTGTTGCACTGGCATCACTACGAGTTGTGCAAGGCGCTCCATTGGCTCAAGCTTAAATGGAGTAGATCCACGATTCCAGGTGCTCACCATCAATTGACCTTGGTAGTCAGAATCAATGAGGCCAACTAAGTTACCCAAGACGATGCCATGCTTATGACCAAGGCCTGAGCGAGGAAGAATAAAAGCCGCATAGCGTGGATCTTCTACATAAATGGCTAAACCGGTAGGCACTAAAATAGTTTGGCCCGGAGCAATCTCCATCGTTTCATCGATACAGGCACGTAGATCTAGTCCAGCGCTACCAGGGGTGCCATAAGTAGGTAGTTGAGACCGCATCCGTTCATCGAGAATTTTGACTTGTAAAGATTGCATGAAATTTCCTAAAGCAGGGAATGTAAGTAAAGAGAATGCTGTTAAATTTTCTTGGCTACTAGTTGAATGAGTTGGCGAGCAAGGTGAAGTTTTTCAGCCTTCGCTATTTTTTTACTACCACTAGCATCCATAACGAGTAACTGATTGAAGTCGCTTCCAAAGGTATCTGGACCAATGTTGCCAACAATCATTGGAATACCTTTGCGCTTCAGTTTCTCGTCCGCATGCTTTTCGAGATCGGTGGATTCGGCAGCAAAGCCAACGCAATAAGGGGAAGGTTTGCCGTTTTTGGTTTTGACTGTCTTGGCAACATCTAAAAGAATATCTGGATTGGCTACAAATTCCATGTTTGGAGCACCATCACCTTGGCGCTTTATTTTTTCTTTGGCAGGCTTTGCAATGCCCCAGTCTGCTACTGCCGCTACCGCAAAGAACACATCGCAATCAGTGGCTGCCAATGTTGCAGCGTGCATTTCTTTAGCGCTCACGACATTAGTCCGGATAATCTTTCCAGTCGCCTCTAATGGCGTAGGAAGATCGCAGGGGCCTGCAATCAGACGTACTTGGGCACCAGCCTCCAAAGCGGCTCTAGCAATGGCAAAGCCCATCTTTCCGGAGCTGTGATTGGTAATGCCGCGGACTGGATCAATCGCTTCAAAGGTGGGGCCAGCAGTAATCAATACTTTTTTACCTACAAGTGATTTCTTTTGAAAGAAAGCAATGACTTGCTCAGAAATTTCTGCAGGCTCAAGCATTCTGCCCATGCCCACTTCTCCGCAAGCCTGAAAGCCACTCGCGGGGCCGAGAAGAGTTACCCCATCATGGTGGAGGCGGTCAGCACTCCTCTGAGTGGCTGCGTGCTCCCACATCTGTTTGTTCATCGCAGGGGCAATTAGCAACGGGCAATCTCTTGCTAAGCAAAGCGTGCTGAGCAAATCATCTGCCAAGCCAAGGGAAAGTTTGGCCATAAGGTCTGCACTCGTTGGCGCAATCAGGATGATGTCAGCTGAGCGTGATAACTCGATATGAGCCATATTGTTACTAATGCTGTTATCCCATTGGCTGGTGAAGACTGGATTGCCTGTGAGCGCTTGCATGGTGACAGATGTCACAAATTGTTGTGCAGCCTCGGTCATCACTACCTGTACAGAAGCGCCCTCTTGTATTAACAGGCGAGCGAGCTCTGGTGTCTTATAGGCAGCAATGCCGCCGGAGATGCCGAGAACGATTTTCTTATTTAAAAGTGATTGCATGGCGCCAGCTTAATGGGATTGAGGGGATTTGCCAAATGACTTGCGCAATTCGCTCCAGATGATGAGGCCTGCCCCAATACAGATTGCGCTATCGGCAATATTAAAGGCTGGCCAATGCCAGTTGGCGTAGTGCAAATCGATGAAGTCAACTACGGCACCATACATGATTCGGTCTAAAACATTGCCTAGCGCACCACCCAGAATCAGGCTGAGTGCCAGGCACAGTAGTTTCTCGCCAAGGCTTTTACGTAATAAGTAAATGATGTAGATACTGGCTATGAGACCAAGAATAGTAAAGAACCAACGCTGCCAACCTGATCCCTGTGCCAAGAATGAAAACGCCGCGCCTGGATTAAAAAGCAGTAGCCAATTCAGAAAAGGAAGGACGGGTTCAGGCACACCCATTTGCAAATTGCTTAACGCAGCCCACTTACTCAACTGGTCTAAGAGCAGAATCATCGTTGCAATAGCAAGATAGCGAAGCATTGGTAGGCTCATCAATTGCTGGTACTTAGGCAAACAAGCGGTGGTCACCGGCGCCAAAGAGATTGCTGATACAGCGACCACAGAGCTCTGGATGATCAGCATTGGCACCTACGTCTTTAGTGTGATGCCAGCAACGACCACATTTTTTATATTGACTACCGCGTACTAGGACCTCGAGACCATCATTGCTGAGTTCAATCTTAGCGCTTGAGGTGATGGTTACGAAACGCAAGTTATCCTCAAGTGAATGCAAGATAGCAAAGTCAACATCACCTAATTTAATGGTCAGCTCAGCTTGTAGGGATGAGCCAACATTACCGGCCTCACGTTCTAACTCAATGGCTTTGGTCACTTCAGAGCGGATTTCACGAATGCGATTCCATTTGGCCAGCAATTCATCGGCATGAGAGACTTCTGGTAATGCGCCGAACCCTTCCATAAAGATGGATTCAGACGGTTTACTACCTGAGCCATGCGGGAATGATTGCCATGCTTCTTCAGCGGTGAAGGAGAGGAATGGCGATAACCACTTCAAGAGATTGCGAGTGATGTGAAAGAGCGCATTCTGGGCGGCTCTGCGATCAGGTGAGTTTGGCGCACTGGTATAGAGACGATCTTTGAGGATGTCTAAGTAGAAGCCGCCTAAATCTTCTGAGCAAAAAGTGAGCATGCGAGTCACAGCTGGATGAAACTCATAAGCCTTGTAATGGGCTTCGATATCGCCTTGTAATTGATTAGCAAGTGCCACTGCGTAACGATCGATCTCAAGCCATTGTTCAGCAGGCATTGTGTGCTTGCTAGGATCAAAATCAGAAAGATTGGCGAGCAAGAAACGCAAGGTATTGCGAATGCGGCGATAACTTTCAGTCACGCGCTTCAGAATCTCATCAGAGATAGTCATTTCACCGGAGTAGTCGGTTGAGGCAACCCAGAGGCGAATGATTTCAGCGCCGAGTTTGTCAGCCACTTGTTGTGGTGCGATGACATTGCCTACGGACTTACTCATCTTGCGGCCTTGACCATCAACAGTAAAGCCATGAGTGAGTAGTGCTTTATAGGGTGGCTTGCCATCGAGCATGGCGCCGGTGAGTAAGGAGGAATGGAACCAGCCGCGGTGTTGGTCTGAGCCCTCGAGGTATAAGTCGGCTAATCGACCGTTCGGTGTCTCAGCATCGGTAGTTAGTAATTCATTGCGATGTGATCCGCGAATCACATGCCAGTGTGTTGTCCCTGAATCAAACCAAACATCTAAGGTGTCACGATTCTTTTCGTATTGTGATGCTTCTTCACCAAGCAACTCAGAAACTTCCAGTTGCTGCCAAGCTTCAATGCCACCTTTTTCAACACGCTTAGCAACTTCTTCCAGTAGCTCAACAGTGCGAGGATGTGGATCACCCGTTTCCTTATGAACAAAGAAGGCCATGGGTACACCCCACTGGCGTTGGCGTGACAAGGTCCAATCAGGGCGATTGGCAATCATGCTATGGAGGCGCTGTTTACCCCAAGCCGGAAAAAACTCGGTACTATCAATGCCAGCTAAGGCAGTCTCACGCAAGCTAGCTTTGCCATCAGATGGCTTCTTGTCCATGCTTGCAAACCATTGTGAAGTAGCGCGATAAATAATCGGCGACTTATGACGCCAGCAATGCATGTAAGAGTGGGTATACGTTTTGTCGCGCAACAAACTGCCCGCTTCACGCATTGCTTCCACAATTTTGGGATTGGCTTTCCAAATATATTCGTTTGCAAAGAGTGGCAACCAAGAGGCATAGACACCATTGCCCATCACAGGATTCAGAATATCTTTATCGGCTAGCTTATTTGCTTTGCAAGACTTAAAGTCTTCTTCGCCGTAAGCAGGCGCAGAGTGAACAATGCCTGTGCCAGTATCGAGCGTGACGTATTCAGCGGGATAGATTGGAGAGAGGCGCTTATATCCCTCGTGTAATGGGGCTAGCGGATGCCAGAAAGAAATATTCGCTAGTTGCGCGCCTAGGCAGGTAGCAATCACTTTGCCCTCAAGACCATAGTCCTGTAAGCATGTGTCAACAAGATCTTTTGCCAGGATCAATAACTTATCGCCAACATCTACTAGTGCATAAGTCACCTCTGGATGAACATTCATTGCTTGGTTTGCAGGAATAGTCCAAGGCGTTGTTGTCCAGATGACAATCTGGCCAGGCTTATTAGGTAACTCAGGAAGACCAAATGCTTTTGCGAGCTGTGGTCGCTGTGCATCATCAAACGCAAAGCCAACATCAACCGTTGGATCAGTTTTATCTTGGTATTCCACTTCGGCCTCAGCGAGTGCAGAGCCACAATCAAAACACCAGTTCACTGGTTTGAGACCACGAAAGACGTATCCTTTTTCCCAGATCTTACCTAGTGCACGAATTTCATCAGCCTCATTGCGGTAGTTCATTGTGAGATAGGGATTGTTCCAGTCACCCAAAACGCCAAGGCGCTCAAAGTCTATCTTCTGCTTATCTACTTGTACTTGGGCGTAGGCACGTGCTTTAGCTTGCACCTCTGCAGTTGGCAAGTTCTTGCCAAATTGTTTTTCAATCTGAATTTCAATTGGCATGCCATGACAATCCCATCCAGGTACATAGGCAGAGTCATAACCCATGAGCCAGCGCGACTTCACAATCATGTCTTTCAGAATCTTGTTTACTGCGTGACCAATGTGAATATCGCCGTTTGCATACGGAGGACCATCATGCAAGATGAACTGAGGTTGATTAGCATGAGCTGCACGAATCTTTTCGTAGAGCTTATTTTTTTGCCACTGAGCAACCCATTGCGGTTCACGCTTAGCCAGATCCCCTCGCATTGGGAAGGAGGTATCTAGTAAATTGACTGGATAGGAATTTTCTTTTTCAGACATAAGCTTTTTTCTGGAAATAATTTCTGGCGTGCTGTGCATCCGCTGCAATCGCATTTGTTAAGGTGTCGAGGTCATCGTACTTGGCCTCATCACGAATTTTTTCTAAGAGCTCAACGGTAATAATTTTTCCGTAGACATCTTCTTGGTAGTCAAAGATGTGTGTTTCAAGCAGAACACGACCTTCATCTTCAACGGTAGGCCTTACTCCTAAACTAGCCACTGCTGGTAGGGGTTTATCACTAAGTCCCAATACCTGTGCAGTGAAGATCCCGGTAGTTGCTGGCTTGCGATGGTGTAAGTGATTGGCAACTGCTAAGTTCAAGGTAGGGAATCCGAGTTTGCGTCCGAGTTGCTGTCCATGTATGACATGTCCGGAAATTCCATAAGGACGACCTAATAATTTTTCAGCTAGAGTCATATCGCCATGAGCAAGGGCAGTACGCAAGGCTGAGCTGGAGATGCGCTCGCCATCTTCTAAGATAGTTTGAATACTCGATACCTTGAAGCCATATTTTTCACCTGCTGTTTGGAGGCTTGCAAAATTCCCGGCACGTTTTGCGCCATAGCAAAAATCATCGCCAATTAAAATCCATTTGGCGTTGAGACGTTTCACAATGATTTCTGAAACAAACTCATCGGGTGTGAGGCGAGCAAAAGCAGCATTGAAATGTTCGACCACGACACGGTCAATACCAAGTTCGGCTAAGGCGGCTAGTTTGTCCCGTAGATTCAGAATGCGGGGTGGTGCTTGCTCCGGAGAGAAGAATTCTTTGGGGTGCGGCTCAAAGGTCATGACGCAACTCACCAAACCTCTTTCATGGGCGCCATCAACTAACTGCTTGAGCAGGGCGCGATGACCCCTGTGCACGCCATCGAAATTACCGATGCTTAAGGCACAAGCAGGTCCTGCAGAAAACTGGGTCGGGCCGCGGAATACGTTCACAAAATCGCTTTCAGGGTAGCCATCAATTATATTGTGGGCATGCTTTCTATCGTTACCTTAATCTCAGGCCGCGGATCCAATTTCGAGGCGATCGTCAAAACAGCTCAAAAAGAGCAGTGGCCAGTCAAGTTTGCAGGGGTCATCGCCAATCGCTCTGGGGCCAAGGGCCTTGATTTTGCTCGCGCGCAGGGTATTCCAGCCCATGTCCTGGAGCACAAAGAGCATGCAAGTCGCGAATCCTTTGATGCTGCCCTCACCCAGAAAATTGATGACTTAGGGGCTGATTTGGTGGTTCTAGCCGGTTTTATGAGGATTCTGACGCCAGGTTTTATTCGTCATTTCGATGGTCGATTAATCAATATTCACCCAGCGCTCCTGCCAGCATTCCCAGGATTGCACACCCATGAGCGGGCTTTAGAGGCCGGCGTTAAAGAGCATGGCGCCACAGTTCACTTTGTAAATGAGGGTGTTGATGAAGGACCTATTATTTGCCAGGCCTCTGTTCCAGTCCTGGGTGGGGATGATGCAGAGACTTTGGCGGCTCGTGTTTTAACTGCTGAGCATCAAATTTACCCGCGGGCCGTAAAATGGTTCCTTGATGGACGATTGCGAATAGAAGGTAATCAAGTGAAGTTACAACCCCCAGAATCGCAATTTTTTAAATTATGAGCGCAGAACGTCCACCCCGTAAATCCGGCACCCGCCTAAGCTCACAAAAAAGTTACGCTGCTAAATCTAAAGATCCCTTGCGCCGTCCTGAACGACGTAATGCGAGTGGCAATCTCATTGCGCCCGAAGGTCAGAAGAATTTTTCGAATGCAAAAGCATTACCTCAGCATGCCATTCACTTGGAGCGTCTACTTCCTGAGTTACTCAGTTTTGAGCAGCCAGCAGATCGTGTAGTGAGTCGCTATTTTCGCGCAGAACCACAGCTCGGTAATCGTGATCGCGCCTTAATTGCAGAGAGTGCCTTTGCTATTTTGCGTCGTAAAAATGAGTTCTCTCAATTTGCTGTCAGTGGTGAAGGCTCACAGGCTAGACGCTTAGCCCTATTGGGTTTGCTGTCCGCTTTGTCTGAGGGTGGTTTGGGTTCCGCGAACCGTGCCGAGAGTGCTATCGCCGATTTGGCGCATGTTCTCAAGCCTGGTGAATATGAATGGTTGCAACGATTTCCAATGGTTGATCCTGCTGCATTAAATCCTTTGGTACGCAACAATTTACCTGAGTGGTTATGGGATGCTTTTGGAAAATATCCTGGTGAAGCAACCCGTGAAGAACTTGCAAAATCATTGATGCATCCTGCACTCCTAGATTTGCGTGCGAACACCATGAAGATGAATCGGGAAGAATTGCTCGTGCAGATGAATGCCTTGGGCGGTCGCTACCAAGCGATCCCAACGCCATATGCACCCGATGGTGTGCGCATCATGGGCAAGCCGGCATTACAAAATACTGCTGGCTTTAAGGCGGGTATGTTTGAGGTACAAGATGAAGGTAGTCAGCTTTTGGCATATTTACTTGCACCCAAGCGTGGTGAGATGGTGGTTGATTTTTGCGCTGGTGCTGGCGGTAAGACTTTAGCGATTGGTGCCTTGATGCGTTCTACAGGACGCCTTTATGCTTTTGATACATCTGAGCGTCGTTTGGCAAATTTAAAACCAAGACAAGCCCGTAGTGGCCTTTCAAACGTGCATCCTGTATGGATCGATAGCGAGAACGATGCCAAGATCAAACGCTTGGCTGGAAAGATTGATCGAGTCTTGGTAGATGCCCCTTGTAGTGGAATGGGTACATTGCGCCGGAATCCTGACTTGAAGTGGCGTCAAACTCCAGAAGGTGTTCTAGAGCTCAATCAGAAGCAAATGAATATTTTGGGTTCAGCAGCTCGCTTATTAAAGCCGGGTGGTCGCCTGGTTTATGCCACTTGCAGTCTTTTGCCCCAAGAAAATCAAGCCATTGCAGAAGATTTCTTGGTGAAACACCCAGAATTTGAGGTGGTTCCAGCGGCTGAAGCACTTAAGCCATTGTTTCCAAAGGATAAATTTCCTTTAGGGTGCTCGTCAGATAATCCTTGGTGGCAGTTGTGGCCGCATATTCATGGCACAGACGGCTTTTTTGGTGCTGTTTTCCAGAAAAAAGGTAGTAAGCTGGAAAAAGCAGAAAAGCCAAAAACCCCAGAGATAACGAAAGATAAGCCCAAAAAGACCTAAAAAGATCTAAAATAAGAGCTAATACTTAAATAGGACTCTCTTTTGAATACAGTTTCAAGTTCAGGTTTTGATTTATTCCTCAATTGGCTTGCCAATGGATCTTTAGATTGGTCTTGGTGGCAGATTGCCTTGTTTACCTTGGCTGTTACCCATGTCACTATTGCTGCAGTCACCATCTTCTTGCATCGCTGCCAAGCGCACCGGGCTTTGGATCTGCATCCGATAGTTTCCCATTTCTTCCGCTTTTGGCTTTGGTTGACCACCGGCATGGTGACTAAGGAGTGGGCCTCGATTCACCGTAAGCACCATGCGAAATGTGAAACCGTAGATGATCCCCATAGCCCGCAAATTTTAGGCATTAACACTGTCCTCTCACGTGGTGCTGAGCTTTATAAAAATGAAGCCAAGAATCCAGAGACGATGGAGAAGTTTGGCCACGGCACTCCCGATGATTGGCTCGAGCGCAATATCTATTCCAAGTTTTCTTGGCAGGGCGTTGCCATCATGTTGATCATTGATGTGTTCTTGTTTGGCGGTATTGGATTAACCGTCTGGGCGGTGCAAATGCTGTGGATCCCAATTACAGCGGCTGGTGTGATTAATGGTATTGGCCACTACTGGGGCTATCGCAACTTCGATTGCGAAGATGCTTCAACCAATATTTTCCCATGGGGCATTTTGATTGGTGGTGAAGAACTGCATAACAATCACCATACCTTTGCAACGAGTGCTAAGCTTTCCAATAAATGGTACGAGTTTGATATTGGTTGGCTCTATATTCAGATGATGAGTGCAGTTGGTTTGGCGACAGTAAAGAAAACGCCACCTAAACCCGTCTTGAGTGATTTGCGTCCTGCCGATCAAAACACCTTAGAGGCCATCATTGCTAATCGCTATGAAATCATGGCGCGCTATAGCAAAACATTACGCAACTTCTTTAGTAATGAAGTGCAACACATGCAAGTTCTTGCCTTACATTTAAGCGACGCCCGTACTTGGCTATCCAAGGATGAGTCTCGCTTGAGCGAGGATGAGAAGGCTAAGCTAGAGGAGCTGATGGCGAGCAATGCACAGCTGCGTAAGATGATTGAGATGCGTCGTGATCTACAGGCAATCTGGGGTCGTTCTAGCGCCACCAGAGAGCAATTACTTTCACAGTTGCATACTTGGTGTCAACGCGCTGAAGATAGCGGTCTAACAAGCTTGCGTGAGTTCTCTTTGCGATTGCGTCGTTATGCTTAGGCAGGTAGTAGCGATCTAAAAGAGCGCAAAGATTGAGGCAATAAAAAACCCGCAACTAAGCGGGTTTTTTATTTGCATGAAGTAAGGATGAGTTACTTCAGCTTAGTTTCTTTGTAAGCAACATGCTTGCGAATGGTTGGATCAAACTTCATGATCTCCATTTTTTCAGGCTTAGTACGCTTGTTTTTTGAAGTTGTATAGAAGTGACCAGTACCTGCTGATGACTCTAACTTGATTTTTTCTCTGCCGCCTTTAGCCATTTGCGTGCTCCTTAAATTTCGCCACGTGCACGAAGATCAGTCAAAACAGCATCGATGCCGTTTTTGTCGATAACGCGCAAGCCAGCATTGGTTAAGCGCAAGCTAATCCAACGGTTTTCAGATTCAACCCAGAAACGACGGTTTTGCAAATTCGGCAAAAAGCGACGCTTCGTTTTATTGTTTGCATGGGATACATTGTTGCCAACCATCGGCTTCTTCCCAGTGACTTGGCAAACTTTTGCCATGACATAACTCCATTAATTGCGAAAAAAGAAGATTGTATCAGCCTAAGCCTATTTTGGGCTAGTCCTTATTGGCTTTTGCTTTGGGGTTTGAATCTCATAGGGTGCATAAGGCCTGCAAAAATCTCTGGCTCATTATTGTAAGTTAGCAATTACTATCAATTTTTCTTAATATTCATAAGGCCTGATTCTGAAAAAGAGAAAAAACCGCTATTACTGACAATGCAGTGGTCTAAAAGCGGAATATCTACCAACTGGAGGGCCTTAGTCAGGGTCTTGGTGAGTTCTTGGTCTGCTGAACTGGGGAGCGGGTTGCCGCTGGGATGGTTATGGGCCACGATCATGGCGCTTGCATTTCTGGCTAGCGCCTCTTTGAGGATTTCTCGGGGATAGACGGCGGTCTGGGTAATAGAGCCTCTAAAAAGCTCTTGGCACTCTATGAGATGTAGGTTTGAGTCTAAATAAAGGCATAAAAAGACCTCATGGGGTAGACCGCCAATTTTGGCCTGTAAAAACTCCTTAACGTGACCTGGTGATGAAAAAATCGAGCCTTGAGCCAGACTATCCTCAAGGCTGCGCTTTACGAGTTCATAGGCAGCCTGTATTTGAGACCATTTTGAGATCCCCATGCCGTGGATGCGGGTCAATTCTTCGGGGGTGCTGGCCAAGAGGCGAGGAAGGCTGCCAAAGTAGCGCAATACATCATTGGCTAAGGTGACAGCGCTTTTCCCCTTGACGCCGACCCGCAAAAAAATGGCGAGTAATTCAGCATCTGTGAGGCAGCGGGCGCCATACAGACGAAGCTTTTCTCGAGGTTGCTCATTTTTGGGCCAATTTGGGATGGGAGAATCCATAGCCGACGCAGGGCTAGATACAATTACCTTATGACCAAGCTTAACGTTTTGCCCAACTCCTATTTGACTCTCAACTACCGGCTTACTCTGCCCAACGGGGAGGATTACATCAATACTTTTGTTGATCGTCCTGCGACGGTTCTGATGGGCTCTGGACAATTTGCACCTTGCTTTGAAAAAGTGTTGCTAGGGTTAAGTGTTGGCGATAAAAAAAGCGCTTTGTTATCGCCCGATGAAAGTTTTGGTGAGCGTAAAAAAGATTTGGTGCAATGGGTTACTTTGCAGGCGCTCAAAGAAGGTCGTGATGACGATGCTGAATTTAATCCCGGTGATGTAATTGAATTTAATGCGCCGGGTGGAGCTCAATATGCGGGTGTTTTGCAGTCTATTGATGAGCAGGGCGCCTGGTTTGATTTCAATCATCCTCTGGCTGGAAGAGAGGTTACCTTTGAAGCACAAATTGTGGCTATTCTCTAATATATGAATACAACTGATAACGCAGAGATCTTGATGGCGCAACCCCGCGGTTTTTGTGCGGGCGTTGATCGTGCAATCAATATTGTGAATGAAGCACTTAAACGCTTTGGTACACCTATTTACGTTCGTCACGAAATTGTGCATAACGCCCATGTCGTGAATGAATTGCGCAGTAAGGGCGCCGTATTTGTCGAAGAGTTGCACGAGGTGCCCAAGGGTGGCATTGTGGTGTTTAGTGCCCATGGCGTTTCTCAGGAGGTGCGAAAAGATGCTGAGGAACGTGGCTTGCAGGTGTATGACGCTACTTGCCCACTGGTAACCAAAGTGCATCTCGAAGTGATTAAGTTGTGTAAAGAAGGCTACACGGTCTTGATGATCGGTCACGCTGGCCACCCTGAAGTGGAGGGCACGATGGGACAAGTGAAAGAAGGCGTGTTCTTGATTGAAAATTCGACCGATGTTGCCAATTTGTCTTTTACAAGCGATAAAAAACTGGCTTTTGTCACGCAAACGACTTTGTCAGTAGATGAGACTAAAGAAATTGTTGCGGCACTCACTCAAAAATTCCCTGATATTGTTCAACCGCGTAAGCAAGATATTTGTTATGCCACTCAGAATCGTCAAGATGCAGTGAAATTTATGGCACCGCAAGTGGAGGTAGTCATTGTGGTGGGGAGTGCGTCTAGCTCGAACTCCAATCGCTTGCGTGAATTGTCAGAAAAATTGGGTGTACCGTCTTACATGGTCGATGCACCTGATCAATTGAAACCAGAATGGTTTGCTGGCAAGAAGCGCGTGGGATTGACTGCTGGAGCATCTGCTCCAGAGAGTTTGGCGCAAGCGATCGTTGCGCGCATTCAAGAATTTGGGCCGCGCAGCGTAAGGGCTCTCTCTGGGGTAGTTGAGGATGTCACATTCTCCCTGCCAAAAAATTTAGTCGATTGAAGTATTGATTTATAACCAAGGAGCTGTAGATGATTCATTCAAGTGCATCAAAAATGATTTTTATGAAGAGTGCTATTGCTGTATCGGCAGCAGCCTTGATTCTGGCAGGTTGCGGTAAGGGCGCAGATAAATCTGCGGCTGTACCGGCAGATGGTATTGAAGTCAAAATTGGCCATGTAGCTCCATTGACTGGCCCTATCGCCCACTTGGGTAAAGATAATGAAAATGGCGCACGCTTGGCGCTAGAAGAAATTAATAAAGCAGGCTTGACGATTGATGGCAAAAAAGTAGTTCTCACTTTAGTGCCTGAAGATGATGCTGAAGATCCAAAAACTGCAACGCAAGTAGCGCAAAAATTAGTAGATGCAAAAGTCGTTGGTGTTGTAGGTCATCTGAACTCTGGCACTAGTATTCCTGCTTCAAAAATCTACAGTGATGCTGGCATTACGCAGATTTCTCCGTCCGCTACCAACCCAGATTACACCAAGCAAGGCTTTAAAACTACCTATCGCCTAGTAGCAACCGATGCGCAGCAAGGCCCTGCTTTAGCTAATTATGTTGCCAAGACTTTGAATGCCAAAACAGTCGCCATCATTGATGACTCGACTCAGTACGGCAAAGGTCTAGCTGATGAGTTTGAGAAGACGGTGAAAGCAGCTGGTGTGAAAGTAGTCACGCGTGAAGCGAGCAATAACAAAGCAACTGACTTCAAGGCTATTTTGACTAAGGTCAAAGGCAGTAAACCTGATGTCATCATGTACGGTGGCATGGATGCAACCGGTGGCCCATTAACGAAGCAAGCAACTGAGTTGGGCATCAAGTCTAAGATTGTTGGCGGTGATGGTATGTGCACTGAGAAGCTGGCTGAATTGGCTGGCGACGCAGTTGTCAATGTCACTTGCTCTGAGGCAGGCAAGGCGCTCACGAAGATGGCGCAAGGCGCTGATTTCCAAAAGCGTTATAAAGAGCGCTTTAATGCTGATGTACAAATCTATGCACCATTTACTTACGACGCTGTCTATGTATTAGTGGATGCGATGAAGCGTGCTAATTCAACTGATCCAGCGAAGATCTTGGTAGTCATGCCTGAAACTAAAATGAATGGCTTGGTAGGTAATATTGCTTTTGATAGTAAGGGCGATATGAAAGAGGGCGTCATTACCCTCTATGACTTTAAAGACAAAAAGAAAACGGTCCTTGACGTCATCAATATGTAAGAAACATGAAAAGGGCGCCGCAAATGCGGTGCTCTTTTTTTTGTGCTCTACATTTCTGATAAATATTTTTTAATGGATATTTTTCTACAGCAGATCATCAATGGTTTGGTGCTGGGTAGTATCTATGCCTTGATCGCCTTGGGTTACACCATGGTCTACGGCGTGCTGGGGATTATCAATTTCGCCCATGGCGAGGTGTTGATGATCGGCGCAATGGTCTCGCTCTCATTGCTGCGCTTGATTTTAAGTTTGACTAGTGATTTACCGGGCTGGCTCACACTCCTGATTGTCTTGCCCATCATGATGGCTGTCTGTGCGGGTCTGAGTTATTGGATTGAGCGTATTGCTTATCGCCCTCTGCGTCATGCGCCACGCTTGGCGCCACTGATTTCTGCGATCGGTATGTCCATACTGTTACAAACAATCGCCATGTTGATTTGGTCTCGAAATCCGATGACCTATCCACAATTATTGCCATCCAGTCCTATCGAAATAGGCGCTACTGGTGCAACGATTACCGGTAAAGAGATTGTGATTGTTGCGGTTGCCTTGGCAGTGATGTGCGGCCTATTGTTCTTGGTTGAGAAAACCAAACTCGGTAGGGCTATGCGCGCTACTGCAGAGCAAACCCAAATTGCCGCCTTGATGGGTGTGAACCCAAACCGGGTGATCTCAATTACGTTCATGTTGGGTGGTGCTTTAGCAGGTTTGGCTGGCGTCATGATCGCTAGCAACTACGGTAATGTGCACTTTTATATGGGCTTTATTCCTGGCCTAAAAGCCTTTACAGCGGCGGTGTTGGGCGGCATTGGTAACTTGCAGGGTGCGATGCTTGGGGGTTTGCTGCTTGGTTTAATTGAGTCTTTGGGCGCTGGCTACATTGGCGAGCTCACTGGTGGCGTATTTGGTTCGAACTATCAAGATATTTTTGCTTTCTTGGTATTGATCTTAGTGCTGATATTACGACCTACTGGTTTGCTGGGTGAGAAGGTTTCTGACCGTGCTTAAGAAGCTTGTCTCAAATCATTTGAGTCAATCTACCTATCTTTACTTAGGCGCGTTTGCATTAATACTGTTGCCATGGATTGTGGGTGCGAGTGGCGGTAACTATTGGGTGCGCGTGCTTGATTTTGCTTTGCTCTATATCGTTCTCGCCCTTGGCCTCAATGTAGTTGTCGGTTTTGCTGGTCTGCTCGACTTAGGTTACATCGCATTTTATGCATTAGGTGCTTATAGCTATGCCTTATTAGCTTCGCCACATTTGCCTCAGCATTTTGAAACGATTGCCTCTGCATTTCCGCAAGGCATGCATTTTTCTCCCTGGATGGTGGCAGTGTTTTCCATCATCTTGGCCGCTCTCTTCGGGATTATTTTGGGGCTGCCCACCTTGCAATTGCGCGGGGATTATTTGGCGATCGTCACTTTAGGTTTTGGTGAAATTATTCGGATCTTTATGAATAATCTAGATCGCCCATTGAATCTCACCAATGGCCCTAAAGGCATTACAGCAATTGATCCGATTCAGATGTTTGGGGTTTCATTTACCAAACCGCTTGACCTGGGCTTTGTACAGATCCCGGGTTTGTATTTGGTGTTTTACCTTTTTCTGGCTTTAGCTATTGCTGTGACCATTGTGTGTTTGCATTTACAGAACTCTCGTATCGGTCGGGCTTGGGTTGCGATTCGAGAAGACGAGATCGCTGCTAAAGCGATGGGTATCAACACACGCAATATGAAGTTGCTCGCTTTTGCGATTGGCGCTTCATTTGCTGGCGTTGCGGGGGTGCTCTTTTCTGCATTTCAGGGATTTGTTTCCCCTGAGTCGTTCACCCTTTGGGAATCAATCGTTGTTTTAGCGATGGTGGTGTTGGGCGGTATTGGACATATTCCTGGAGTGATCTTAGGCGCGATCGTATTGGCAGTCTTTCCAGAAGTATTACGGGGCGTAGCCGAGCCAGTGCAAAAGGCGCTCTTTGGTCATGTAATTGTTGATGTTGAAGTGATTCGTCAATTGATCTATGGCTTAGCACTGATTTTGATCATGCTGTATCGCCCAGGCGGTATTTGGCAAAAAGGAGGAGGCAAATAATGTCTGCTCCTTTGCTACTTGATGTCACGGATGTTTCTAAATGCTTTGGTGGAGTGCAAGCCTTAGATTCTGTCGGTTTGCAGGTGCCAAAGGGATCGATTGTCGGTTTGATTGGCCCCAATGGCGCAGGCAAGACTACTTTCTTTAATGTCATCACTGGCCTCTACCCTGCAGATTCCGGCATCTTTTTATTTGATGGTCAATCCTATTTCCCAGAGTCAGTCTCAGAAGTCACTAAATCGGGATTAGCGAGAACCTTTCAGAACATCCGTCTCTTTGGAGAAATGTCTGTTTTAGAAAATGTGATGGTGGGATGTCACTGCCGATCTAAGGCGGGTTTCTTGGGCGCTATCTTCCGCTTTCCATCCACGCAGCACGAGGAGCAAGCGATTCGGGAGGAATCTCTTGTATTGCTGGCTTACGTGGGCTTGAGTAATTATGCAGAAATGCAGGCGCGTCATTTGTCTTATGGGCATCAACGTCGCTTAGAGATTGCTAGAGCCTTAGCAACTGAGCCTCAGCTCCTCGCTTTAGATGAGCCTGCTGCTGGCATGAATGCGACCGAGAAATTAGAACTGCGTGAGTTGTTGCTGCGTATTCGGGCGGATGGCAAAACTATTCTCTTGATAGAGCACGATGTGAGTTTGGTGATGGGGATTTGCGATAGCTTAACGGTGCTCGATTACGGCAAGGTGATTGCTGCAGGCAAGCCAGCCGATGTTCGCATACACCCTGAAGTGATTAAAGCCTATCTTGGTCAGGGAGCAGTGTCATGAGCGCCTTGCTGCAAGTACAAGATCTCAAGGTAGCCTATGGCGGCATTAACGCCGTTAAAGGTATTGACCTACATGTCAATCAAGGTGAGTTAGTAGCCTTGATTGGTGCTAACGGAGCAGGTAAGAGCTCCTCTCTGAAAGCGATTGCAGGCTTACTGACTCCTACATCAGGTGAGATTGAATTTCTTGCGCACAAAACTAATCAGCTACCCGCTTATGAATTGGTTCGTCTTGGCTTAGGTCTTGTTCCTGAGGGGCGTGGCGTATTTAAGCGCATGAGCATTTTAGAAAATCTGCAGATGGGCGCATTTCTGAAAACAGACACCAAAGCCATCCATCAAAAACTAGAGGAAGTATTTTCTTATTTCCCGAGACTGAAAGAGCGGCTCTCGCAACTCGCTGGCACACTGTCTGGTGGCGAGCAACAAATGGTGGCGATGGGTAGAGCGATGATGGCTGAACCTAAGCTCTTATTGCTAGATGAGCCATCTATGGGTTTATCCCCCATCATGGTGGAAACAATTTTTGATGTGATTCGTAATCTTTCAGCAAACGGGATGACCATTCTGCTAGTTGAGCAAAATGCCCGTCTAGCCTTAGAGATGGCCGATCGTGCTTATGTGATGGAGAGTGGTTTGATCACGCTTACAGGAGCCGGCAAAGAATTGCTCCAAGACCCGAGAGTGCGTACTGCTTATTTAGGGGAGTAAGGTAGGCGACTAAGCAGTTAGGAAAATTGCTTAAGCCGTTTCCTTCAGCAACTCACGTAGCATGCTGCACATCTGATGAATCTCATCATCGCTCACATTGAGTGCTGGCATAAAGCGTAACAAGTTAGGTCTGGGGGAGTTAATCAACAAGCCTTCAGGGCTACGCTCACGGGCTAAATCAACTAGCTTACCGCCAATATCTTTACCGAGCATTAGGGCGCGCAATAAACCTTCACCACGCTCACCTTCCAGATTAAATTCAGCGCAAAGCTTGAGTAATTCTGATTTGAGTAGTTCACCCTTGGCTTTCACGCTCTCTAAAAATCCGGGAGCCAGTAATTGCTTGATGACGCTGATGCCTACCGCAGTCATCAAAGGATTACCGTTATAGGTGCCACCTTGATCGCCAGGCACAAAGCAAGCTACCGCATCAGTCGCCATTAAGGCTGCTAAGGGAACGCCACCACCAATGCCTTTACCTAAGGTCATGATATCTGGCTCGATACCGTAATGCTGATAAGCAAACAGGGTGCCTGTGCGGCCGCAGCCCGCTTGTACTTCATCGGCGATGAGCAGAATATTATTTTCTTTAGTGAACTGGCGTAGTTCACGCATAAATTCTTTCGTGGTGGGAATGACGCCGCCTTCACCTTGAATAGGCTCTAACATCACGGCCACTGTTTTATCCGTCACTAACTTCTTAACAGATTCCAAATCATTCAAATCTGCTTTCGGAAAACCGGCAACTTGTGGTGCAAACATGGTGTCCCAGTTTGGCTTACCAGAGGCGCTCATGGTGGCTATGGTGCGACCATGAAAACTGTGATCAAAAGTGATGATTTCAAAGGCACCATTTTTATTCAGCTGACCCCATTTGCGGGCTAGCTTAATCGCGCCTTCATTGGCTTCGGCGCCACTGTTGGCAAAAAAGACTTTGTTAAAGCAGCTATGAGCAGTCAAGAGGTTGGATAAGCCAATCATCGGCTCGTTATAAAACGCTGGACTGGGGTTAATCAGTTTCTTGGCTTGAGCATTTAGTGCTGCAATCATTCCTGGATTGCTATGACCCAAGCAATTTACCGCCCACCCCTGTAAGAAATCTAAATAGCGTTTGCCGTTGTTATCCGTTAGCCATGAGCCATCACCCTCAACCATCACTACGTCTGGGCGTTGAGTAATAAACATGACTGAATGGGTGTCAATAGGGGCTGGAGTGTTCATGCTGGGCTAGGGTAAATAAATAAGGCTAGTGAAGTTTCTATTATCTAACTTTATGGAGATTAGTTTGTGGCTAAATCTGCCGCGCTAGTGAAAGAATCAGCAAAGAATTCTTCCTCAGGCAGATGACATTTGGATGAAAAGTCCTCACGGGCTGCGTTGACCATGACAGGCGCCCCACAGGCGTAGACCTGAAAGTCCTTGAGGCTAGGGTGGTCATCTATGACCGCAAGGTGTACAAAGCCTGTCCGGCCCTGCCACGCATCTTCTGGTAAACCGTCTGAGATCACTGGGATGTATTGGAAATGGGGGATGTCTTGTTCCCAGGTTTTGCATAGATCATGGAGATACAGATCGCTTGGGCGCCTACCGCCCCAATACAGCTTAATCGGGCGATCCATTTTCTTGGCTTGCATTTGTTCAATGATGGATTTAATTGGCGCAAAGCCAGTACCAGCGGCGACAAAAATGATGGGCTTTTTAGAGTCCTCTCTGAGGAAGAAGCTACCCAAGGGCCCCTCGAAACGCAGGATATCTTTTTCTTTTAGTGCTGGCGTTGCAGCCCCAAATACAAAGTCTGTAAATACGCCGCCAGGTAAGTGGCGGATATGCAGTTCTAATGGACCTTCTTGCTCGGGCGCAGTGGCGATCGAATAAGCACGACGTTGCCCGTCTTTTAAAAGAAACTCGAGGTATTGCCCCGCTAAGAACTGGAAGCGTTCAGCAGCTGGAAGTTGCAACTTCAGAATCACCACATCGTCACTAGGCTTAGTAATGGTGTTAACCCGGCAAGGAATCTTCCGAATCGCGATATCGCCTGCGCCTTGGACTTCACGAGCCTCAATGAGTAGATCGGATTGTGGATGAGAGCAGCAAAACAAGATGCCGCCTGCTGTTTCATCGGCTTTGCTTAAAGCGCTCTCGCTGTGTTGATCATGGCTGACTTGACCCTCCAAGACCTTACCTTTACAAGAGCCGCAGGCACCATTTTTGCAGCCATAGGGTAGCTTAATGCCTTGGCGAAGAGCGGCCTCCAGGACGGTTTCATCCTGGGTTACAGTAAATTGTTTGCCGCTCGTTTTGAGCGTGACCTGATGAGACACTCTCATTCCTTTCAATAAATCGTTACGATGTCACTTATGCAATCTTTTGGTAAACCTTCAATCCTGATTATTGGCTGCGGTGACATTGGTCTTCGGGTAGCAAAACAGCTTTCCCGTAGTCATCGAGTTTTTGCACTCACATCTTCGCAAAATCGTTTTCAGGAGTTGAGGGAGGTTGGCGCGACTCCGATGTTGGGGAATCTGGATCATCCAGAAACTTTATGGCGTCTATCCGGTTTAGCTCAAACCGTCATTCATTTAGCGCCACCCCAAAACCAAGGAAATCGTGATTGCCGAACCCGCAACCTATTGAGAATTTTAGCCCAAGGCTCCAATGTCGTCAGGCGTTTGATCTATGTCAGCACCACAGGCGTATATGGCGATCATCGTGGCGCTAAGGTGAGTGAGGCAACCCCCGTTAATCCTCAGAGTGAGCGAGCCCAGAGAAGAGTAGACGCAGAGCAGGCACTCCGTTTATGGGGGCCAGCACATGGTGTGGCTGTCACCATTTTGCGTGTGCCCGGAATCTATGCGGCTGATCGTTTGCCCCTAGAGCGCTTACAGTCTAAAACCCCGGCGCTACTCCCAGAGGAAGATGCTTACTCAAATCATATTCATAGTGATGATCTAGCGCGCTTAGTGTGCGCGGCGGTATATCACGGTAAGCCACAGCGCATTATCAATACCTGCGATGGGAGTGAAACCAAAATGGGCGATTACTTTGATGAAGTGGCTGATGCCTTTGGTTTGGATAGGCCACCACGTATGCCTGCTAGTGAACTGCAACAGATGGTGAGCCCGATGCTGTGGTCATTTATGCGGGAATCGAGACGAGTGACAAATGCTCGACTACATGAGTTGAAAACTCCGCTGCGTTATCCCAGCTTAGCCGATTTTTTGCAGACTACTTCCAAGAATCCTTAAGACCAACTGTGCGATTAAATACAGGCTTGCCAGGTTTGGAGTCTGTTTTATCTGCAACAAAGTAGCCGTGACGTTCAAATTGAAAACAATCTTCAGCTTTCACATCTTTCATGCAAGGCTCTAAGTAAGCTGTTATTGTTTCTTTAGAGTTTGGATTGATGGCATCTAAGAAATTTTTATCGCCACTATCCGGATGTGGATCAGTGAAGAGATGGTCATACAAGCGCACTTCGGTTGGGATTGCTTCTGCAGCGCTAATCCAGTGAATATTGCCCTTCACCTTATAGTTATTGGAACCAGCGGTGCCGCTCTTACTGTCTGGGAAGTAGCTCACATTGACTTGCGTGACATTGCCCTGCGCATCCGTCTCAAAACCAGTGCACTCAACAACAAAGCCATGACGTAGGCGCACACGGCTACCAGCGTGATCGCCAATTGGTGGGTAGAGTCTGAAGAAGCCTTTAATCGGTTCTTGCATAAAGTCATCCGCTTCAATCCAGAGTTCGCGGGTGAAGTTGAATTCACGATTACCCCATTCAGGGTGTTGAGGATGGCGCGGTGCTGAACAAGATTCTTTTGCAGCAGCATCAAAGTTTTCAACTACCAGCTTAAGTGGTTTTAAGACAGCTGTTGCGCGTGGTGCTCTTGCCTCGAGGTCATCACGCAAGGCTTGATCGAGCGTGCTCATATCAATCCAGCTATCGGCTTTTGAGACACCAATACGTTCACAGAATAGACGAATGCTCTCTGGGGTGTAACCACGACGACGGATTCCAACAATGGTTGGCATCCGTGGATCATCCCAGCCATCAACCTGTTTTTCTTCAACGAGCTGCAATAACTTACGCTTGCTAGTAATGGTGTAAGTTAAATTGAGCCGGGCAAATTCATATTGGTGAGGGACGGGATCTTTAAAGACACCCAATTCTTTAAGTGAATTCACGATCCAGTCATACAGTGGACGATTGTTCTCAAATTCGAGGGTACAAATGGAGTGAGAGACACTCTCCAGCGCATCGGAGATGCAATGCGTGAAGTCATATAGTGGATAGATGCACCATTTGCTTCCGGTGCGATGGTGATCAGTATGGCGAATACGGTAGACCACAGGGTCACGCATCACGATATTGGGATGCGCCATCTCAATTTTGAGACGCAGAACATGTTCACCATCCTTGAACTTGCCATCGCGCATTTCGCGAAAGAGGGTCAGATTTTCTTCAGGGCTACGCTCACGATAGGGACTATTTTTTCCAGCTTGTCCAAAGTTGCCACGATTGGTATGAATATCATCCGCACTTTGGCTATCGACATACGCTTTGCCATTCTGAATCAGAATCTCTGCAAACTCATACAGTCGATCAAAGTAATCGCTGGCATGATAAAGATGTGTGCCCCAATCAAATCCAAGCCACTTCACTGCATCCAGAATACTGTCAGCGTATTCAACATCTTCTTTAACGGGGTTGGTGTCATCTAGGCGCATATTGCAACGCGCACCACCAGCTTGATGGTTGTAATCGGCAGCTAAGCCAAAGTTGAGGCAAATACTTTTAGCGTGGCCAATATGCAAATACCCGTTTGGTTCCGGTGGAAAACGAGTGATGATCGATGGGATATGCTCGCCCGCTAAATTCGTACGCTGTGAAAAAGCACCGCTGGCTAAGTCATGATCGATGATCTGACGTAAAAAGTTGGAAGGCTCGGCGACTGCGCCGGCAACGACTTTAGAGGGTTTGCTATCTTGGGACATAGCCACATTGTAGAGAAAACCCCCGCACCATAAAGAAAAAGCCCGCAAACTGCTGCGGGCTCGTTTCTGTAAGGTCTAAGACAATCAGTCTTCGACGAATGCCTCTTCGCGGGTCTTCTTCACTGCTGGCAAAGCCACGATCACGACTAAGAGGGCTGCTGCAATCAGCAATCCTAAGGAGAGTGGGCGAGTGACAAAGGTTGTGAAATCACCGCGCGACAAGAGTAGCGCACGACGGAAATTCTCTTCCATCATCGGGCCAAGCACAAAGCCCAAGAGTAATGGAGGAGGTTCGCAACCAAGTTTGAAGAAGAGGTAGCCAATCAAGCCAAAGCCTGCCGTGACATACACGTCAAACACCGTATTGTTCACGGTATATACACCGATACAGCAGAAAACCAAGATCGCTGGGTAGAGGAAGCGATAAGGAATTTTCAAGAGCTTTACCCAGATACCAATCAAAGGCAAGTTCAAGAGAATCAGCATCACGTTACCAATCCACATGGATGCAATCAGACCCCAGAACAAAGCCGGGTTGCTGGTCATTACTTGTGGACCTGGTTGAATGTTATGAATCGTCATCGCGCCAACCATCAAGGCCATCACCGCATTTGGTGGAATACCTAATGTGAGCAATGGAATAAAGGAGGTTTGAGCAGCTGCGTTGTTCGCTGCTTCTGGACCAGCAACACCCTCAATCGCGCCTTTACCAAACTCATGGCTGTACTTGGAAGATTTTTTCTCGACAGAGTAAGCACCGAATGCGGCTAGAGCTGCGCCACCACCGGGCAGAATGCCTAAGATCGAACCAATCGTTGTACCGCGCAAGATCGATGGAATCATGCGCTTCACATCAGTCTTGGTGGGGACCATACTCGTGAGCTTATTAAGGAAGCCTTCGTCATCACCTGTTTTTTCAAGGTTACCCATGATTTCAGCGAAGCCGAATACGCCCATAGCAACTGCCACAAAGCCAATACCGTCACTCAATTCGGGAATATCAAACGCATAGCGGGATACACCGGAGTTCACGTCAGTACCAATCAAGCCCATCAATAGACCAAGCACGATCATGCCGATTGCCTTGATCAAAGATCCGGATGCCAATACCACTGCACCAATTAAACCCAAGACCATGAGGGAGAAGTATTCAGCAGGTCCAAACTTAAAGGCAAGCTGTGAGAGTGGCGCAGCAAAAGCAGCTAACACCAAAGTTGCGACGCAACCCGCAAAGAATGAACCCATACCAGCGGTAAACAAGGCAACACCTGCTCGGCCATTGCGGGCCATTTGGTAGCCGTCAATCGCCGTCACCACCGAGGACGTCTCCCCCGGGATGTTGAGCAAAATCGCAGTGGTTGAGCCTCCATATTGTGAGCCGTAGTAAATGCCGGCCAACATGATCAATGCGGCAATGGGAGGCAAGGCATACGTTGCTGGCAAGAGCATCGCAATCGTAGCGATAGGGCCAAGTCCAGGCAAAACACCAATAAGGGTTCCTAAGATACAGCCAATTAGGCAGTACAAAAGATTCTGTAAGGTAAATGCGGTTTCAAAACCGAGACCTAAGTTAGCAAATAAATCCATTTTTCAGAGTCCCGTTTCGTTATTGTTGAAGGAAGACAGGCAAGAGTGGGAACTGAAGTTTCAAGCCCACTACAAACACGGAATAAGTGAAAGTCACTAAGAATGCTGCATTAATAGCAGTGCCTTTCCAGGTGAATTCTTTGCTGGCACTGGCAGACACGAATACCAAAACCACTACGGCAACTAAGAAGCCCATTCTTGGAAGCAAAAGTCCGTACAAGACAACCGCACCCGTAATTTGAGCAATGATCTTCCAGTTGAATTTCGGAATGGATTCGATGGCAGCTTTTGCGTTGAATGCTTTAACGGCGACCAGTAAACCTAGCAAAATCATCAATATGCCCAAGTAGAAGGGGAAGTAGCCAGGACCCATTTTGGCGGCAGTTCCCATGGGGTAATTTCTAGCCACAATGGTAAAGAAGAGGCCGATGACCATATACATGACCCCCGCCCCAAAATCCCGTTGATTGCGAATTTTCAAGTTGCTCTCCTTGTATGTCGACTTAATTGCTAAGGTGCCGATTTATATTAATGTTGTGGGATTGT
This sequence comes from Polynucleobacter sp. JS-JIR-5-A7, assembly GCF_018687935.1. Taxonomy (NCBI): domain Bacteria; kingdom Pseudomonadati; phylum Pseudomonadota; class Betaproteobacteria; order Burkholderiales; family Burkholderiaceae; genus Polynucleobacter; species Polynucleobacter sp. JS-JIR-5-A7. Next base: position 1,777,923 of record NZ_CP061308.1, on the reverse strand, counting down.
AAGGCAGGACGAGGGCATATTGCCTAGCTTTTGCCCTAGGCTAGTGCCAATGCGATAATTATTGACATGAAAGTCTCCCAAATTCGCCAGGCTTACCTGGATTTCTTTGCCGAAAAAGGCCACCAAATCGTCACTTCCAGCCCGGTAGTGCCTGGGGATGATCCTACCCTGCTATTTACGAATGCAGGCATGAACCAGTTTAAGGACGTGTTTTTGGGCTTTGATAAGCGCTCCTATCATCGTGCCACGACAGCGCAAAAGTGCATTCGGGCGGGTGGAAAACACAATGACTTGGATAACGTGGGCTATACCGCCCGCCACCATACCTTTTTTGAAATGTTGGGTAATTTCTCATTTGGAGACTATTTCAAAAAAGATGCGATTCAATTTGCTTGGGATTTATTGACCCAAGTACTTAAGCTGCCAAAAGATAGACTGTTAGTTACTGTCTATGCAGAAGATGACGAAGCCTATGCCATCTGGAAAGACCAAATTGGCGTTCCTGCAGATCGCATTATTCGGATTGGGGATAACAAAGGGGCGCGTTACGCTTCCGATAATTTCTGGATGATGGGTGACACCGGCCCTTGCGGACCTTGTACTGAAATTTTTTATGATCACGGTGCTCACATTCCAGGCGGTCCTCCTGGCAGTCCAGAGGAAGATGGCGATCGTTTTATCGAAATTTGGAACAACGTGTTCATGCAGTTCAATCGCGATGAGGCAGGCGTCATGCATCCATTGCCAAAGCCTAGCGTCGATACGGGTATGGGCCTTGAGCGCATTGCTGCCGTCTTGCAACACGTACATTCCAATTATGAAATTGACCTCTTCGTCAACCTACTCAGGGCTTCTAAGGAAGCGGTAGACGCTGCTGGCGGCGAGAACTGTGATGCGGAAAGCCCTTCATTAAAAGTGATTGCTGACCATATTCGGGCTTGTAGTTTTATTGTCGTGGATGGTGTGATTCCCGGTAATGCAGGACGTGGTTATGTCTTGCGTCGTATTGCACGTCGTGCGATTCGGCATGGCTATAAGTTAGGGGCACGTAAACCATTCTTCTATCAACTAGTCCCTGCACTCGTAAAAGAGATGGGCGAGGCCTATCCAGAGTTGCGTGCTGCGCAAGATAAGGTGAGTGAAGTACTCAAGCAAGAAGAAGAACGCTTCTTCCAAACGATTGCCAATGGCATGGAAATTTTGGATGGTGCATTAGCGGGAGGCGCCAAAGTGGTTGACGGTGAAACCGCTTTCCGCTTGCACGACACATTTGGTTTCCCATTAGATTTAACAGCAGACGTTTGTCGCGAACGTGGTGTGACAGTAGACGCCGAAGGTTTTGAAGTCGCTATGCAAAAGCAGCGTGATCAAGCCAGAGCAGCCGGCAAGTTCAAAGTGGCTCAAGGTTTAGATTACAAAGGAAAGCCTACGCAGTTTCACGGCTACGATTCCTTGAAACATGAGGGCGCTAAAGTGACTGCGCTATACATCGATGGCTCTGAAGTTACCTCAGTAAAAGCAGGCGATGCTGCGGTAATCGTTTTAGACAATACCCCTTTCTACGCTGAATCTGGTGGTCAGGTCGGTGATCAGGGCGAGCTTCGCAATGAGTCTGTCCGTTTTTCAGTAGATGACACCTTCAAGATTCAAGCTGACGTATTCGGTCATCAAGGTGAGGTGCTCGAGGGCGAGCTTAAAGTAGGTGATGCACTAAATGCCTTGGTCGATGTGCAGCAAAGAACCGATACGATGCGTAATCACAGTGCAACCCATATTTTGCACAAAGCTCTGCGTGAAGTCTTGGGCGATCATGTGCAACAAAAAGGTTCCTTAGTTGATGCAACTAAAACCCGTTTTGACTTTACGCACAATGCGCCTATAACGGCAGAACAGATTCGTCGTATTGAAGGTATTGTGAATGCAGAGATCTTGGCGAATACAGCCACCTCTGGAAAAGTCATGTCTTTAGACGATGCCCAAAAGACTGGTGCCATGATGCTCTTTGGTGAGAAGTATGGCGCTGAAGTCCGTGTTTTAGAAATCGGCAGCTCTAAAGAATTGTGTGGCGGTACTCACGTGTCACGTACTGGCGATATCGGTAGTTTGAAGATTGTTTCTGAAGGCGGGGTTGCTGCTGGTATTCGTCGAGTTGAGGCAGTGACCGGTACTAATGCACTCCACTTCTTGCAAGGCCTTGAAGACAAAATTAACGAGGCTGCAGCCATCCTTAAAACCCATCCTGGCGATTTAGTGAATCGGGTTGCGCAACTGCAAGATAGCTTGCGTCAGGCTGAGCGCGAATTAGAAAAAGTCAATTCCAAATTAGCCGCTAGCCAAGGCGATGAGCTAGCTGGTCAGGCTATTGACGTCAATGGCTTAAAAGTATTGGCTGCCAAATTAGACGGTGCCGATGCAGGGGTTCTTCGCGAAACCATGGACGCACTAAAAGCCAAACTCAAAACGGCTGCGATTGTCTTAGCCTCTGTGCAAGGCGATAAGGTCAGCTTGATTGCCGGTGTGACTGCAGATTCGATTGGCAAAGTGAAAGCTGGTGATCTCGTGAACTTTGTTGCGCAGCAGGTTGGCGGCAAAGGTGGCGGTAAGCCAGAGATGGCCATGGCTGGCGGTAACGATCCTACTAAGCTTGGTGCTGCTTTAGAAGGTGTTAAAGATTGGGTGGCTAGCAAATGAATGATGTAGCAAGCATTGCATTTAATGCAGAAGTGGATGCGATTGGCATGAACTGCCCACTGCCGATTTTGCGTACCAAGAAAGCATTGGCAACAATGCATTCTGGTGAAGTCTTAAAGATCAAGGCAACTGATTCAGGAGCGGCGAGAGATTTTCCAGCCTTTGCGAAGCAAACGGGCAATGAGCTGATTGCTAGCAGTACTGAAGGTGATGTCTTGGTGTTCTTCTTAAAGAGAAGATAAGCAAGGCAAGCAGTCTTAAGTTAAAGAGCGACTCTTTAAGTAGGCTGCAAAATCAGCAGAGACCTCCGGGTGGCGCAATGCAAATTCCACCGACGCTTTGAGATAGCCCAACTTGCTACCGCAGTCATAACGTACGCCATCATATTCATAAGCAAATACTGGCTCTTCCTTAAGCAAGGTTGCAATCGCATCGGTAAGCTGGATCTCGCCACCAGCACCAGGTTTGAGATTGCGGATGTGTTTAAAGATTTCTGAGGAGAGCACATAACGACCAACCACAGCGAGGTTGGAAGGCGCATCTTGAGGTTGAGGCTTTTCGACAATACCGTTGAGGCGGTAGATGCCCTTGGCTACTTCTGAGCCGGCGACGATGCCGTAAGAACTACTTTTTGCTAGATCAATTTTTTCAACTGCGATGACAGAGCCGTTTTGCTCATTAAAGACTTTGAGCATTTGCTTGAGGACTGGAGGCTGACCATCTAATAAGTCATCAGCCAAAATGATAGCGAAGGGTTCATCCCGAACGAGTTTTTCTGCACACAATACGGCATGACCTAAACCTAGTGCTTCAGGCTGACGGACATATACGCAGTCAACATGACTGGGTTTCACGTTACGCACGATGTCTAGTAGCGCTTGTTTATTTTTAGCCTCGAGCTCTGCTTCGAGCTCATACGCTTTATCAAAGTGATCTTCAATGGCACGTTTGCTGCGACCAGTGACAAAAATCATTTCAGTAATGCCAGCGGCAATCGCTTCTTCTACTGCGTATTGAATCAGTGGTTTGTCGACTACATTGAGCATCTCTTTTGGGCTTGCCTTGGTGGCTGGCAAGAAACGGGTACCAAGACCGGCAACAGGGAAGACGGCTTTTGTAACGGCTTTAGTAGTCAATGGCATGGGATATCCGATCTTTATTGAAGACGCTCTAATTGTGCAACAAGCTTCTCATGATTTTGTTCAAATCCAGCAAGGCGCTGTTTTTCTTGGGCTACAACCTCAGCAGGGGCGCGAGCCACAAAGCTCTCATTTCCCAATTTGCTGCGGGCTTTAGTGATTTCATTAGCAAGGCGTTCAATTTCCTTACCAAGTCGAATACGCTCAGCCGCCACGTCCACTTCGATTTTGAGTAAGAGCTTGATATCGCCAACTAATGCAATTGGTGCGCCAGGCGCATCTTTTTCGAGGGCGGATTCATCGCTATAGATTTTGACTTCAGCGAGCTTGGCTAATGCGAGTAAGTAAGGAGTCGCTTTTTGTAAGAAGGCTTCTGGACCATAAATCCACAGCGGCACTTTTTGCCCTGGGGGTACCTGCATTTCGCCGCGAAGATTTCTGCAGGCATCCACAATCGCTTTCACTTGGGCAACCCACGCTTCACTTTGCTCATCAATCTTTTCAGGCTGAGCAACAGGGTAGGGTTGCAAGGCGATGGTTTGCTGACTTTGTTTTGCTAATTCCTTGCCAGACTTTGGTCCAACGGTTTGCCAAAGTGTTTCAGTGATAAACGGAATGAGTGGATGCGCCATACGCAAGATGGTTTCTAGCACGCGTAGCAAGGTCCGACGAGTTGCGCGTTGCTGCGCTGGTGTGCCGGTTTGGAGTTGTACCTTGGCAAGCTCTAGGTACCAATCGCAATACTCATCCCAGACAAATTGATAGATGCTGCTAGCAATATTGTCAAAGCGATAGTTCTGGAAGCCTTTTGCTACCTCGGCTTCCGTTCTCTGTAGTTGGGACACAATCCAGCGGTCTGCTGGTGAGAAATCTAAATAGCCTTCTGGGCCGCATTGGTTATCACAAGGCGCTAAGCCATTGTCTTCATCACCACCAGGGCAGTTCATCAGTACAAAACGCGTTGCATTCCAAAGCTTGTTACAGAAGTTGCGATAGCCTTCGCAGCGCTTCTGGTCAAAGTTAATGTTGCGACCGAGCGAGGCAAGGGATGCAAAAGTAAAACGTAAAGCATCAGTACCAAATGCTGGAATACCTTCCGGAAACTCTTTCTTGGTTTTCTTGCTAATGCTTTCTGCTTGCTTGGGATTCATGAGGCCTGTAGTGCGCTTACCTATTAGGTCTTCAATCTGGATGCCATCGATCAAATCAATTGGATCCAAAGTGTTGCCTTTGGACTTACTCATCTTTTGGCCTTCTGCATCACGCACTAAGCCATGAACATAGACGGTATGGAAAGGCACCTTGCCGGTGAAGTGGCAAGTCATCATGACCATGCGCGCCACCCAAAAGAAGATGATGTCAAAGCCAGTTACTAATACGGATGATGGCAAGAAGTGATTGAGAGCAGCTGTTTCTTCTGGCCAGCCTAGTGAACTAAAGGGCACAAGGGCGGAGCTAAACCAGGTATCCAACACATCTGCATCGCGATTGAGTTTGCCTGTGTAGCCTGCAGCAGCAGCCTTCGCTTTGACCTCATCTTCTGAGCGTGCCACAAAAATCTGTCCATCATCACCATACCAAGCCGGGATTTGATGGCCCCACCAGAGTTGGCGAGAGATACACCAGTCTTGAATATTGGCTAACCACTGGGTGTAAGTATTAATCCAGTTTTCTGGAACCAGTTTGATATCACCTTTGGTTACCGCATCCAATGCAGCACCGGCAATCGATGAGCCAGGTTGATATTGGTTATCTGGACTGGGTTTAGACATCGCCACAAACCACTGGTCAGTGAGCATGGGCTCAATAATGGTTTGGGTGCGATCACCACGGGGCACCATCAGTTTATGTGGCTGAACTTTTTCTAATAAACCAGCAGCATCTAAATCGGCCACGATTTGTTTACGAGCAGCAAAGCGCTCCATGCCTTGATAGGCGGCAGGAGCATTCTCATTAATCTTGGCATCCAAGGTGAAGATGTTGATGAGCGGTAATTGGTGACGTTGTCCAACTGCGTAGTCATTAAAGTCATGCGCTGGAGTAACCTTCACTACACCAGTACCAAAGTTCAAATCTACATAGTCATCGGCAATAATCGGAATTTGACGATCACATAAAGGCAAATTCACTGATTTGCCAATGAGGTGTTTGTAGCGTTCATCTTCTGGGTTGATCATGACTGCTACGTCACCTAGTAAGGTTTCTGGGCGGGTAGTAGCAACGGTCAAGCGGCCTGAGCCATCAGCCAAGGGATAGTGGATGTGCCACATGGAGCCATCTTCTTCTTCACTCACCACCTCTAAATCGGAGACTGCCGTTCCCAATACAGGATCCCAGTTCACCAAACGCTTGCCGCGATAAATTAAACCTTGTTCATGGAGGCGCACAAACACTTCAACCACTGCTTTGGACATTTTGCTGTCCATCGTGAAATATTCTTTTCCCCAATCAATCGAAGCACCGAGGCGACGAATTTGACGAGTGATGGTGTTACCAGAAGTTTCTTTCCACTCCCATACCTTTTCTAAAAACTTCTCGCGACCTAAGTCGTGGCGTGACACTTTTTGCGCATCGAGTTGCCGTTCAACAACAATTTGAGTGGCAATACCAGCATGGTCGGTTCCTGGAACCCACAAGGTATTGTTGCCAGACATGCGGGCATGACGCACCAAGCCATCCATGATGGTTTGGTTAAAGGCATGACCCATATGCAGGGTGCCGGTCACATTGGGTGGTGGCAGCTGAATCGAAAAATTGTCTTTGCCCTCATCCATGCTGGCATCAGCAATGCCTCGGCGTTCCCACTCTGGTCCCCAGTAAGCTTCGATTGGGGCGGGTTCATAGGATTTGGCCAGTTCGTCAACTGAACCGGCTACTGGTGAATTAGGGGTATTTGAGGCGTTTGGCATAAGAGGCAAATTATAATTGGGCTGATGTACTCAGACTTGCTCGCGAACCTCAATCCAGAACAGCGCGAGGCAGTGACCCTCCCGCCTGTTAGCCCAGATGGCCAAGCCCAATCAGCCTTAATTTTGGCTGGCGCTGGTAGCGGTAAGACGCGTGTACTGACAACCCGTATAGCTTGGTTGATCCAGACCGGTCAGGTTTCTCCCATTGGTGTGCTGGCAGTTACCTTTACGAATAAAGCAGCTAAAGAGATGATGGTGCGTTTGAGCGCCATGTTGCCCATCAATACTCGGGGAATGTGGATTGGCACCTTCCATGGTCTTTGTAACCGTTTATTACGAGCTCACCATAAAGAAGCGGGCTTGCCGTCCACCTTCCAGATATTGGATACCCAAGATCAACTTTCAGCGATTAAGCGTCTTTTGAAGGGCTTAAAGGTAGATGATGAAAAGTATCCACCCAAGCAATTGCAGTATTTCATTGCGCATGCCAAAGAGCGCGGTCAACGCGCCAAGGATTTATCGGTAGGCGATGACTTTCAGGCGAAGATGGCGCAGCTCTATGCCGCTTATGATGAGCAGTGTCAGCGTGAGGGTGTGGTTGATTTTGCGGAACTACTCTTACGTAGCTATGAATTACTAAAGCATAGCGAACCTATTCGTACGCATTATCAAGAACGTTTTCGTCACATCTTGATTGATGAGTTTCAAGATACCAACGCCTTGCAATACGCTTGGCTCAAGCTGCTTTCTGGACATGACGCCAGTAAAGTCAATGTCAGCGGCATGGGTAGCAGTTCTGTATTTGCAGTCGGCGATGACGATCAAAGTATTTATGCCTTCCGTGGTGCCGATGTCGAGAACATGCGTCTCTATGAAAAGCAGTTTCATCCCTTATTGGTCAAGCTCGAGCAAAACTATCGCTCACACGGCCACATTCTCGATACTGCTAATCACCTGATTGCAAATAACTCTGAGCGTCTTGGCAAAAACCTACGGACTGATGCTGGGCATGGCGAGCCAGTCCGTATTTATGAAGCCCCCAGTGATCATGCCGAAGCCGCATGGTTGGTAGATGAAATCAAAGCGCTGATCAATAGCGGGATCAAGCGTACAGAGGTAGCATTGTTGTATCGAAGTAATGCACAGTCACGCATTATTGAGCACGCTTTGTTCTCAGCAGCGATTCCCTATCGTGTCTATGGCGGTCTACGCTTCTTCGAGCGCGCTGAAATTAAACATGCACTTGCTTATCTCCGCTTGCTTGAGAATCCGAACGATGACACCTCATTTTCTCGGGTGGTGAATTTCCCAACCAGGGGAATTGGTGCAAGATCGATTGAAGCCTTACAAGATGCGGCAAGAGCGCAGCAATGTTCTTTGTATTTGGCCGCTTCGTCTCTTGAAGGTAAGGCCGGTGCTTCCTTGGGTGGTTTCATTCGCTTAGTCGATCATATGCGCGAAGCAACCCGTCATAACACCCTGCCTGAAACGGTGGAGTTTGTGATCCAGCACAGTGGCTTGATTCAACATTATTTATCTGAACGCGAAGGACAAGATCGTGTTGAAAACTTACAAGAATTAATCAACGCCGCTACTGCCTTCATTGCGGAAGAAGGCTATGGTCAAGATGCTGCCGCTGCGATGCTACCCGGTGAAAATGCGCCTGGTGTTGTAGATATTTCTCCTTTGGCTGCGTTTTTATCTCATGCTTCATTAGAGGCGGGTGATAACCAAGCCCAAGCAGGTCAAGATGCCGTGCAATTGATGACAGTGCACTCTGCCAAAGGCTTAGAGTTCACCTCGGTCTTTATTACCGGTCTTGAGGAAGGCTTGTTCCCTCATGAGAACAGCATTAACGAGCACAATGGTCTCGAAGAAGAGCGTCGTTTGATGTATGTGGCAATTACTCGTGCTAAAGAGCGCTTATATTTGTCGCACACCCAATCGCGAATGTTGCATGGTCAGGTACGTTACAACATGCCCTCCCGTTTTTTAGAGGAGCTACCCTCTGACTCACTGAAATGGTTAACGCCTAAAGCGAAAGATGCGCGCTGGGGCGGTAGCTCCAGATCAGGCTCGACTTGGCAAGACGGCTATACCCGTCAACGTGAATATGAGTCTAATGATTTCTTTGATTCCGGTAGCGATCAACGGCGACCTGTGAAGCGGGTAGGCTCAGCTTCAATGGAAGTGAAGCGCTTAGCATCACCGCCGCGTGGAGATTATCCATTTAAGATTGGACAGAATGTATTTCACACTAAATTTGGTGAAGGTCGCGTGACTGGTTTAGAGGGCGTTGATGCAGATGCTCGTGCGCAAGTGAGCTTTAAGCGTCACGGTGTGAAGTGGTTACAACTCAGTATTGCCAAGCTTGCTGCGATTGATTGATGAATCTCAGTCTGTAAAACGAAGTTTATAAAACCTACAGAATGACTTCATCTTCAGTGAAGCACGCTTTCCAGGTGGCATAGAAAGAGCAGTGCATGAGTGTTAGGCCCGCCATAGAAATGGGGGCGACAAGGAAGGATGCTGCTTGACCAAAATCTAAGGCATCAAACAGCATGCCAATCGTCAAAGGAATGGCAATCAACACGACACTCCAAATGGAGAGGTAGAAAAAGAAAGCTGCTTTATTTGTCCAACAGGCAAGCCAACTAGAAAAAAGCGCTTGAGAAACCGACATATCTGCCCAAGCTACTAAGACAGGGGAAAACCACATCAACATGGCTACAGGGATATACAAGATAGCGCCAAACAAAAGTACTAAATAGATTTGACGAAGTGCTTCAGGTGTAATGATGGTGTCACTCGTCAAGAGAGGTATGAGCATTTCAAAATCGACTAAGAGACTTAAGACAAAGCTGAGTAATAAGATCAGAGCCGCATAAATTAATCCCAACTGCAGTATCCGTTTACGAATCAGTTCGCCCGATTGAAGTGCTACCAAATACACAGTAGGACGAATACGCTCCTTTTGAATTGCTTGGCGACAGGCTGTCATAAAACCAACTGACAAAGTAGGCGTTAACAGCAATACTGCAAACACCCCAATCACCGGGATGATGACGGCGAGTTGTGCGGCGAAGACATACATAAAGACCAGCATCAAAAAGCCCAAAGGATTTTGCTTAAAAAGCCAAATCCCTTGTCTGATCCAGGTATAACCCTCTTTTGGGGCGACAGTGTTTAGTTTCATAAGGAGCGACGGCTGAGAAGAATGTGTTCAAAGTGACTTGGGTCGTGAGGGGTGAGCATCTGCGCATTGCGCGGTAAATAAAAATCCCAGAGGCGAGAGACCCAGAAACGCAGTGCCGCAGCGCGCATCATGAGGGGCCAGCTAGCATGCTCTTCTTTGGTGAGGGGGCGTATAGCTTGATAGGCTTGCAGCAGGGCATCACAGCGCGCCAGGTCAAGATCTTGTTTATTGTCAGCTAGACACCAATCATTTACGGTCACAGCAAGATCAAACAACCACTTATCGGTACCTGCGAAATAAAAATCAAAGAAACCACCGAGTTGATCCTCGTGAGGATCGTTGCTGCTATTGGGATCGAAGAGCACGTTATCTCTAAAGAGATCGCAATGGCTGGCACCTTGTGGAAGTGCATCGTAGTTGCTGGAAGCAAAAAATGCTTCTTGCGTAGCAAGTTCATTTGTCAGCAAATCTTTTTGGGATGAATTGACATGCGGCAACACTAAAGGAATGGTTTGTTGCCACCAGCCAAGGCTCCGCAGATTTTCTTGTGACTGAGGAAAATCTTTGCCAGCTAAATGCATCTTGGCTAACATCTCGCCAACCAGGGCGCAGTGTTTTGCTGCGGGTTGTAGTCTAGATATGCCCGGTAATTTACTGACGATGGCTGCAGGCTTACCTTTTAGAGAGAAAAGAATTTCTCCCTGATGATTTTCAATTGGCTTGGGTACTGGGATGCCCTTGTTTGCCAAGTGGCGCATTAACTCTAAGTAGTAGGGGAGTTGCTCGGCGGACAATCTTTCAAAAATAGTGAGAACGTATTCTTGCGTCTTACCATTTTGGATCGTATCTAAAAAGAAATTGGAATTTTCAATCCCACCATGAATGCCGCGAATATCGGCGGCTTCACCAATATTGAAATGTTGAGAAATCCAAGGGGAGATCTCACTCAATTCAATAGGTGTGAATACAGCCATAAAGCAGTAACTATGCTTTCAATTCTTTACTTAATGGGAATGCTAATGCTAGGTACGCTTAAGAGGCCGCCTTCACCAGATGGGGGTCCAGGCATAACAGAGTCGGGTGGTGACATCTCATAAGTGGTGTATTTGGTTTTCACTTGCACTTGAGTTGGGCTGTTAGCGTCTTTGTACTCAATGATTTCAGTACCAGTAGACTCTTTGTGCTGAAAACTGGGTTTGCGACTTTCTGGGCTACCCAAGACTCCCCCTGGACTCACCGCAGGAGCAAGCGGCTGGTTGTTGATTCGGTTGAGCTCAGATTGGCTGAGGGCTTGGCTGGTATTCTGAGCCAATGCCGATCCTGCTCCAAATAGGCTAAAAGCTAGCAAAAAGCTGATTAAAGCAGGGCTTTGACTGTAGTTATGGCTAATTAAGTTTGTTAGAGCATGCATCATTTTTCACCTTTTTTGGCCTACTCTCGGGTGGTTCTTTAACCAGACCTGTAGGCAATTCATAACTAGATTGTACGATTGCGGTATGACTAAACATAGACTCTTGTTGGTAGACGGTTCTAGCTACCTGTATCGCGCCTTTCATGCCATGCCAGACCTCAGAAACGGGGCTGGGGAGCCTACTGGCGCCATCTATGGCATGGTCAATATGATGCGCCGGGCTAGATCTGAGCTCAAGGCTGACCATATCGCTTGCGTCTTTGACGCCAAGGGCAAGACGTTCCGAGATGAAATGTATGCCGAGTACAAAGCCCATCGCTCTCCCATGCCCGAGGATTTGGTGAAGCAAATTGAACCGATTCATGCAATGGTCAAAGCTTTAGGTTGGCCGGTATTGATGGTGTCAGGCGTTGAGGCGGATGATGTGATCGGTACTTTAGCTTGCCAAGCAACCCAAGCAGGTTGGGAAACGATTATCTCTACTGGTGATAAAGATCTAGCCCAGTTAGTCAATCCCTCTGTCACACTTATTAACACGATGACCAATGAAAAGCTGGACATCGAAGGGGTAAAGGAAAAGTTTGGTGTACCTCCTGAACTCATCGTCGACTACTTATCCATCATTGGCGATGCAGTGGATAACGTGCCAGGCGTTCCTAAAGCAGGCCCCAAAACTGCGAACAAATGGTTGGCAGAGTTTGGCAATCTCGATAATTTGATGATCAACGCCGATCAAGTCAAAGGTGTAGTGGGTGAAAATCTTCGCGCTTCTTTAGAGTGGTTGCCACAAGCACGACAACTCATCACCGTCAAAACGGATTGTGATTTATCTCCTCATTTGCCAGGCTTAGATGATTTGCATGCGAAGTCAGAAGATGCTGCTTTGCTTCGAGAGCTATTCGAACGCTATGCCTTTAAGACTTGGTTGCGAGATGTTGAAAAGCAGCTCACCAGCCCAGGAAATGATAGTTCTGAGCCCGCTGCCTTTGATTTGGTGGGTACGCCCATCACCAATACCAGCGCAGAAAATGACTCTAAAAAATCACGAGTTATTGCCACTGCCCCCACTAAAGCACTCTCGCAAGACACGACAGATCTTCAGGATGCAATTGAGCGTCACTACGAGTGTGTCACTGATGACCTTGCTTTAGAGAAGTGGTTAAAAAAAATTGCAAGCGCGCAACTGACTGCGGTTGATACAGAAACAACCAGCCTAGATGCATTGGCTGCAGAGTTGGTTGGGATTTCTTTATCAGTAAAGCCAGGTGAAGCTTGTTACATTCCAGTTGCGCATCGTAATGGTGAAGTACAACTTAATCGAGATGCTGTGCTTGCTAAATTAAAACCTTGGCTAGAGAGTGCAAGTCATTTCAAGGTGGGGCAAAACTTAAAGTATGACGCGCATATTTTTGCAAACTATGGGATTACTTTAGGCGGCATTGCATTTGATACTCTGCTCGAGTCGTATGTGCTGGAGTCACACCTTCCGCACAATATGGATAGCTTGGCTGAACGCCACTTAGGGATGAAAACGATCCGCTATGAAGAGGTGTGTGGCAAAGGGGTTCATCAAATTGGCTTTGACCAGGTCGATTTGAAGATTGCTACTGACTATGCGGCAGAGGATGCGGACATTACCTTGCGCCTGCACCACGAGCTTTGGCCACAGATTCAGGAAAGCCCAGGCCTGCTCTATGTGTATGAAAAGATCGAGATGCCTGCCATGCGGGTTCTGGGAATCATGGAGCGTAATGGCATACGAATCGATTCTGCTTTATTGGGTAAACAGGGTCAGCAAGTTGGCAAGCGCCTTTTGGAACTGGAGGGTGAGATTCATCAACTGGCGGGGCAGCCATTCAATATTCAATCACCCAAGCAAATTGCTGAAATCCTCTTTGTACAACTGGAACTGCCAGTGATTAAGAAGACGCCATCAGGCGCACCGTCAACCGACGAGGAAGTTTTGCAGAAATTGGCGGAGGACTATCCATTACCGGCGCGTATCTTGGACTATCGTAGCTTAGCCAAGCTAATGTCGACCTATATTGAAAAGCTACCGCGCATGGCTGACCCTAAAACAGGGCGCGTCCACACCAACTTTTCGCAAGCAACCGCAGTCACCGGGCGTTTGGCATCGAGTGATCCAAACTTGCAAAACATTCCGGTGCGCACAGAAGAGGGTCGTCGCATACGCGAAGCCTTTATAGCGGCTGAGGGCTGCAAATTGTTATCAGCCGACTATTCTCAAATTGAGCTGCGCATCATGGCACATATTGCGGAAGACGAAAATCTCTTGGCAGCCTTTCGTGATGGCAAAGATGTACACCAAGCCACTGCCGCAGAAATTTTTGGTATCCCGCAAGATGATGTCAATTCAGAGCAACGTCGTTATGCCAAGGTCATTAACTTTGGCCTGATCTATGGCATGAGCGCTTTTGGTTTAGCAGGCAATCTGGGGATTGAGCGTTCAGCAGCGCAAAACTATATTGCAAAGTACTTTGATCGTTATCCTGGGGTGGCGCAATATATGGAGCGTACTCGCCTAGAGGCTCGAGAAAATGGTTATGTAGAAACTGTTTTTGGTAGACGCCTCTGGTTGCCGGAAATTAAAGGCTCCAATGGTCCGCGTCGTCAGGGTGCTGAGCGTGCTGCGATTAATGCACCGATGCAAGGAACGGCTGCCGACCTGATTAAGCTTGCCATGATTGCCGTGGAAGACTGGCTTGAAAAGCAACAACTTAAGACGAAGCTGCTATTACAGGTGCATGATGAGTTGGTATTTGACGTTCCCTTGAATGAAATCGATCTGTTGCAGGAAAAGTTACCGGATTTGATGTGCAATGTGGCTCAATTGAAGGTGCCATTGGTCGTTAGTATTGGGATTGGCGATAATTGGGAAGAGGCGCATTAGTAGCGTTAGTAAATAGCTAGGAGATAAACACGATGAGCAATAAGACACTGAATAGTAGAAGAAATTTTATGAAAACCTCGGTCGCCGGCGCTACCGCATTACGTGGTGCTGTCACTACACTGGGTGTTGGCTTTGTAGTTGCCTCTGATCCTGTGATGGCGGCCGCCATTGAGACCGACTTTAAGGGTCTCAAAGCAGGCGAGCAAATGATTCCTATCGGTAACTTCCAGCTACCTGCTTATGTTTCTCGTCCAGAAAATGCAAAAGGTAATTTGCCGATCATCATCGTAGTGAGTGAAATTTTTGGTGTTCATGAATACATCGCTGACGTCACACGTCGTTTTGCAAAGCTTGGATATCTCGCGATTGCCCCTGAGTTTTTTACGCGCGCAGGAGATCCTAATACTTACGGCACCATTGCTGAAATTCAGGCAAACATTGTGGCCAAGACACCCGATGCTCAAGTCTTAAATGATTTGCAGGCTGCCTTGGTATGGGCTGGCAAAAATGGTGGTGATCTGAAGCGAGTCGGTGTAACTGGTTTTTGCTGGGGTGGGCGCATCACTTGGCTATCTGCAACTCTGCCGCAAGTCAAGGCAGGTGTGGCTTGGTATGGAAGAGTGATTGGTGAAAAAACTGAAAATAGCCCACGTCATCCAGTCGATTTAGCTGCAGATTTAAAAGCCCCAGTACTAGGCCTGTATGGTGGCGCTGATACTGGCATCTCTTTGGAGAGTGTTGAGCAAATGCGTGCAGCACTTGCGCAAGCAGCACCGAAAAATCCTGCGGCAAAAGCCTCTCTGATTGAGGTATATCCCGATACCCCTCATGCCTTCCATGCTGACTATCGCGCAACCTATCGCGAAGGCCCTGCTAAAGATGGTTGGGAGAAATGTCTTGCTTGGTTTAAGAAAATGGGTGTAGCGTAACTCTCGATGACGGTTCTTCAAAGTATTCTTTTGGTGACAGCATTAGCAGGTACTGCTAGCGTTTTGGTCGCCGCCAGTTTTTCAATCGCGCTGCTGTCGAAGATGGTCAATAACATGGTCAGCTTGTCGGTTGGTATTCTGCTGGCCACAGCGCTCTTGCACTCGTTACCCGAAGCATTCAATATGCAGGGTACTAACCCCCAGTACTTATTTGCGACTTTGTTGGCGGGATTATTAGGATTTTTCTTGCTAGAAAAAATTGCCTTGTTGCGCCATGACCATCATCACGAAGGTGATGGTCATCACCATCATGACGGTCATGATGCGGAGAATGCAGGGCGCAGTGGTTGGATGATTTTGGTAGGTGATGGTATTCATAACTTTGTGGACGGCATTTTGATTGCCGCTGCTTTTATGGCCGACTATCAAGTGGGTATCTTTACGGCGATCGCCATCATTGCTCACGAGATTCCACAAGAGATTGGTGACTTCATTGTGCTTCTCAATGCAGGTTTCTCGCGCACTCGCGCCTTGCTCTACAACTTCATCTGTGGTCTGTCAGCTGTAGTGGGCGGGGTATTGGCCTACTTCTTTTTAGAGAAAGCGCATGCAGCGATGCCGTATTTGCTCGTGATTGCTTCAAGCAGTTTTATTTACATTGCGGTGAGTGATTTAATTCCGCAAATGCACCGTCGCCCACACTGGGCTGAGTCACTGCGTCAAACAGTGTTGATTGCCTGCGGCGTAGGATTTGTGATCCTACTCTCGCTCCTGCACTAATTCAAAAGTTTGTTTTTAAGTTTCGACTGGTCTGCTAGGGTCAGCACACCATTCACTCCAGCTGCCCGCATATAAGCGAGAGCCTTTGAGACCAGCGACTTCCATCGCCAGAAGGTTGTGACATGCAGTAACGCCTGAGCCACATTGGTGAATAACTTCAGCAGGTTTGACAGGGCCTAGTAATTCAACAAAATCTTTAAAGAGTTGCTCTGCGGGTTTAAATGCAGTCGCAGATAAATTGCCTTTGAAGAAATGATTGATTGCGCCAGGGATATGTCCAGCAATTGGGTCTAAAGTTTCGTTTTGACCATGGAAGCGATCGTTAGCTCGCGCATCAATGACCGTAAGTTTCTTGGTTTGTAAGTTGGCTACCACTTCATCTACTAAGGCAAGCCCAACATAGGTTCTTGGCTCAATGGCTTGCGGTGCAGGGTTAGGTTTGCGTGGCACTGTGCCCATAGGGCCATTCCAGGCATCAAGACCGCCATCTAAGACTTGAACCTTCGCATGGCCAGTAGCTTTGAGCATCCACCACAAGCGGCTGGCATAGACCGAGCCCTGTTTGTCATAAGCAACTACGAGAGTATTGGGAGTCATGCCTAAACGGGTTTTAGTTTGTGCCCATGCCTCAGGACTTGGCAAAGGGTGTCTGCCATTGCTGCCTGTTTTATTGCCTGACATATCGCGATCAAGATCGACGTAAATCGCACCAGGAATATGGCTCTCTTCATACGCTTTCTTGCCTGACTCTGGATCGGTTAAATCAAAGCGGCAGTCGCAGAGCAAAACATCTTCACCACTATTGATGATTTCTTCTAACTGGTTTGCGGTAATTAGAGGAGTCATGATGTTTCCTATATTGAGGTAGCGAGGAAAGGAGGAAAGCTACTAATTTAGATTATGCACCTTGAAAATTCATAGCGCGACGGTACCATTCATGAAAATGTTGCATGCCATCTTCCATCGGGCTTTGATAAGGACCAACCTCATTAATGCCACGAGCAAGTAGTGCTGCTCTTCCTTGATCCATGCGCTCTGCGATTTCATCATCCTCGATGCAGGTCTCCATGTAAGCGGCACGTTCGGCCTCCACAAATTCACGCTCGAATAAGGCAATTTCTTCTGGGTAGTAAAACTCAACGATATTTCGAGTCTTGTTGACACCCATCGGATGCAATGTAGAAACGCACAGAACACCTGGGTACCACTCCACCATCACATTAGGGTAGTAGGTCAGCCAGATCGCCCCATGGCGTGGTGCTTTGCCGTCAAATTGGCGCAGCACGGCTTCGTGCCAATGACGGTAGGTTGGCGATCCCGGGATTTGGAGATCTTTATGAATGCCCACAGTTTGTACGCTATGCCAATCACCAAATTCCCAATGCAAGTCTTCGCATGAAACAAACTTGCCTAAGCCTGGATGAAACGGCACCACGTGGTAATCCTCGAGATATACCTCGATGAAAGTTTTCCAGTTGTAATTGCAATCGTGTACTTCAACATGGTCGAGCAGATAGCCATCAAATTGGAGATCGTCTGCCACACCGAGTTTGGCAAGATCAGCGCGCACATCGCGGGGACCTTCAAACAATAGGCCTTGCCAATTTTGCAAAGGGGACTTGCCAAGATTTAAACAAGGCTTATCTTCAAAGTGCGGTGCACCCAGTAAATTGCCACCTAAGTCGTACGTCCAACGATGCAGGGGGCAAACAATATTTTCAGTTTTACCTTTGCCATTGAGCATCAGTGCTTGGCGATGCCGGCAAACATTGGAAAGCAGTTCAACACTCTCGTTATTGCGAACGAGGATGCGACCTTCATTTTCTGCGCTTAAAGTTTGATAGGAGCCCACTTCAGGCACCATGAGTTCATGGCCAACATAGCCAGGACCCTGCTTAAAAAGCAGTTCAATTTCTTGCTGATACAAATCAGCATCGAAATATGCCGAAACCGGCAGTTGTAGATTGGACGGCGCAAGCTTCTGCGCGGTAGCCAGATTAGTCATTCTCCCCACCCCCGAAAACGTCAGCCGAAGCTAAGCGGAATAACCAATCCAACCATCGACGGATCGATATTGGAAAGGAAGGGGTCGATTATACCCATCTGAGGGGCATCTCGCTTTAATATGGAGGGCAATCCGTATCGGAAATATGAAGGAACCCGCTTATGCCAGCCAAGAAATCAGAGAGTCAAAAACCAGGTCTTGAGATCCAAATCGACCCAGATCTGCGCTATGAGCAAGCTGTAAAAGAGCTTGAAAAGCTCATTTTTGACATGGAGTCTGGCAAATTTTCTCTAGAAGAGACTTTATTGGCCTATCAACGGGGCGCAGCTTTGCTGAAACATTGCCAAGGGGTTCTTGCGCAAGTCGAACAGCAAGTGAGAGTGTTCGAGGCTTAATTGGGTACTCCTTTTCAATTTCAGGCGTGGATTGCCGCTCACTCTGAACGCACTGAATCTGCCTTAGATCGTTTGCTTGATTCTGCGCAGGTAACGCCTCAGCGTTTACATGAAGCCATGCGTTATGCAGCACAAGGTGGCGGCAAACGGATTCGTCCTCTATTGGTTTATGCGGCAGGTGAACTGGGTGATCAATTTTCCCAGGAAAAGAATGCGGCATTAGATGCTGCAGCAGTAGCGATCGAATGTATTCATGCATATTCATTAGTGCACGATGACTTGCCTTGCATGGATGATGATGACTTGCGCCGCGGTAGACCAACAGTACACAAAGCCTTTGATGAAGCAACTGCATTGTTAGTGGGCGATGCTTTGCAAACCCGCGCATTTGAAATTCTGGCTACCGCCCAGTGCGATATGAATAATCGTTTACGCATGATCAGTGTCTTAGCTGCAGCCTCTGGTTCGCGCGGTATGGCGGGTGGTCAAGCTATTGACTTAGAGAGCGTTGGTAAGAAATTAGATCTGGCAGGTTTACAACAAATGCATGCCATGAAAACCGGTGCTTTGCTTTCTTGTGCGGTAGAACTCGGTGGCATTGCTGCCGATCTCAATGCAAATCAATTGGCCCAACTCCAAAAATACTCAAAAGCCCTGGGTTTGGCTTTCCAAATTGTGGATGATGTGCTGGATGCTACGGCTGATAGTCAAACTCTTGGAAAAACTGCTGGTAAAGATGCAGCCAATGACAAGCCAACCTATGTGACCTTGATGGGTTTAGACTATGCACAGAAACAGGCGAAAGAATTGCAAGAAACCGCCATCAGTAGTTTGGATGGTTTTGGTGATCAAGCGCAGGCCTTAAAAGATTTAGCCCTATTGGTTGTCAATAGAGGCAAATGAGACAAACTAGATTCGATGACTTTGCATTCCGTTAATTCTCCTGACGATTTAAAAACACTTTCTCGCGAAGAGCTGCCTGCTCTTGCCGATGAGTTACGCCAATTTGTTTTGGAATCCGTTTCCAAAACTGGTGGACACTTGTCTTCTAACTTGGGCACAGTAGAGTTATCGATTGCCTTGCATTACGTATTTGATACGCCGCGCGATCGCATCGTTTGGGACGTAGGTCATCAAAGCTATCCGCACAAAATTTTGACTGGTCGTCGAGAGCGCATGAGTACTCTGCGTCAATTCAAAGGATTGTCAGGATTTCCTCAGCGTGCTGAAAGCGAGTTTGATGCTTTTGGTACTGGCCACTCATCGACTAGTATTTCTGCAGCAATGGGTATGGCACGTGCTTTTCAAACCAAGGGTGAACGCCAAGTTGCAGTTGCTGTGATGGGTGATAGTGCGATGACGGGCGGCATGGCTTTTGAAGCAATGAATAATGCGGGTGTGTATGACGATTTGCCCCTTGTGGTGATTTTAAATGACAACGATATGTCGATCTCACCAGCAGTGGGTGCGCTTAATCGTCACCTTGCCAGATTGCTCAGTGGCAATATTTACTCAGCAACCAAAAAAGGAATTGATAGCGTGCTATCGATCGCACCCCCACTGCGCGAGTTTGCTAAACGCCTGGAAGATCATGCCAAGGGCATGGTCTCACCATCAACCATCTTCCAAGAATTTGGCTTTAACTACTTTGGCCCGATTGATGGTCATGACTTAGATGCTTTGATTCCCATGTTGCAGAACGTACGCCGCCTAGCGCTCGAGGGAAATGGCCCACAGTTCTTGCACGTGGTGACTAAAAAAGGTCAGGGCTATGAGTTGGCTGAGGCTGATCCAGTGCTATATCACGGGCCAAGCAAATTTAATCCTAAAGAGGGCGTCAAGAAAGCTGCTGCTAGCAAGAAAACATTCACTCAAGTGTTTGGTGAATGGCTTTGCGATATGGCCCATGCTGATCCTTTGTTGATTGGCATTACACCAGCCATGCGGGAAGGCTCTGGTCTGGTTGAATTTGAAAAGACTTTTCCTAAACGCTATTACGACGTTGGTATTGCTGAACAACATGCAGTGACTTTTGCAGCAGGTATGGCCTGCGAAGGCATGAAGCCAGTGGTGGCGATCTATTCCACTTTCTTGCAACGCGCCTACGATCAATTGATTCATGACGTTGCTCTGCAAGATTTGCCAGTCTTATTTGCACTCGATCGCGCAGGTTTAGTGGGTGCTGATGGCGCAACACATGCCGGTGCGTATGACATTCCATTCTTGCGTTGTATTCCAAATATGTTGGTGATGACGCCAGCAGACGAAGCAGAGTGCCGCGATTTATTGACGACTGCATATCATCAAGCTCACCCTAGTGCCGTGCGTTACCCGCGTGGTTCAGGTGTTGGCACTATTCCTTCAACAGAGCTGCGTACTTTGCCTTTGGGTAAGGGTGAGATTCGTCGTAAATCGAACGCACCCGCTGGACAGCGTGTGGCGATCTTGGCATTTGGCACTTTGTTGTATGCCGCATTAGAAGCAGCTGAAGGTTTCGATGCGACTGTTGCCAATATGCGTTTTGTAAAGCCACTCGATATTGATCTCATCAAATCATTAGCGGCCGATCATGATTATCTAGTCACCATTGAAGATGGCGCCATTGCTGGCGGCGCTGGCGGCGCTTGCTTGGAGGCGCTCTCCTCACTCGGGATTAACAAGCCCCTATTGCAGTTAGGTCTTCCTGATGAATTTATTGAACATGGCGACTATCAGCTGCTCATGACTAAGTGTGGCTTGGATGTTGAGGGTATTACAAACTCTATTAAAAAGCGTTTTCCTGCGGTATTAATGGCAAATTCAGCAATTTCAGGCAAATAAGCCCGTTTTGCTTGAAAATAGAGTCATGAATGACATGAACCCCGCCTTTCTGAAAGCTAGTGCAATGCCTGATGTGCAATCCACTTTGGATGTGCGCGCGTTGCCCATTGAGCAAGTCGGTATTCGGGGTGTACGTCATCCACTGATGATTCGCAGCAAGACTGGCAACTTTCCATCGGTTGGTACTTTTGAGATGGATGTGGCATTACCTGCGCATGTCAAGGGCACGCACATGTCTCGTTTCATGGCGCTCTTGCAAAAGCAAGATGCGGCAGTCGATAGCACTACGGTTGTCGCACTCGTAAAAGAGATGTTGCCTTTGTTAGATGCTAAAGAAGGCCATGTGCAATTTACTTACACCCACTTCGTTAAAAAAGCAGCGCCCGTTTCTGGTGTCGAAAGCTTGATGGATTACGAAGTCACTTGGATGGCCACTGCCAAACAAAATACGCAACCTACAGCTAGTGGTACCGATATTGAATTAGTTCTACGCGCACAAGTACCTGTGATGAGTTTATGCCCTTGCTCAAAAGAGATCTCGGAGTTTGGTGCGCACAATCAGCGCTCACATGTCACGATGACGGTGACATTGGATTCCAAAACACAGATGACTGTAGAAGATTTAGTTGCCGCTGCCGAGAGCGAGGCATCTAGTGAACTCTGGGGTTTACTTAAGCGCCCTGACGAGAAGTGGGTGACTGAGCATTCCTACAGTAATCCTAAATTCGTTGAAGACTTAGTGCGTGATGTAGCTGGCAATCTTAAGGCAGATCAGCGTATCCAGTCTTTTGTAGTTGAGGCTGAGAACTTTGAGTCCATCCACAATCACAGTGCATTTGCTCGTATCAGTCATAAGAAGTAAAGCAAGCTAAACCAAATTATTGCTTTGCAAATCCCAACGGGGTTTGATATCAAAGGCTCCAGAAGTTGTGGAGCCATTATTTTTGGCAAGCATGCGTAGTGCACCAGCAAAAGCAATCATCACGCCGTTATCGGTACACAACTCTAGTGGTGGGTAGTGCACCTCAAAACCTTGACGTGTAGCCTTCTCATTTAAAGCGCCACGCAATTGCAAGTTGGCACCAACACCGCCAGCAAGTACTAAATTCTGACAGCCAGTTTGTTTCAGTGCTTTTTCAGATTTACTGACTAAGACCGCAACGATGGCATCGACAAAGCTTCTCGCAAGATCCGCATGAAATTGTGCAACCTTAGTAGGATCAGATACTTTTTTCTCTTCAAACTTTTTGACTTGATTCAGAACTGCAGTTTTCAATCCCGAGAATGAGAAATCCAAGTCACCAGAGTGCAGCATCGGTTTTGGTAAATCAAATATTCCGACGCGACCCTGTTCTGCGAGTTTAGAAATAGCTGCACCACCGGGGTAATCAAGACCTAATAATTTGGCAGTTTTATCAAAAGCTTCACCCGCGGCATCGTCTAAGGTTTCACCTAAAAGTTCGTATTGGCCAATGCCAGAGACTTTCATGAGTTGGGTATGTCCACCAGAAACTAGGAGAGCGATAAAGGGAAATTGGGGTGCAGTTTGGCCCAAAAGTGGCGAAAGTAGGTGTCCTTCGAGGTGATGAATCCCGATCGAGGGCAAATGGAGGCCTTGGGCGAGGGATTTGGCGAAGGCACTGCCAACCAGTAGGGCGCCTGCTAGACCCGGACCTTGAGTGAAAGCAACCGCATCAATGTCGGCTAATTTCAGGCCAGATTGGGTCAAAGATTGGTCTAAAAGGGGTAAAACCCGGCGAATATGGTCTCGAGAGGCTAACTCTGGGACAACGCCCCCGTAATCTCGGTGCATGGCGATCTGAGAGTGCAAACCCTGCCCCAGAATGCCTTGGAATGCAGGTTTGCCCTCTTCCCAGGGGGTGGTGTTGTATAAAGCCACCCCGGTTTCATCACAAGAAGTTTCTATTCCTAAAACAATCATTTTTTGGTTTGGTCGTGCTAGAATCGCAATTCAGTTAATTTTTCGATATTTATCGAGCATATACGAGTTAAATAAGTATGACTACAGTCCGCCTCCGCGAAAACGAACCATTTGAAGTGGCATTGCGCCGTTTCAAGCGCACCATTGAAAAAAATGGTCTTTTGACAGACTTGCGTGCCCGCGAGTTTTACGAGAAGCCAACGGCTGAGCGTAAGCGTAAAAAGGCTGCCGCTGCTAAACGCCATTACAAGCGTATTCGCAGCCAAATGTTGCCGAAGAAGCTTTACTAATAGAATTTAAAGCTCTCTTCACCGAGAAGCTTTGAAACCCGCTGACGGTGAAACGCAGCGGGTTTTTGCTTTTTAAATAGCCAACTAAAACTGGATACATTCAACATCAGAAAGAATCAAATGAGTTTGAAAGATCAAATTACCGAAGATATGAAAAACGCGATGCGCGCTAAAGAGACTGCACGTCTTGGCACCATTCGACTTTTGTTAGCTGCTATCAAACAACGCGAAGTAGATGATCGCATTGTGCTCGATGACGCAGCCATCATTGCGACAATTGAAAAAATGATCAAGCAGCGCAAAGACTCGATCTCTCAATTTGAAAAAGCACAGCGTGACGATTTGGTCGCAGTGGAATCTGCTGAGATGGTCATTCTGCAGGCTTACTTGCCTGCCCAAATGTCCGATGCTGAAGTTGCTGCTGCAGTAGCAGCCGCGGTTGCCTCTACAGGCGCTGCTGGTCTACAGGATATGGGTAAAGTCATTGGCGCACTCAAAGGTCAATTGGCTGGCAAAGCAGATATGGGCAAGGTATCTGGCTTAGTAAAGGCCGCACTCGCAAAATAAGAGAACTCGCTCCATACTCTTAGCCTTATGGCGCTCATTCCACAATCCTTCATTGCCGATCTTTTAAATCGGGTCGACATCGTTGATGTGGTTGGGCAGCACGTAAAGTTAAAAAAAGCAGGCGCAAACTACCAAGGCTTGTGCCCCTTTCATTCAGAGAAGTCCCCCTCATTTTCTGTATCACCAACCAAACAGTTCTATCACTGCTTTGGTTGCGGTGCCCATGGATCTGCCATCAGTTTTCTGATGGAATATTCTGGTCTTGGATATGTCGATGCCATTGAAGAGCTCGCGCGTTCTGCAGGTTTAGATGTACCACGTGAAGAGCGCACAGCGAATGATGTTGCAAGACAACAGCAGGCGATGGCACTTAGCGAGGTGATGAGTTCTGCAGCTGATTGGTATCGCCAACAACTTAAGGGTAGTACTCGCGCAGTAGAGTATTTAAAAGGGCGCGGCCTGACTGGTGAGATTGCTAAACGATATTCACTTGGCTATGCCCCTGATGGTTGGCAAGGTCTTGAAGCTGTCTTTGGCTCCTACGCCAACGATGAAGTAGTCAAGACTTTAGTGGAAGGCGGCTTACTGATTCAAGGGGAACAGGCTGAAGGCTCCCCTATGACTAAGCCAGCAGTCAAGCGCTACGATCGCTTTCGGGATCGTGTGATGTTTCCGATTCGGAATCCCAAAGGTCAAACGATTGGCTTTGGTGGTCGTATCTTAGATCAAGGTGAGCCTAAATATTTAAATTCTCCAGAGACACCACTCTTTTCTAAAGGCAATACGCTTTACGGTTTATTTGAGGCAAGACAAGCGATTCGTGCGCAAGAATATGTCTTGGTGTGTGAAGGTTATATGGATGTTGTAGCACTGGCGCAATTGGGTTTCCCTAATGCAGTGGCCACGCTGGGTACGGCGTGTACTGCAAACCATGTACGCATGTTATTGCGTCAAACTGACAAAGTTGTTTTTTCATTTGATGGCGACTCTGCTGGTCAACGTGCAGCCCAGCGCGCTCTTGAAGCCTGTCTACCTCTCATGTCTGACGATAAAGAAATTCGTTTCCTATTCTTACCAACTGAGCACGACCCTGATAGTTATGTTCGTGCTTATGGCGCACCTGCTTTTGAAAAAGTCATCAAAGAGGCAATGTCGATCTCCAGCTTCTTCTTTAAGATTGCGAGCGAAGATCACGATCTAACAACTCCGGAAGGTAGAGCCCATACGCATCATGCGGCCAAGCCTTTGCTACTATCCATGCCACCGATTGCGTTGCGTACCCAAATTTTGCGTGAGCTCGCCATTCGAACTAACACCACTCCTACTGAGTTAGAAGCTTTTTGCGGATTAACGGTAGTGCCTGTTCGACAGACAAGCTATCAGCCTGCTCAGGCAAAGCAAACCCATTATCAAAACAATCAAAGCAATTACTCTAATACCGGCAATCGACAAGGCGCTCCATGGCAAGCCTCTAAAGGCTCTGCAAAGCGAGTGGCGACACAGAATATTGAGCCACCAAAAGCGCCAACCGATTTAGCCGAGCAGATGTTACGTGTGTTAATTCAGTTTCCGCATTTAGGTAAAGCGCTCGATAGCAATCAGCGTGCGCTCGCACTCAAAGCTGCTGAGCAACGATCAGCCAATGCACTCGCATTAATGAAAGATCTTTTATCTCAATGTGATCAAGTGGAATTGATTCCAGGGGAAAACGGAAAACCTGACACAGTAGGCGCCGGGGCATTTGCAATGTTTCAAGATCAACTCTCTCGTAGTGAGCTTGCCTCAATGTATGAAGTACTCAGAAAGCGTGTCATGGATTCTGACTTGGAGCTTGAGGGGGCAGCTGCCGATTTAGACGGGGCCTTTAAGAAACTAGAGCTGATTCACCTCAAACAAGAAATGACCGACATTGCCCAAAAAATCGCTGGTGAGACCGCCAGCGACCAAGATAAAGCCCGATATCGTGAATTGGGTGAAAAGCTGAAATTCTCCTAAGAATTTACTGAAACACCCCTAGAAATACCTGAAAAATACCCCATATTTTTAGGTAATCAGGGGTTAAAAAAGTCGCAATCGACTATAATCCTCTGTTCCCAAGAAAAAAACGAATTAATTCAGCCACTTGCGCTTTATTTTGAAGAAATTTGGGGTAAGTGAGTAAGTGAGTTAAGGGGCTGTGTTTTATCAGTCGAGATCAATAACAGTAATGTGAGTAAGTGCTAATAAATGCCTAATACCAAGACCAAAAAACCAGTTAAAACAGCAAAAGCTCCGGCTAAGCCAGTAAAAGCGCTTGCAAAACCAGCAGCCAAAAAGGCGACCACAAAACCGGTTGCTAAGAAGGTCCCTGCTAAACCAATAAAGGCTGCTGCCAAGCCAGCGGCTAAGAAGGCCACTGCTAAACCAGTAAAGGCTGCTGCCAAGCCAGCTGCCAAGAAAGCACCTGCTAAGCCAGCTGTAAAAGTGAAGACTCCTGTGAAAGCAGCTAAAGCACCAGTGAAAGCCGCTGCAAAGCCAGCCGCCAAGAAAGCACCTGTAAAAGTTCCAGCCAAATCGGTCAAGGTTGCTGCGAAAGCACCAGCTAAGGTTGCAAAGGTAGAGCCGGCTAAAAAAGGCAAGGCTGCACCAGCACCAAAAGTAGAAGAGTTAAAAGGTAAAAAAGCAAAAGGAGCCGAGCTTGCTGCTCCAGTCGTTGATGAAGAAAAAAAGCGCGGCCGTAAAGCTAAAGCTGAGACTCCTGCAGATGGCGCTGAACCAGTATTAACGGATCGGCAAAAAGCCCGTGAGCGTAAAGCGAAAGAAAAAGCCCTCTTAAAAGAATTCGCAGCACAACAGTTAGGTACTGAAGAGCAACAAGAATTACGTCGTGCGCGCTTGAAGACTTTGATCAAGATGGGTATGTCCAAGGGTTACTTAACCCATGGCGAGATGAATGACGTGATGTCTGATGAGTTGTCTGATGCTGATGCATTAGAAACCTTGATCAGTTTGTTGAACGACATTGGTATTACTGTTTACGAACAAGCGCCTGATGCTGAAACCTTAATTCTGTCTGATAACACTGCTGCTGCAGCGTCTGAAGAAGAAGCTGAAGAAGAAGCTGAAGCAGCGCTCTCTACAGTAGATTCAGAGTTCGGTCGTACCACTGATCCAGTCCGTATGTATATGCGTGAGATGGGTACAGTAGATTTGTTGACTCGCGAAGGCGAGATCGTCATTGCCAAGAAGATTGA
Organism: Polynucleobacter sp. JS-JIR-5-A7; assembly: GCF_018687935.1. Taxonomy (NCBI): domain Bacteria; kingdom Pseudomonadati; phylum Pseudomonadota; class Betaproteobacteria; order Burkholderiales; family Burkholderiaceae; genus Polynucleobacter; species Polynucleobacter sp. JS-JIR-5-A7. The sequence continues at coordinate 1,750,705 of NZ_CP061308.1, read as the reverse complement.
GGCCGGCCTCAAAGACATGGTGATGGCTTTAGCTGCTTGCCCTGTCACGATTGCAGAGATTCTGAGCAACGTGGATAAGATTGCTTCCGGCGAAATGGAAATCGATCAGTTCGTTGATGGCTTGGTAGATCCTAATGCGGAAGACATCAAGCTTGGACCAGAAGAGCCAGAGATTGATCCTGATGCTGAAGAAGGTGAAGAGGAAGGTGAAGACGAAGGTGGTGGCGGTGGCGCTGCAACTGCGAACGCTAAACAGCTTGAAGAGTTAAAGCAAATTTCCTTAGAGAAGTTTGCAATTGTTCGCACGCAAGCTGACAAGATGCGTCGTGCTTTTGATAAAGATGGTTATAACTGCCCGGCCTATATCAAGGCACAAGATGCAATTCGTGCAGAGTTACTGGGTTTCCGTTTAACTGCGAAGAGTGTTGAGAAGTTATGTGACACGATGCGCTCACAAGTAGATCAAGTGTGGAAACTAGAGCGTGGCATCGTTAACTTGTTGGTAGATAAAGTTGGCGTTAATCGTGGTGAAGTATTAAAAGATTTCCCTAAGATGTCGATGAATCTCACTTGGACTGACAAGTTACTCAAAGAGAACAAGCCCTATAGCGCTCTCTTACAACGGAACGTACCAGCGATTCAGGAACTTCAACAGAAGTTGATTGATATTCAGAAGAATGTGGTTATCCCACTTCCTGAATTAAAAGAAGTGAACAAGCAAATGATTGCGGGCGAGAAGCGTGCGCGTGAAGCAAAACGTGAGATGACCGTAGCCAACTTACGCTTGGTGATCTCGATTGCTAAGAAATACACCAACCGTGGTTTGCAGTTTCTTGATTTGATTCAAGAAGGCAACATTGGTTTGATGAAAGCAGTAGATAAGTTTGAATACCGTCGTGGTTATAAGTTCTCCACTTATGCAACTTGGTGGATTCGTCAGGCGATTACTCGCTCTATTGCTGATCAAGCGCGTACGATCCGTATTCCAGTTCATATGATTGAGACCATCAATAAGATGAACCGTATCAGCCGTCAAATCTTGCAAGAAACTGGTCATGAGCCAGATGCTGCAACCTTGGCACTGAAGATGGAAATCCCAGAAGATAAGATTCGTAAGATCATGAAGATTGCAAAAGAGCCAATCTCTATGGAAACTCCGATCGGAGACGACGAAGATTCTCATTTGGGTGACTTCATTGAAGATGGCAACACCTTGGCTCCAGCTGAAGCAGCATTGCATGACTCGATGCGCGATGTAGTGAAAGATGTTCTTGATTCACTGACACCACGCGAAGCAAAAGTATTGCGTATGCGCTTTGGTGTTGAGATGAGTACAGATCACACGCTCGAAGAAGTAGGTAAACAGTTTGACGTAACCCGTGAGCGTATTCGTCAGATCGAAGCAAAGGCCTTGAGAAAAATGCGTCACCCAAGCCGCAGCGATAAACTCAAGACTTTCCTCGAGGAAGATTGATCGAAGGATTAACGGGCCTATAGCTCAGTTGGTTAGAGCAGAGGACTCATAAGAAAGAAGCCCTAGTGGTCTTGTAGCTAAGACCTCAATAGATTCAAGAGGTTAGTGGTGAATTAGGCGGTATAAATTCACTACACACCGCTTACACACCGGAGCAAAAACCGAGGTGTGTAGTAAATGCGGTTTTAGTGTGGTTTTAGGTAGTTAAGAAGTGTAAAAACTGCATGTAAAGATTAACGGGCCTATAGCTCAGTTGGTTAGAGCAGAGGACTCATAATCCTTTGGTCCCAGGTTCAAGTCCTGGTGGGCCCACCAGAAATGAAAATACCAACCTTCGGGTTGGTATTTTTTTGAGCGTTACTTTAAGTAACAGTTGTGCAAATGATAGGATGATATCCATGATTACAGTATCCAAAAAAGAAAAGCTACTATCCTTGCACCGCTATTACATTTGGGCAAATAAAATGCGTGATCACTTTGATTCAACGCTTATGACATCTGTAACAAAAGATGGTAGCAATGGTATGGATGCATTTATGTATATGGGGTATTGGTATGGAACTATATATGCGGTTGCAGAAGGTTGGATTGAGCTCGGACTAAAAGATGATGCAATAAACACATTACTTAAATCAGATAATCTTGGGCTGCTCAAGCGGTATCGTAACGGGGTATTTCATTATCAGAAGGAATATAACGATGCCCGCTTTACTGATTTATATCTCAAAGGGAGAGAAGTTGTAGATTGGGTTCGCCAACTTAATCAAGAGTTAGGAAGATATTTTCTCGATGAGATGAATATTCATCAATGACCGTTACTTTAAGTGACGCTTACTCATCACCATCCCTTAACAGTGGGTACCTGGGGTGCTTGGCGCGGAGTGTTAATTGTTGTATTTGGGGTAGTTTGAATTGGGGTAGTGCTGGAACCTTGATATTGGCCTTGTGGACTATAAAAGTTAGTTTGTCCATTATCGGTTTGAAATGATTGGACGTTTTGGCCTTGGGAGTTGTAAATATTGGTTACTCCGCTTGGGCTAGTTTGACTATAGCCCTTATATTGACCGTTAGCGTCATAAATGGCTTGAGCGAAGGCTGATTCCAGGATTAATCCTAAAAGAGGCAATAGCCCCAGTATTTTTATATAAGTCTTCATCAGTTAATCGCTCCAAATCTACAAAAATTTCAGGATAATTCTTATATTATCTATACACACCCTTAATATTAAAAGATATAAATGAGCAAGAAGTCCCTTAGTGAACGCGATATATGTACAAAGTTCATAACCCCGGCCATAGTTTCTGCCGGTTGGGATTTGCATTCTCAAATTCGGGAAGAGTTAAGCTTTACTAAAGGACGGATTATTGTCCGTGGGAAGCTGCATACTAGAGGCAAGCAAAAGCGTGCGGATTATGTGTTGTATTACAAATCTAATATTCCAATTGCAGTCATTGAAGCCAAGGAAAATAATTTAAGCGTAGGCGCTGGAATGCAGCAAGCGCTTGATTATGCTGAAACGCTTGATGTGCCATTCGTTTTTAGCTCCAATGGCGATGCCTTCTTGATGCATGATCGAACAGGTCTAGCTGATAAGGTTGAGCAAGAACTTTCTTTAGAATCATTTCCATCGCCAGAGGATTTGTGGCGGCGCTACTGTGGATGGAAAGGTGTTAATACACCTGAAGCCAAAAATACCGTAGAAATGCCTTATTACGATGATGGTACCGGACGTGCCCCAAGGTACTATCAGGTTAATGCTGTAAATAGGGCGATTGAAGCAGTGGCTAGTGGCGCAAATCGCATTTTATTGGTGATGGCTACTGGCACTGGAAAAACCTACACAGCATTTCAGATTATTTGGCGCCTTTGGAAATCTGGTACCAAGAAACGCATTCTATTTTTGGCTGATCGCAATATCTTGGTAGATCAAACAAAAAATAATGACTTCAAGCCTTTTGGCGCTGCAATGACCAAAATTAGTAAGCGGCAGATTGATAAAAGTTATGAGATTTATCTCTCCCTTTATCAGGCGGTTACGGGCAATGATGAAGAGAAGAATATCTACAAGCAGTTTTCACCAGACTTTTTTGACTTAATTGTGATTGATGAGTGCCATCGGGGTAGCGCGGCTGAAGATTCTGCGTGGCGTGAGATCTTGGAGTATTTTTCATCAGCAACACACATTGGTTTAACTGCTACACCAAAAGAAACCAAGGATGTTTCCAGCATTACTTATTTTGGCGATCCTGTTTACAGCTACACTTTAAAACAAGGCATTGAAGATGGATTCCTTGCGCCATATAAAGTAATTCGAATTGATATAGACAAAGACTTGCAAGGGTGGAGACCAAGTAGTGGGCAAGTCGATAAGCGTGGACAGGTAATAGAAGACCGCATCTATAACCAGAGTGATATGGATCGCACGCTCGTATTGGAAAAACGTACGGAGTTGGTAGCTAAGAAGATAACTGAGTTTTTGGAGGCTACCGATCCATATGCTAAGACTATCGTATTTTGCGACGATATTGATCATGCGGAACGCATGCGCCAGGCTTTAGTTAATTTAAACCCAGATCGCGTCAAAGAAAATCGCAAGTATGTCATGCGTATTACCGGAGATGAGCAAGAGGGTAAAGCAGAGCTTGATAACTTCATTAATCCTGAAGAACGTTATCCAGTAATTGCCACCACTTCAAAATTAATGACCACAGGTGTAGATGCTCAGACCTGTAAGCTAGTGGTGCTTGACCAGCATATTAAGTCGATGACTGAGTTTAAGCAGATGATTGGCCGTGGTACAAGAATTAATGAGGATTACGGTAAGTATTGGTTCACTATCATGGACTTTAAAAAAGCCACCGAGCTTTTTGCTGATGAAGGTTTTGATGGACCCCCAATTGTTATATATAACCCTGGACCCAATGATCCTCCAACGCCGCCTGATGAACCGGGTGAGGATGGCGGCACGGGCGGGTCGGATGGTGGTACCGGCGGCGATACTGGCGGAGAAGGATTTCCGCCGAGTCCAGAAGGTAAGCGTGCCAAATACTATATTGGTGATGTAGAGGTTCAGGTGGTAGCAGAGCGGGTCCAATACTACGGGCCCGAAGGTAAGTTAATTACTGAATCATTGAAAGACTACACCCGCAAGGCGGTACGTAAGGACTACTCAACATTAGATGAATTCTTAAAAAGATGGACTTCTGCCGAACGTAAGGCTGCAGTGATTAAAGAACTCGAAGAGCATGGTGTGCTGCTTGAGGCATTGGCACAGGAAGTCAATAAAGACTGCGATGCATTTGATCTGATATGTCATGTGGCATTCGATCAACCAGCACTGACTCGAAGAGAGCGTGCTGATCAAGTGAAGAAACGCAATTACTTTACCAAGTATGGCGATCAAGCTCGTAAAGTTCTCGAGGCGCTGCTAGAAAAATATGCAGATACTGGAATCGAAAATATTGACGATATTAAGATTCTGACTTTAGATCCATTCAGTAAAATGGGCACAGCAAGTGAGCTGGTATCAGCTTTTGGCGGTAAGCCTGGCTATATAGCTGCTTTGCATGAGCTAGAAAACCAGCTCTACGCCTAAAATTCATAGCATCACCCCAATAGATAGGCTTTACCACTTATGAGTATTAGTTCAACCATTAAATCAATTCAAGACATCATGCGTAAAGACGTAGGTGTCGATGGGGATGCTCAGCGTTTAAGTCAGTTGGTATGGATGCTATTTCTTAAGATCTTTGATGATCGTGAGAGCGAGTGGGAATTGCTGCAAGATAAATATAAATCGCCGCTTCCAGAAAAATATCGCTGGAGAAATTGGGCGGCCAATGCCGAAGGCATGACTGGTGATGAACTAAAGCATTTTTTGGACAATGACCTATTTCCAGCCCTGCAAAACTTAGAGGCTAAAGGCGGGGATCAACGCGCTTACGTTATTCGCTCGGTATTTGAAGACGCCTATAACTACATGAAGTCTGGTCAATTGATTCGTCAGGTGGTCAATAAAATTCAAGAGGGTGTTGATTTCAACAAAGCTCAAGAGCGCCACCTGTTTGGCGATATGTACGAGCAACTCCTCAGGGATTTACAGGCCGCCGGAAATGCGGGTGAATTTTATACGCCAAGAGCTGTAACTGAATTTATGGTGCAGATGGTTAATCCGCGCCTTGGTGAAATGGTAATGGACCCAGCTTGTGGTACAGGCGGATTCTTATCATGCTCAATTGAGCACATTAGAAAGAATGATGTCAGAACATTAGAAGATGAAGCGCTGCTGCAAGGCAGTATCTTTGGCATTGAGAAAAAGCCAATGCCACACTTGCTCTGTACAACAAATATGATTCTTCATGGCATTGATGTGCCAAGCAATATCCGTCACGACAACACATTAGCAAGGCCGTTAATTAGCTGGGGCCCATCAGAGCGAGTAGATGTAGTGGTTACAAACCCACCATTTGGCGGCATGGAAGAAGATGGTATTGAAACGAACTTTCCCGCAGCATTTAGAACAAGGGAGACTGCTGACCTCTTTTTAGTTCTCATTATGCAAATGCTGAAACCCGGCGGACGAGCTGCGGTAGTTCTTCCCGATGGATTTTTATTTGGCGAGGGAATAAAGACTCGAATCAAAGAAAAGCTTTTAGAAGAATGCAATCTTCACACTATCGTACGTCTTCCAAAAGGTGTATTTGCACCTTACACCTCTATTAGTACAAATCTTCTATTCTTTACTAAGGGCACCCCAACAAAAGATATTTGGTTTTACGAACATCCTTATCCAGAAGGGGTAAAGAGTTACAACAAAACAAAACCAATGAAAATTGAGGAATTTGAGGCTGAGAAAAGATGGTGGGGATGCGAAGAAGATAGTTTTCGAGAGCGCATAGATTGCAAGCAAGCCTGGAAGGTAGAGATTGATGCAATTAAGGCGCGAAACTTCAATCTTGATATTAAGAACCCTCATGTTAGTGAGCTGATAGCACATAATCCAGAAATATTGCTAACTGAGTATGATGCACTTCAGGAAGAAATTAAGCATTTGAGAGATAAGCTAAAAAATGCCCTAACAGACGCACTTTTTCCCAGAAATTCTTTATGAAGTCTGCTGCAGATCTTATTATTGAGCATTTAGATCTATGGACCGCATCTTCTCTTGAAGATAGTTTGTCTCGCGGACGAAAATCCTCATCATTTGGGCGAGTTTATGGGGTTGATAAATTAAGATCGTTAATTATTCATCTGGGAATTAAGGGAAAGTTAGCCCCTCAATTGTCGGAAGAAGAAAGTGCGACCCAGCTCCTTGCAAAAATTAAACTTAAAAGAGCGGCAATGGTTAGTGGGAATGAGATTAAAAAATCTAAAACCACCGAGATTGCTAGTAACGATGAGTTAGATTTTTCCCTTCCAGAGGGATGGATTGCAACTAGGGTTGGTGAGGTCATAGATTTTGTAAATGGCTATGCATTTTCAAGCAAGCACTTTATTCCAGTAGGAATTGGAATAGTAAAGATTGGGGATATACAAAATGGTTGCGTAGACCTTTCCAATCTATCCTATGTTCCTCAATCGGTCGTTGCCTCTTTGCCTGAGAGCTTAAAGGTTGTTAGAGGGGATTTATTAATTGCAATGTCAGGTGCGACTACTGGTAAGTTAGGATTTAACAATACGGATGAGATTTTGTATTTGAATCAGCGCGTAGGAAAAATTAACCCCATCCTCTGCTCTAAAAAATTTCTTTTTTATTTTCTAACAACAAAAATTTCTGAAAATTTAAAGAATTCGTATGGAAGTGCAATACCAAATTTAAGTACTGAACAAATTAAATCCATTCCATTTGGGATGCCGCCTCTTTCTGAGCAGTATCGAATTGCTGAAAAAGTAGAAGATTATTTGAAGATTTGTGATTTCCTGGAAGAAAAAATGATCTTATCAAATCTTTCTCGATCAAAGTTAGCGGAATGCATAGTTTTATCTCTTCTCGAGGCGAGGGACTCAGATGAATTTAAAAACTGCTGGATCAGAATGTCGAAGTTTTTTGATGTCTTGTTTGTTTCAGAAGTTGATATTGAAAGATTAAAAAAGTGTATTTTAATGCTGGCTGTAACGGGCCGACTTGTAGAACAAATGCCGGGAGAAAAAATAGATCAGGGGTTAAAAGATTGCTCGGACGGTAATTCTGGTTATATCCTACCTAAAGGTTGGGTATTGACAAAATTGGGGGAAATTGGCGAGACAAGTATTGGTCTAACATATTCTCCAAATGATATTTCAAATGATGGCGTTCCCGTGCTTAGATCTACCAATATCCAAAATGGAGTAATTGATCTGACGGAATTGGTAAGGGTAACAACTTCAATCAAGCCATCTCTTTTCTTAAACAAAAACGATATATTGATTTGCTCAAGAAACGGAAGTAAATCATTAGTTGGCAAATCTGCGCTTATAGATGATCTAAACGAGCCAATGGTATTTGAGGCCTTCATGGCCGTCTTAAGAAGCCCTTATGCAAGATATATCAAAATCTTTCTTGACTCAGATTTATTTCGTAGATTGCTTGATGGCGTTGAGACAACAACTATTAATCAAATTACTCAAAATAATCTAAAGAATACTTTTATTCCTTTGCCCCCTCTCGAGGAGCAGCATAGGATTGCCGACAAGGTTGCCGAGTTGTTTTTAATTTGCGATAGTCTAAAAAATCTCATTTGCAAAGCAAGTAAGCAGCAACAAAAATTATCAGATGTGCTTGTTGAGCAAGCATTAGCCTAACACCTAAAAATCCTCGGTGGCTATCCAACCTAAGAATCTCTCATATTTTTTAGTAAGTAAGTCTGCTCTTGTTTATTCATTCATAAACTTTTTTGAGTTGTAACTAGGGCTTAGATTTTGGTGCTTGTATCCCCACAAACCCTCCATTAATCCCCACTCTTAGCCACAAGTTCTTTTGGCTAAATTGACCCTACTAATTCCTCCAATCAGGTTGTCCTAGCTGGTGGTCAGAAGCTAAAGTATATGTATGGCAATTAAAAAAGAAAGTACACATCAACTCATACACCGTAACCTAACTCTCTATCAACGCGAGCATAGTGCCGTATGGCAATGTCGCTATAAGGTGGATAACAAGTGGATACGAGCAACTACTAAAGAAACTCAGCTTGATTTAGCGATCAATAAGGCTAAAGAGCTATTGGTAGAAGCCGAGATTCGGAAGCGCTCTGGCATCCCAGTAGTAACCAAGCGCTTTAAAGATATCGCCATGTTGGCTATTGATCGCATGGAGCGAGATCTAAAGGGCGGCTTAGGTAAATCAATCTACAAAGACTATATCCGCATTATTAATGAGCATTTCATCCCCAGTCTTGGGCAAAGACTCATTACCAATATTGATTACGATGCTCTACAGCAGTACTACGATGATCGTGAAGCTAGATACGGCTTGGTAATATCAAACAGCAATCGTAAGACTCAAAATGCCGCATTTAACAGGGTTTTTGATGAAGCCATTGTCAGGGGTTACTTAACTGACAGTAATCGTCCTAAGCTAGATGGTAAGACTAAGGAGAGTGTTCGTCGTCCAGCATTTGAATTGCATGAACTGAGAGCGCTATTAAAACTACTTGGCCCATACATAGAGTCAGGCCGAACCAAGGATGTGCGCGAGCGTCGTGAAATCCTTAGAGACTATGTAGAGATGCTGGTCGATACTGGTGCAAGACCAGGTATAGAGCTCTTAGATATGAAATGGAAGCAAATCCGTTTCATGATGAATCCAATTAGTACAGTCACAGATCAATTGGACGAGGATGGAGAAGTCATTGAAGTACATAGCCTAAACCGTAGTTGCGAGATGACAGTAAAAGGTAAAACTGGGCAAAGGCAAATTATTGGACGCTTACCAAGCATCAGAGTCTTAGAGCGTATTGCCTTGCGTAACTATGGAGTAGCTAGCTCTATTAAAGATCCTTTGGCTGAGCTGATTAAACCCACTAATGATGACTACATTTTTAGGACGAAAGAAGGCAGAGATTTAAGTGATGTCTTAAACCACATGTTTGATGGTTTCTTAGCGGATCATGGTTTGCTCATTGATCCAAAGACTAATCAAAAGCGGGTGTTCTATAGCCTACGTCATACTTATGCCACGTTAGCACTTACTCACGATATGGTGCCTATTCATACCTTAGCCAAACAGATGGGTACTAGCGTCTTAATGATAGAGCGGCACTATAGCCATTTGCAGGTGATACAGGCTATTGAGCAATTACGAGGCGCTACAACTAGAAAGCTTATTGAGGCGGATAGCAGGGCTGCTGAAAACTATCCTAGCAAGAAAAGGGCTGAACGGGAGTTGCGGGTAGCTTAGGTCGAAACAAGCGTTACTTTAAGTAACGCTTGTGAGTATTTGTACTATGTCTGTCAGTCGTCTTTAGGTAGATAAATGATCAATATGAAAATTCTTAAAAATCAGGTGAATTCGGGTCATTTCGCCTGATTTTGGTTGAGGGTTAGATTAAATCACCAGGGGCCGAGATCTCGCATGGCGCTGAAAATTGCGCGGTAAATTTTTTAATAATTTGAATGATTCTTGTTGTGGTCATTCATTTGCTTTAGTAAATCATGCTTTTGGTCTTGCCTAAAACGTTCACGCTTTAATCTTTGTTTCAGAGCGGCATCTTGTCGTTTTAAGTCATTTATACGAGCTTGATCAATAGTAAGGGGCTTAGTGGGTTTGATTGGTTTGATTCTGTTAATAATCTCTTCTAAGAGCTCAAATTCCAAATCTTCTTTGGTCGATACAGTGGGGCTGGAGAGAATGCAATCCATGCCAAATTGGTATTGCAATATTAATCTGGCATGAATGGAGCTATCTGCAAAAACGGCAGTCTTCATGGATTGGCCTTTTACTTTGATGGTTGCGATGTATTTTTTCATAACTGTATTTACTAGCAATCCAGTAACTAGTGTTTGAAACCCAGTTTTACTGCTTCAGTTGCTACATCTATTAAATGATCTAGCTCCCCAGCTTCTACCGCAGCTTTAATCTTTTGTAATGTTGGGATTAGCTCATTGGCTTTATCTAGCTCTATAGCAGTTTTCCCTTGCGAAATTTCAAGTGCTTTGGAGCCATAGCGCAGGATTAAGCAGACTTTGCCATTTTGAGCAGTAAACCACCAGGGCTTAATGCGCTTTGGTACATCCAGTAGCTTGATGTTGCCTTCAATATCTTTAATGCGTTTGGACTTAAGTGGGGCGTATGTACCGCCATTACTTTTTGCTTCTGCAAGTTGGATCTGCTCCCATAGCTTGTCAGATAGTTTGTTTCTTCTTTGGACAATTGGGGGTAATTTAGCTGGTTTGGTGACCGCTACTAATTTAAGTGAATCTAGTGTGCTCACATTGGCTCCTTGGTAAATGAATGGGCACATATAACAATATGATCTGAGTTGGTGGTTGGGCAACCAGAAAATAGGCAACCAAAAGAATCCAGAATTAAGCAGGAATTTGTGTGGTTTGCTAAATAACTATGACGACAAAACAAAAGAACGTTTTGTATGCCATTACTTATTACTACCGAAACAAGGGCTGTGACACCTAGTCGTTATGTCACCCGAAAACTGGACATTGTTGATCACGGAGACGGAAATTCTGGGCGGTAGCAGAGACTTAATTCACTATCCTTTACAGGACGCCATTAGCCTTGCTGACTAATATGAATCAAGTATATGAATTAGCACAAAGATTGTAGAACATAGCTCTATAGATCACGAGAAAGCCCTGCGTACACGGCAACTTTCAAACAAGACAAAGGTAGCCACTTATTGCTTTTGTCATTGTTGCGTTTCAAGCCGCACGTAAAAGGAGACAGCGAAACCGCCCTTCCCAAACTGGTTGTGCCCATAAGTGGTGTAGTAAAGAACTCAACAAAAGTCCTTTTCTATTACTGAGCCTGCTACTTAAGGCTCAGTGTAGGTTGAATCTTCCAAAAGCTCTTAATACGAAAAAGAAATGTGATGAGCGACAAGCGAAATCACAGGAGAACGTAGTTCGCCTATCTATCTATTTCAATAAATTCAATATTTCTTCCTGATATTGAATTAAATTCTTCAATACAAGTTTCTCTTAAATCCTCAATTCGCTCATCCATTTCTTGGAACGACATGATGTCATCCCTGCTTAAGTCAGTTTCTTCTTCTAATACATCATCAATATCGTCGATATCACATGACCAGCTATAGCTTAATTCTTCTTCCTCTTTGTGCTCAATGAATCCAAGTAATTCGTTAAAACAGACAATTCTGGTACCAATTAAATAGGGGTTATTGTCCTTATAATCCATTTGAACAACAACATCGGGATCTATGATTGAAGCGCACTTAGCAATATGATCTTGTAACTTTTCAGGAGCGATATTTTTACTTTCAAACTCAAGCTTATGGGTTGAACCAAAATACCAGCAACCATAAGCTCCAAGTAATTCACCACCATCAAATTCATCGCCTTTACTCATGCCATAAAGTATTCTTGTGACAGCAGAATATCTCTCTGCATTTTTATCAAACGAGTATGTTCCAGAACTATCTGTATTTTTATCGAAATCATTCTTAAATCTTCGGATAATTTCTTTTTCTAATTCACGAATTTTTTCATTGCCATAAAAAGTAAACGTGCTTTCTACAGGTGTAGACATTTTTCACCTCAAATTAAGTTTGTTTAAGTAACTATAGCTAATTTTTATAACAACAGAATAGTTTTAAGCGGAGATCTTTCATTTTCGCTGGCTTGGGTAGCTTGGCCCCAATTTAAAACGCTTATCGGTCGTTTTAAACAGCCTTCAAAATATCGCGGCATCTTAGCCACAACTTTAGCCATTTACACCATGGTTTTCCAGTAAAAACCAGCTAAATAAAAAACTACAGGAAAGTATAGTTTCCTGTAGTTATCTTGTAAGTCATTGAAATCGAAAGCCCTTTTTTCTGTGGCATTTCTGCCATAGTCGGTTGTCCAAACCAAACATCAGAAAACATACTGTAGCTGCGTATTTATTACATTTAAAGGACAGCTATATGCCACAAGCAAAATCGTTTAGTAGTACAGAACTTACCCAAGTTTTGACATATGTACAAACCACCAAACATAGCGTGCGTAACCGGGCTATGTTGCTATTAACCCATTGGGGTGGGCTCAGAGTAGGGGAAGTTGCAGCCCTGCGTATATGCGACGTTTTAGACGGTGAAAACAAGGTGAAAAGTGAAATCCGCTTATTGCCAGAGCAAACCAAAGGACGCCACCCACGCACAGTATTCCTAAATGAGCGCCTAAAAGCGGAGTTACAAGCGTTTGCCAATGAGATCACCATTAAAGACCGCAACTATGCATTCTTTCCCACACAGAAGTTCCCAAAACGTGGGTTTACAGCAAATACATTAACGCAGCACTTTAAGCATATCTATAAAGAGTCTGGAATATCCGGCGCCACTAGTCACAGTGGTCGTAGAAGTTTTATTACCAACTTAGCCAGTAAAGGTATCGGGGTAAGGGTGCTGATGAGCTTAGCGGGTCATCGCAATATCGGTACTACACAGGCATACATTGATGTTAATGATGATATGAAGCGCAGGGCGGTAGAGTTAATCTAAGTTTTTTTAAGCTTTGGGTTAGAGATTTGCATGCGCCTATAGATATCTTCGTAATCAAAGTCTGGCAGGGCGATTGGCTTTGGGTCAGGGAATCTGCCGCGAGCTGCGTTCTCGGCAATGTACTGTGCTTTCTTTAAAGCTCTACTGGTAAGTACAGTCATATTGTTGCGTTGATCGACTGTTTTGGCGCTCGCTTTAGTGGCGCTGATATCAAGGCCTATTGCATTAGTGGGACTGACTTTAGCTACAACACCTAAGCGCCAGTTCACCCAATCTGGATGCTGCGCTTTTGCCCAGAGTAATTTAATCCCAATAAATAATGGCGCAGAACGTAAACGTTTGGCTGTGAGTGAGCGTTTGGCTTTTTGGGCTTTGGGTGGAACGGTAACGCCAGTCCGATTAATCACTCTGGTAACTTCCTTTAGGATGGCTCGCTTAGGCATGCCAAGTGGAATTGCCAGAATTAGCGCACGGCCAGAACCCTCTTGTTTGCGAAATGTTTTGAAGTAATGCTCCAGTGCTTTATTAAACTCAGACTCATACTCTTCATTCTTTTCAATATTAGCTATTTGACGTACTTGAGGTTTAACGTATTCAGTACCGTATAGATTGATGCCGGTACTGATCCACCAATCATCAAACTTCACTTTAGCTACATCACCATATTCATCGTAAGTCTTAAGAACTAGGTCAAAGTCCTCAGGCAATAACTTCTTCTCTTTAGTTGTTAGCTTGCCAGCCCTCGCTTTTCTAGCTAGCTCGTAAGTAGGACTTAGGCGCAGATATTCGAGCATCAGCATCACATAGCCCTGGATACCCTTTGTAGCCCAATCTTTCTTTGACTTATTTGGCAGCATTTTTTACTCGATTTCTCATTAATAACTTAAAAATATATTAACACTTAACGATCACATTTTAAATGTAATTTCTATTAAATGTTAGTTATGAGATTCTATTAATACAGCAATTTCGCTGCTTTTAAAGGAGTTTTGAAATGGAAACAACAGTAAAGATGTCTTCAGTAGCAAATGTATTTGATTCTTATAGTGGTGTCTGTTTAGTGGATACCGGAGAGACTATTCAAGCAAATTTGAGTAGTGATGAGTTATTGCGTTATTGCCACGCAATGATGAAGGTGGAGAAGCAGCAGGTTTTAAATAGAAAGGACTTAGCTGTATTGGATAAGATTGATGCGATCACTTTTGAACATCATGGCATGTGTTTGAAGGATTCGCTTGTAACTAAAGCACGTCTAAAAGCGTGTAAAAAATATGGCGTAAATTTTATTGATCGTGATGGCTTAATTGACCACATGTCTGCAATGACAAGCACGCATTCTTCTAATGATTTAGATGTAACCGAGAGTGAACTAAATCTGCAGATTGGATATTTTCTTTTGGATCGGTTGGGTGAGTCTCGTTTCCAAGACTTTTCTTTGACTATTGGTCGCGTATTAAAAAAACAGCCTCTAAGTAGAAGAGATCTTGAGGTGATCTATGAAGTTGAGTCACTTTTTCTAGAGGAGCTTGATTCCTCAACTAGAAGTGGGGCCCTTCAGTCTGCTATTGATGAGGCCTGCGAACGTTTATGCCTTGATTTTGAAAGTCTTGGTCAAAAAACATTTCATTAAATCTTACAAAGTAAGCGTTATTTGAAGTAACGCTTACTAATCCACAAAGGAAAACAAAAATGAATACAGAATTAATTGAAGTAGAAACAAAAGCTAAAACTGCTGTTATGAATAGGACCTTGATAGGGCAGGCTGATGATTTAGCTTTAGAGCATGAAAGCTTTCATACAAACTACATCGTTTCAGGTCGCATTGCGCTTTATGAGTTGTTAGCAAAGATCTATGCGTTATCAGTCAAGCTGGATAGCGCTATAGATAAAGCTGAACAGATCAGCATCATGCGTTCAGTTCTGGCTGACAAATATCAAATCCGTACGCAAGAAAATACCCCCGATCTAACTGTGCTCGTGCGTTATATCACCCGTTCTGATCGTAGAACTGCACATGGATATGCTCGCGCAATAGAAAGCGCTAGGGAAAGCGGAATTCTTCCTAATAACCTAGTTGGTTTTATTGAGCATCATGGTGGTATTGAGCGGATTCGAATTTCAGGCGCTGATCATGAAGGCTCTGCTGATATTGAACAAGAGAAAATTCGATTGGCTAAAACATACCTAGCTGTGAAGGCAGATTCTCCCTTTACAAGCTTTGATGGCCCGAAAGAATTTGAAGGAATTTATTCTAATAGCTGTGCTTATGAAATCGTCATATGTTCTTTGGGGGTTGGTAATAAGTACCACGTCATTGGCAAATTACCAGCAGATCCAGCGTTAGAGGATCTAGCAATAAAGCATTTTTCCAAGCATTTATGCAAAAACATGGATCTAGCTCGAAATGAAATTGCAAAAATGGATCGGAAAAATAGAGAGCTAAAGCGTGAGAGAGCAAGCGTCAGTTGCGAGGTGAAATCATGAGATATACGGCTAAAGAGATTGTTGATATTTTCAAAAGCTGCCCAGAGGATGAAGTTATCTTCATGTGGTTTAAAAGGCGGCATGAATTTGATAATGTTTTAGATATTTCAGAGGAGCAGTGGGATGAAGTTTTTGATTGGAAGGATTGGATTTATGACTATGTAAATACTGCTATGTTTGAGTTGGTTTACAAGAAGGTTCATGAAGAGGGAGGGCAAGCAGAATAATTGGGCATACAAGCTTTGGAGCAACGAAGTGCTAGATGGTTGCTCCAAAATTCCTGTGGTTATGAAAACCAAAGAGTGAGCTAGCACCTCCTTTAAATCCACGAATTTGCTTACACATTTGCTTACACACCGGCACTGACCACCCGCAGAGCCCCTGTTTATATGGGTCTACCTTGGGTATCTGCTCTCATAACCAGAGAACCTAAACAGGACCTAAACGTCACAAAAAGCCAGCTTTTGAGACTAAAGGTGAGATTTGGTCATTTGAGCGTTACTTTAAGTAACGCTGAGCATGCTAAGAAAGTGTGCAGGCAATTACTGCACACTTTTACAGCAGTTCAATTCCAAAGCCCTTCATCAGTAAAGCAAACAGTCCAAAGCAGATACTCGTCGCTACTACACACGCACCCATCGTCATCCAAAACCCCAGCCTTGGAAGTAAGTATGGAAATAATAGAAACATAGGTAGCGTGGGAATCACATACCAGAAGGTGTAATAAGCGTGATTAGCTATCTTCTCTTCGGGTTGGTTTTCTACATACAGCCATACAAGAGTTAAAAGAGTCATTAAGGGTAATGCCGCAATAAAACCGCCTAACCTATCACTGCGTTTGGCAACCTCAGAAATGAATACAACCATTCCTGCTGTTAGTAGATATTTGGTGATGATCCAAGCCATAGAAGCCTTTATTGTGTGGGCCTACTTCATTATAGGAAGGTCGCTTTAAGCGACATTACAAATATATGCGCATAGACGTATGTATGTGAATACTACTTTCTTTGATTCAGATTGCTTGACTCCCATTGATCCAGCTGTCGCTGGTTATGGGCGGCTACACCTTCGATAGAATCCTGAGGTAATTGTTTGAGGCACTCTGCTAATGCTTCAGGGCTGAGTTTTTCGGCAGGCTTATATTGCTTAATCTCTTGCGGTGATTTGCCATCCCAAGCAAATGGATTGCCAGATGCTGGTGTATCGGGCAGGCAATCATCTCTATAGACTGGGGCATCATTAGATGCAAAAGGTGTAAATGAAATTGTTCTCTCAAAGATAAGTGACTTACCTGTTGGCGTGGGCGGCAGAGGCGGCATAGACCTCATTGCTTTTTTCGCTAATTGCTCTGCTTTGTCTGATGTTTTCCAAAGTGTTTCCACTTTAGCGACAGTTCCATTTGGGGCAATTTCAATTCTAAATCTCACATGCCCTTGATCCGGCCCCTCTACAGCAGTTCCCATCATGCTTCGCACTTGTTGACCAAAAGAGTGTCTATAGCCTTTACTATTTTTTAATGTGTACTTAGATGCGAATGCCCACTCTTCCGAAGTTGGGGCTGATGGTGCCGCTAATGATGCTAGTTGTTGATCGCTACTATTTTTAATAATAGGATCTTCTAAGTGAACTTCAATGATGTCTGGATTTTTATCTTGAGGTTTTGCATGGATAAAGCCTTCATACTTAGCCCACAACAGAATTAGACCAATGTGGAAGGCGATTGAGAGCCAAATGGCAATTGAGGGGCTAAACCGATGTGATTTTGTCAATTCAGCATCATTTCTTCTTAAGTAACTCTAAAGAATTCGATTGCTTTCTCAGTAACCCTTCTTTCTCAAGGGAGGCAATAGCCCTATATAAAGCCTCATGCGTTACCCCAATCTCTGAAGCCATCGATTTGAAATCAGACTGAAGTGTCAATACGCCTTGTTTGCCTTCGGTCTCAATCAGATGAATTAATTTACTGCGAATATCTTTGAGTCCCAATCGTTCAGATTGTGTTCGAAGGCGCATGATCTCTTTGCTAAGTAGCTGCACCCATTTCATTGAGAATTTGCTATCAGTCAACGCATCTCTTAAAGATTTAATAGGCAGCGTAATTGCCTGCCCACTATTGGTCACAATAGCATCACAGTGATAGGCATCTGTTAGTAAACTGGCTTCACTCAGAAAGCCACCCTTGCACCTTTGTAAGGTGGTGGGCTCCCCATGGCTACTAGTCCTAGTAAGAACAGCTTCGCCTGAAACAACAAAAAACATGTATTCAGGCTTTTCACCTTGATGGAAAAGGTAATCACCCTTTTCAAAGTGATGGGCATGGCATTGCCCCAATAGTCCTTTGGGCAGGAGCTCCTTTAGCAGTTCAGGAATATAGAGTTCCATATGATCTAAATCATACGCCATTTGGATGATTGAGCCAATAATCAGTCCATACAAAGGAGGTTGCTATGGAAACAATCAATTTAACTGTCAGTGGCATGACTTGTGGTGCTTGCGTAAAGCATGTTGAAAAAGCCATTAATTCAATTGCCGGGGTGCAGAAGGTTGAGGTAGACCTTGCTTCTGGCGCCGTCAAGGTCGAGGGCTATGTCACGCAACACTTGAAAGAGATTTTTGCGGCTTTAGAAGAAGATGGCTATCCGGCACAAGTGAGTACAGACGTATCTAGTAAAGCAAAAAGTGGTTCTTGTAAGAGCGGCTCAAGCTGTTGCTGTAACTAACTAAATGAATAGGAAATCAAAATGAAAACTGTAAACAAAATCGTAATTGGCGTAGTGACTGCTTTAGGTCTTGGATTGGGCATCGCAAGTGTTTATGCTCAACAAGGCCCAATGGGTAATGGCATGGGCCCAGGCATGATGCGCGGCCAAATGATGCAAGGTCAGATGATGGGACAAAACGCCAACATGAAAATCATGCGTGAGTTGATGACTCCAGCAGAACGACTTGCCATGATGGACAAGATGATTGATGCCAAGACAGTAGAAGAGCGTCAAGCAATCATGACAGCTACACATACCGAGATGGAAAAGCGCGCCAAAGAAAAAGGCATTACTTTGCCAGCAGGACATGGTCCGCAAATGATGTCAGGCAGAAACTGCGGATAGACTATAAAGTGTTATTAGTTGGTACAAAGCCACCTTCGGGTGGTTTTGCGCATTGATGTATTAGGAGATTAAAAATGAATATGACTCACTATATGCAGTTACTTGCTGATAATCAGCCTTGGAACCTGCTGATTTTTATGGCTATTCCAGTAGTGCTTGCAGAGACCTTGGCTATTACTGAGCTCTACATTTTATTTACCCGCAAGTTTGATGGATTTGGATTTCACCTAAACCGCTTTGCTGGCACCGCCGTGGGCTTGTATTTCATTGGCATCATTGCGTACTTAATGACCACAGTCGTTTTGCCTATTACCAAGGCTGGTGAATGGCGCACCGTAATTGATGTAGTGGCGGTATCAACATATTTGATTGGTGGTCTACCTTTAATCTGGATTGCCCTACAAGAATTTGGTTTTGTAAATAAAAGCCTTGATCAAATGGGCAAGCTCAAGATTCATGCAATCTGTGTAGCTTTGTTCTTGGTTTTCGGACACATTGCCATGATTAGCGGTATGTTAGATCCATCCTTACTTGGATATAAAGGTGCCGATACACACCAGATGCATGGTGAGCAGAGTGTCGCGCCTATGCCAGCTGTAGAAGCTGATATGGCACAAATGCACCAAATGCATATGATGCACACTGGTAATGGCACTACACAAGATAATCGAGTGGCAGTAGATTTTCCTGCGCTGATGAAAGAGCATATCTTGACGAATATGCGAGATCATTTGCAAACAATCTCTCTAATACAAGAGGCAATGGGCAAGGGGCAATATGACAAAGCTGCACAGCTTGCAGAGGATCGTCTAGGCATGAATACGCTTAAATTACATGGTGCGTATGAAAATTCCAAGTTCATGCCAAAGGGCATGCAAGAAGCTGGTACCGCTATGCATCGAAATGCCAGTAAGTTTGCAATTGAAGTTCAAAATACAGCCGCAACAGGCAATATCAAGCCCGCATTAATTGCGCTGGGCAATACAACACAGGCATGCGTTGCTTGTCATGCTGGATATAAGCTAAAGTAAGCCTATTAATAGGTTGGGGATGTCATGGATAACAAAGAGCATTGGGAAAAGGTTTATGGCACTAAGGCGCCAGATGCAGTTAGTTGGTATGCGCCGCATTTAGAGACATCCTTAAATCTGATTCATCAAGCCACAAGTATTAAGGATGCTGCCATTATTGATATTGGTGGAGGCGAGGCGACCCTAGTCGATGATCTTTTATCTGAGGGCTATCAAGATATTAGTGTTTTAGATATTTCTCAAAAAGCAATTGATGTTGCCAGGGATCGCATTGGCAAAAAAGCCGATAAAGTTCATTGGTATTGTGCTGATATTACGCAGGCTACGTTGCCTCAAAACTACTTTGATGTTTGGCATGACAGAGCAGTCTTTCACTTTTTAACTGAACAAGCTCAGCGAGTGAAGTATGTAGAGCAAGTTATGCGATCAGTTAAGCATGGCGGCTATGTGATTATGTCCACTTTTGGTCCAGATGGCCCTGAGAAATGTAGTGGGTTGGATGTCGTTCGCTATGACTCAGAAAACCTTCACGGGCAGTTCGGTAAGACATTCAAGCTAATTAATAGCTCAACAGAGCTACATCAAACTCCAATGGGCACTACGCAACAGTTTCTATATTGCTTTTGTAGGATGGAGTAGAGGATGGACGTTACATTTAAGTAACGCTGGACATGCTAGAAAGTGTGTAGGCAAACTCCACACACTTTACACATTAATTTTCACGGCACTATAGGTCAGCCATCATCAACTCCCCGTAAATTAATCCATTTTGAGGTTTGACGCTCGCATTGTCTTAACGGTCGATTAAATGAGATGGGTATAAAGCCAAGCTCAGCAATTCATAGTGGTTAAGAGGATAATAAAAAAGTACATCAAAAATAAGGGGCAATAGGATGTTGGACACACTTATTATGAGCAGAATCCAGTTTGGTGCAAATATTTCCTTCCATATTTTGTTCCCGACTATTTCGATTGCCTTAGGCTGGTTCCTTTTCTACTTCAAGATTAAACACAACAGGACTGGGTTAGATTGCTGGAAAGAGGCATATCAGTTCTGGATCAAAGTCTTTGCCTTAACATTTGCTTTAGGTGTCGTGAGTGGTATCACGATGAGCTTTCAGTTTGGAACAAACTGGCCTGGGTACATGGAAACCGTTGGCAATATTGCCGGTCCATTATTGGCCTATGAAGTCCTAACAGCCTTTTTCCTTGAGGCAACTTTCTTAGGCGTCATGCTATTTGGTGCAAAGCGTGTTTCGCAAAGAGTGCATACATTAGCTACTTTTTTGGTGGCTTTTGGGACGAGCCTTTCAGCCTTTTGGATTATTGCTTTAAATTCATGGATGCAAACTCCGCAGGGTTTTACCATGATTGATGGCAGAGCGCATGCCGTTGATTGGATAGCCATCATCTTTAATCCATCGATGCCTTATCGCCTGGGGCACATGATGTTAGCTTCATTTTTAACAGTATCGTTTTTCTTAGCCGGTATTTCTGCTTACCGCTACCTTCGTAATAGCCGCTCGGAAGCAAATTTGATGGTGATGAAAATGGCGCTCACTGCTGCCATGGTTTTAACGCCCATTCAAATTATGCTTGGAGATCTACATGGCCTAAATACGCTTCATCATCAACCTGCAAAGCTAGCCGCTATGGAGGGAATTTGGAATGGCGGTACTGGTGTGCCTGCAGTAATCTTTGGGATACCCAATAAACAAACTCGTACTAACGACTATGAGATAAGCATTCCTAAGTTGGCGTCTTTTTACTTAACCCATAGTTGGGATGGTGAGGTCAAGGGATTGAATGACTTTGGAGATAAGATTCCTCCTGTTGCCCCTGTATTTTTTGCTTTTAGAGTGATGGTTGGCGTTGGTGTCTTAATGCTCTTATTTTCATGGTTGGGACGTTGGCAGATGCGTCAAAATCGGCCTCTACCAAAGTTGTTGGCCAAAGGTTTAGTGCTGATGACCTTCTCTGGCTGGGTTGCCGTTTTAGCCGGTTGGTACGTAACTGAAATTGGGCGACAACCTTATTTGGTCACTGGAGTGCTGACCACTGCACAAGCCGCAACCACTTTGCCAACAAGCATGGTCTTTTCTACTCTTTTCGCCTACTTAACTTTATATATGGGTTTACTAGCTGCTTATATTTGGGTTGTCTTCTATCTGGCTCGCCAGGCTGACGATAAAGAAAACGCCAAAACTCAAGTTGAAAAGCAATCTGAAACTTCGTGGAGTCTTTTTAGGACTTAAGTTATGACCTCAATTGACTATACCCAAGCATCTGTCTGGCTCCCGCTATTTTTCTTTGTCGCCATGGGATTTGCCATGCTGTCTTATGTAGTTCTGGACGGTTACGACTTAGGAATTGGAATGCTGCTCAATCGAGCATCAGACCATGACAAAGATATGATGATTGCATCGATTGGCCCTTTTTGGGATGCCAACGAAACCTGGATTGTTTTAGGTGTTGGCCTATTACTTGTCGCGTTTCCATTGGCTCATGGGCCGATACTAACTGAGCTCTACTTACCTGTAGCGGCGATGTTGATGGGGTTAATTCTTCGAGGCGTGTCATTTGACTTTAGGGTTAAGGTCAATATTGAACAAAAGCCGCTTTGGAATTTATTGTTTTATATCGGTAGTCTGATTGCTTCAGTCTCTCAGGGCATCATGATCGGCCGCCTGATCGTGGGGTTTGATTCAGGAATTTTAGGTTGGGGTTTTTCACTGCTGGTTGGAATATGTTTACCAGCAGGTTACGTGCTGCTTGGGTCAACATGGCTGATTTTAAAAACAGAAGGACAACTTCAGCAGCAATCATTTCGATGGGCTAAAACCAGTTTATGGCTCACTGGATTTGGTATTGCATTGGTCTCGGCTGCCACACCATACTTTAGCCCTGAAATCATGAACAAATGGTTTGCATGGCCACAAATTCTTTGGCTCTCACCGGTACCACTGGCAACCGCTATTTTATTTCTGCTCACAAATCACTCTATCCAATCCTTAGAGCGGGGTGCTAGTAAGCTAGAGTGGTTACCATTTTCTTTTGTTGTTGCGATCTTTTGGCTGGCATTCTTTGGCATTGCTTATAGTATTTTTCCATATGTCATCATTGGCAAAATGACTTTATGGCAGGCTGCTGCAGCCACTGAGTCTCTATGGGTAATTTTTTGGGGAGCAATCATCGTGCTCCCAACTATTTTGGGGTATACGCTTTTTTCATATCGGATATTTAAGGGTAAAGCTAGTGCGCTTACTTACTATTAAACCTGTTCACACCGTTTATTATTCATCTTATATATGACCTTGTACATATATATGTATGCGTATATACGCATATATTCATAAAACTGTATAAAGTAATTTGAAGATAAATCCATGATGAAGCCGGTAGACATCAAGATTGCGTGGCAAGGTCAGAGCGACTGTGGGTCATGCTCTATCAGAAACTCTGCTTTATTTGCAGAGTTAAATGAGGAAGACTTTTCGAAAATACATGCCCCAATTGACGATTTAAAGTATGAAGCTAATTCATTAATTTATTCCCAGAATGATTCATCATCACATCTATATACTCTGCGGGAGGGGTATATAAAGTTACTCCATCTCAATCCAGATGGCTCCACGAGGATTGTTCGCGTTGTGACTCCTGGCGATTTATTTGGGATGGAAGCTTTATTGAGTGATCTTTACTCTCACTCTGCGACAGCTCTAACCAATATTCGTCTTTGCAGAATTCCTAAAAATATTATTTCTACCCTTGGTGAAGAGTCTCCACGCCTTCATCGTCAAATCGTTAAAAAATGGGGGGAGGCTTTATCGCAATCGGAGTCATGGTTCTCTGAGATTAATACCGGTAGGATCGAAGTTAGGCTTGCACGGTTTTTTCTGAAGCTAGCAAAGCCATCTGGTAATTCCGCAGTTGCGCCATTGTTTAAGCGCGAAGATATGGGGTTGATGATGGATGTAAAGTTTGAAACCATTAGTAGGGCCTTAGCATCTATGTCAGAGCAGGGACTAATATCAAATATTAGTAGGCTTACAGTCCAAGTCCCCAGTATTGATGCACTTCGTGCTTTTTCAGAGCGCGGCCTTTAATTATTGTGAAAAGAAAGGCTGCCGAAGCAGCCTTGTATTGGCATTAATGCAAAATCAGCAATTACGCCTTTTTAGCGTAAGCAGAGCACCAGCCCTTAGCTGAAACTTGCTTGCCAGCAAACAAAGAACAGCCACCAGCAGCAGAACCAGCAGCACCTTGATACAGGGCGCAGTTGCTACATTGTTGGCCAGCAGCATATTTAGCGTACTTAGCTTTATCTACTTTAGAGGCATCAGCCTTGTAGCCCAAAGCGGCAGCTTGTGGATCAGTTTCAGCAACCATTGCTTGGGCTTGAACCTTGCTGTTTAATGCCAAAGTAGCAGCACCAGCAGCTGACATGATCATGAATTGACGACGGGTTGGTTTCATATATTTCTCCAGGTTAAATAATGCATTTATAGATAAGACTCAAAGCAACTAAAAAAGTGAAAACAGAAAAGATTTGTTGGACTCTTGGGCCACTAATATTTTTTTCTAAGACTTTGCCAATTAGCAGACCCACTAGAGATCCAATGGCAAATGGAGCGGCAATCGAAAAATCTAAAATGCCTGACGCTAGCGATATTGCTGCACCCCCGGCAGAAACCATAGCAAGGACACCCAATGATGTAGCTACGATTGCCTTCATTGGAAGATCTGTAAACTTCTTAAGAGATGGCACGATAATGAAGCCGCCTCCAACCCCGAGTAATCCTGATAAGAAGCCCGCACAGGCGCCAGCAAACATCAAAGATCTGGCGCAAGGTACTGTCCAAATTAATTTCCCAATTGACATATCGAGCTGGCATGGCGGCGGCTTAGTCAATTCGGGTGCTTTACCGGCAATCGTTTGAGTGGCCTGAATGAACATTCTGCCTGCGACGTAAATTAATACTCCACTAAACAATAATAGCAGTGGCGTATTCGGAGCGCGTTGTGCAACCCATAAACCCACGGGGGAGAGGATAAGTCCAAAGAGCGCCATAAACAAGGCAGCCTTGTAACGCAGAACTTTGGTCCTTAATCCAATGAGTGCACCGACCCCAGCAGAGAGGGCAATAGCAGTCAGGGCAATGGGGCCGGCTTCCGAGATCGGCATGTGAAAGGCAAACACGAGCAGGGGCACCGAAAGAATGCCGCCCCCAGCTCCAGTAAGCCCCATCAGTACGCCAATGAATACTCCAAGCGCTGGAGCAATTAACATATTTTCCATTTGTTAATTTTCAAATGGACGAGCAAGCCACTCTCTACCTTTAAGCATGGCATTCCAATAAAGCCAAGGAAGCACATCTTTCTTTAAGATCCATGCAAGCTTAGTGGCTTTAAGTGGATTGATTAACCATGGGAATGTTGGCAGGAGTTTTCCACCAAAGCCAAATTCTGCAAGGACAATTTTTCCCCTCTCGACGGTAAGAGGGCAGGAGCCGTAACCATCATACTTAAGTGGCATTGCTTGATGATGTTTGTGTGCTAATAAGTTCTCAGCAACTACAACAATTTGTTTTCTGGCAGCAGCAGCTGTTTTAGAGTTTGGCGATGAGCAACAGTCACCCAAACCAAAAACATTTGGATAGCGAGTATGTTGCAAAGTAAATTGATCAACTTCTACCCAGCCTGCTGTGTCTGCTAAGGGGCTTCCTTTGACGCAATCCTGTGGCCCTTGAGGTGGTACGACGTGGAGCATATCGAATGACTTTTCAACTTGTGTTGTATTGCCATCAGCATCTTTGACTGCAAAGGTCGCTTTCTTGTTGGGCCCATCAATTAAGATCAGATTGCAATTAAAATTTAATTGAGCGTTATATTTTTTTACATACTCCATTAAAGGTGGCACGAAGTCTGCAACACCGAATAAAGCTGCGCCAGCATTGTTTAGTTCCACTTCAATATTTTTGAGTTTTCCTTGTTGCTCCCATTCATAGCAAGATAAGTACATTGCCTTTTGTGGAGCTCCTGGACATTTAATTGGCATCGGCGGCTGTGTGAAAATTGCCTTACCTGATTTCATTTGCTGAACTAACTCCCATGTGTAAGGGGAGTAGTCATAGCTATAGTTTGAAGTCACACCATTTTTCCCAATACTTTCTATCAAGCCTGGGATGGCATTCCAATTTGTTTTTAACCCTGTTGCTACTGCAAGATACTTATATTTAATTGGGTCTCCATACGAAACATTGACTTCATT
The DNA here is from genome assembly GCF_018687935.1 of Polynucleobacter sp. JS-JIR-5-A7. NCBI lineage: Bacteria > Pseudomonadati > Pseudomonadota > Betaproteobacteria > Burkholderiales > Burkholderiaceae > Polynucleobacter > Polynucleobacter sp. JS-JIR-5-A7. Next base: position 1,724,690 of record NZ_CP061308.1, on the reverse strand, counting down.
CGCATCTGGGTTAAATCCAATAATTTTGTCTTTAATCCAAGTAACGCCTTTGGGTATGACATCTTTTGTATTTCTTTTGCTATTTCGAACATTAAACGCGCCTCCACCCACCAGAGTCCAGGAGGGTTGGTAGTAGTGATGCTCTGATGGCTCAATAACACCAATTTTTAGTGTTTGATCTCGGTTTTTTAGGCTTGCAGCCAGACCCAAGCCTGCCGCACCACCACCTGCAATTAACACGTCATATTCTATATTTTGATGTTGATTACTCATCTTTGCGTACTTCCTTGGCCAATGGTTATAAAGGGATACTGCTTATATTACTTAAAGTTATATGTATATAATGATTAGTTATTATCATATTTTTACCAGCATTATTAAATAATTGCACCTAGAAATTTCACTTAGGCGAGATAGAGATGAACCCTGTTGTAAAAGGCTTTTTTGATAAAGATACCTGGACCGTGACTTATGTTGTTTATGAAAAACCAGGTACTGCTTGCATCATCATTGATTCGGTTTTGAGCTATGACCCAAAATCAGGGCGTACACATACCAAAATGGCGGACGAGGTTATTGAGTTCATTAAAAAGAACGACCTCAAGACGGAATGGATTTTAGAAACCCATGCACATGCTGACCACGTTACTGCCGCTCCATATTTGAAGTCTAAATTAGGGGGTAGGGTAGCAATAGGCGATCATATTTCAATAGTGCAAGGGGTATTCAAAGATATATTTAATTTGGAAAATTCATTTGCGATCGATGGATCACAATTTGACCATTTGCTAAAGGATGGTGAAGAGATTCATTTTGGCAACCTAAGCTTAAAGGCGTTATTTGTTCCGGGGCATACACCCGCATGTATGGCATATCAGGTTGGCGACGCTATTTTCGTTGGCGATACGATGTTTATGCCAGATGTTGGTACTGCTCGTTGCGATTTTCCTGGGGGAGATGCACACGTCTTGTATCAATCCATGAAAAAGATTTTGAGTTATCCCCCGCAGACACGTTTATTTATGTGTCATGACTATCCTCCTAATGGCCGCCCAGTTCAATTTGAAACTACCGTTGCGGAAGAAAAAAAATCCAACATTCATATGCATGACGGAATTTCTGAGGATCAGTTCATTGAAATGCGTACAAAACGTGATGTGACTTTGGAAATGCCAGTCCTTATTCTTCCAGCAATTCAAGTCAATATTCGGGCTGGTGAATTTCCTCCAAAAGAATCAAATGGTGTTTCCTATCTAAAGATCCCCATTAATGGTATCTAACTCCCCATTAGGAGCGCAGCCTTACTTATAGAGTTTTAGATGAATGGAAGCCTCGTTAAGGCAAATAGGTGTCAAATCAATCCTACTCATACATACGTATATACACATGTATGTATCTCTAATAATCAGTTAGTTTGATGTAGATCAAAAATCTTGCTAATTTTTTGTAAATTAACTTGACTTTGGCTGCGTATTCAATAATATATTAAATTATATATTATTATTTTATTAAATGAGAGAAGCCAAGATGGTTGAAAACACTAAGCTAGATAGGCCGGCGCCCTATATGAATCCCTTGTTAGCCGGAATTCTTCTGGGTATGGTTCTGCTAATCACCTTTGTGGTCACGGGTCATGGCCTTGGGGCTACAGGTTTTACTACACGCCTTACTGCCTGGATCGGTATGTATGTTGTTCCAGTAGCTACCAATTCAAATGATTACTTAGGTGGAATGGTAGAAGAGGGTAAGCCACTTAATGCCTGGATTACTTGGCAAGTGATTGGTGTCGCCATCGGCGCATTGCTATCGGCATTTTTAGCTAAAAGAATTCATATTCAATTAGATGGGAAAAAATTTCTAGGTGGCTCTAAGCGTCCAATGACTGCTTTAGTTGGCGGCATCTTGGCGGGCTTTGGAGCACGAGTAGCTGCAGGTTGTACTAGCGGTCTTGGTTTGTCTGGGGCAGCGGTACTGAGTTTGGCGGGATTTACCTTTTTGGGGACATTCTTCGCAGTAGGTTTAATAGCTAGTCGATTCTTGAAAGAGGAGAAATGAGATGAGTGAAATTCTATCGGGCCTTCTTTTAGGTGCAGGCTTTGGGTTTGTGTTGGAACGTGCTGGATTTGGTAACCCCAATAAATTAACTGGCCAGTTCCGTTTAACAGATTGGTCTGTATTTAAAGTGATGTTCACAGCCATTGTGTTTGCTGCAGTAGGCCTATTAATTCTAGAAAATGTTGGACTGGTAGATGCAGGTAGCTTATTTGTGCCGCCAGCATTTTTAGGTGCAGCAGCACTAGGTGGGGCTTTAGTCGGTGCTGGCTTTGCGATTGGCGGATATTGCCCAGGTACATCAGTAGTGGGCTTGATGTCTGGGCGTATTGATGCGGCTATATTCTTGCTCGGCTTAATGCTTGGCACAGTATTGTTTGCGGGCATTTATCCCAGTATTGAATTCTTAACCACCCTAGGTGAATACGCAAAAGCCGACGCATTACCAGAGGCCTTCAATATCTCAGGTTTATCAATCGATATTGGCATGGTCATTGCAGCAGTTGGTGTATTTGTATTGGGCTCTTGGATGGAAAGTAAATCCAAAGGCCCTGTGAGTTCACAAGTTTAATTATTTAAAAGGAAATATATGTCTAAGAAATCTACTGTAGCAGCATTAGCAATGGCCTTAGCTGGTTTAGCGGCAGCTCCGCTAGCACACTCTGCTGACGCACCGACAACACCAGCAGGCGCAGAGCAAAAGAATCCTTGTGGACCAAAAAAAGAGGCGGCTAACCCATGCGGTCCTGCAAAGAAAAAAGCAGCCAATCCATGCGGTCCAGCCAATCCTTGTGGCCCTAAAAAGCGTAAAGCTACAGAGTAATTGTAAAAATGCTAATTCAATCTAATCTTTGGTTGGCTGCTCAAGAGCTAGCAAGTATTCAAATGAAGTACGCGGAGTCTGGGCGTACTTTAAGTGAAGCTGCTTTATGCGGTGCCAAGGAATTTGTTGAATGGCAACATTACCCCACAAATGACTTGGTAGATGAAGTGAGTGGATATGAGTTTTATTACCATGCACATTCTGCTGATGAGATGCCCAATGGGGAGCATGGTCATTTTCATGTGATTAAGCGTGATACAAAGAGCTTTCATCACCTGATTGGGATTGCATTAAACCCAAAGGGGTTGCCAACCCGTCTGTTTACTACTAATCAGTGGGTGACAGGTGAAGAGATGGCAGATTCAACAATAGTGGTGAGGTCCATTCAGGGATTTGAAATGGTTACAAAAGGTCGCATGGCTCTAGTAACTAAGTGGATTAGCGCTTTAATCAAATTATTTACTACAGAGATTGAAGATTTGATTTTGGAGCGAGATCAAAAGATTGTGCAGCTAGTGGGTAAGCAGGGCAATCGAGGGCTTGTGCTGAATTCAAAAAAGCATCATGTATTGACCGAATGCAAAATTGATCTGATGGGACGTCTCTCAGACCATTTGTTAGTTGTAAATTAATAGGGGAGTAGAGATGAAAAAAATTCAATGGCTTTTAGCATTTGCCTTAACCGGCTTGGTGAGCCTAGTTCAGGCAATCACTTTGCCTGGTCCTGTAGTCAGTGCTGATTGGTTGTCCAATAATCTATCTGATGTTCAAGTAATTGAAGTGAGAACAGATTTGGCAAGTTATCTTAGGAACCCGGAATTTGATACAGATAAAAAAACTGGTAAGAAATTCCTGGTAGAAGTGGGCGGCCATATTGCTAATTCAACACTCCTAGATTTTAAGAAAGTTCGTGTTGAGCGCTTAGTAGATGGTAAGAAGATTAAATTTTTGATTCCTGAAAAAGCAGATTTTGAGAAGTTGGTTCAATCCTTAGGAATTAATTCTGATAAACCAATTGTTCTCGTTCCTATTGGACAGGATATGTCTGATATAGATGAAGCATTACGAACTTATTGGTCATTCAAAGTATATGGCGAGGATCAAGTTGCAGTATTGGACGGCGGAATTGCTGGCTGGCTGAGTGAGGGCCGTGAATTCACTACAGCTAATTCTCCAAAGGCCGCAGGTAATTGGGCTGCAAAAGCTGAGCGTAAGGAGCTAGTCGCTAGTTCTGATGATGTAGCTGCAGCATCAAAAAGTGGCAAGCCACAGTTATTGGATGCTCGCCAGCCTGCTCAATACTTAGGTCTTGCAAAACGTCCTGATGTGCTGACCTTTGGCCATATTGCAGGCTCTAAAGAATTGGCCCCAGAGTTATTAGCAAAGCCAAGTAATGGCGCTTTGTATTTCTGGCAAAAGAAAACTTATGACGCACTTCTGGCTGCTAATGGTTTAAGTAACAAAGGCCCAACAATCGCCTATTGCAATACTGGACATTTGGCTGCTGGCGGTTGGTTTGTGATGTCAGAGCTAGTGGGCAATAAATCTACTAAGTTATACGATGGCTCTTTGTATCTTTGGACGCTTGAAGGTCGTCCATTGGTCGGCGTTCCACTGAACTAAGAGCTCAAATCATGCCAGTGCTTAAGGACAGTATTAATCTAGAGAAGATGCAGTCATCAGCAGACGATGCTTGTCGTTTGATGAAGGTGCTCTCAAATAGAGATCGTATGCTGTTGCTGTGCCAGATAAGTCAGAGGGAGATGTGCGTTGGTGAGCTCGAGGAATGTCTTGATATTCATCAGCCTACCTTATCTCAGCAACTCACCGTTCTTAGAAATGAAGAGCTGGTTCAAACCAGAAGAGATGGTAAGCAAATCTACTATTCACTTTCTAATCGGATTGCTTTAGAGGTGATGAATGTGCTTTATCAAAATTACTGCAGTAAATAACCAAAAGGGATCTTAATATGAAATGCAATGTCGGTGGTGTTGATCGTATGTTACGTATGGTGGTTGGCTTGGTATTAATTGGTCTAGCCGTAACCGGAACTGTTGGTGTATGGGGTTGGATTGGTGTTGTGCCGCTAGCAACTGGGTTATTTAAATTCTGCCCGGCTTACACATTGTTAGGAGTAAATACCGGAACAAATTGCAGTTGAGATCAACTACTCTATTTTCAATATGCTAATGGGAATTTTGTATTAAATACGATTAAACATATATACGCATATACGCATATACGTATATATGCAAACATACAGATATTTAATTAATCCTGGTTTGTATTGTTAGTGGTTTAACTGAAAATAAAAAAACCAACCCGAAAAGGTTGGTTTTTTTATGCCCAATACAAAAGCCGGGTTCATTGATCATTTAGGCAGAAGAATTATCTCTCCTACGCCAGAATGATCATGTTTATCCCCATAACTACGACTAAATTCAGCCTGAGCAAATTCTCCAGAGCAGTGACCAGCAGCAACCCTTTCAATAGCCCATTTGTTTTTGAAGTTTGAAACAATCTGAGTGATTTGTTGGTCGCTTACGTCTACAAGATGTAGTCCACCAGCTAGGGTGTAAATTTTTGGATCAATTTCGGCAGCAGCGGCTAATATCTTTTCAACGCCAGGGTGAGAGCAGCCAACGATAACAGCGAGACCTTTAGGAGTCTTAATGGCTAACGAAAGTTCATTTAATTCCATTGTCCCTTTATTTTCAGATATGGTTTTAAATAGATAAAAACCAGGCAATACTTCTGTAGGTTTATCAATCAATGTGATGTTTGCTGTCGGCCAAGCCGAGTCAACTTTGTACTTATCTTCATACTTACCATCAAAGTAATGAAGATCATGCGGAACATCATCAACTTTTCTAGAGATAAGCTTACCAAGTGGGCTAGCCCCATTAATGGGATTGCCAAATGAACCTGGCTCGGTAGGGGCGTAAAACTGAACTTTAGGGTTTTGCTCTAAAACAAACTGTAAGCCAGAGGTATGGTCACCATGACGGTGTGAGAGCACAACAAAGTCTAAGTTCTTAAGATTAATTTTTAGCTTTTTAACGTTGTCTGCAAAGACCTTATATTGTCCGCCTGTATCAAAAAGTATTCGTTTTCCACCATACTCAATTAATGCGGCATAACCCCAGCCGCGACCCAGATCGGAGGGTTTTCCGAACGCATCGTAAATAATTGTGATTTGTGCTGATTTGCTATTTTGTGCAAACAAAAAACTTGGCACTCCAATTACGCTTGAGGCAGCTAGAGCCTTGAGAATTAGCCGACGATTCATGATTTCTCCTTAGCTCATACCAGGCATATAAATTAATTTCAGCACAAATTCCAGCTTACTCTGAGATCGATCTTTCAATTTACTTTGATCCCTTTTTCCTTGAAGTACTTTAAGGCGCCTGGATGGTATGCAACTGGCGTCGCATTGGCTTTTTGAGCATCTAACTTCACGTTCCTATATTCAGCATGAGAGCGAACAAGTTCCAGTTGATTGTCAAAGATTGCTTTCACAATCTTGTATGCCTCATCATCAGACATAGTAGCGTTAACCACTAATAAGTTTGCAACAGCAGCAACATTGTTGTCTTTAGCCATGCCGCTATAGGTTTGCTTGGTAATGACAGATGGGAAATACAAGTTACCGTACTTTTTGTTCATGGACGGTACTTCAGCGGAAGTATCAACCATAACAATTTTCATGCCTGGGCTGTTTGCTAAATCCGTTACTGCTGCAGTAGGTAAGCCACCCACCCAGAAAAATGCATCAATCTTGCGGTCTTTTACAGCGTTTACAGATTCAGCAACACTTAAACGCTCGCGCTTCACATCTTTATTGGGATCTATACCGGCTGCCTCAAGTAGACGAAACGCCATTACTTCTGTAGCACTTCCAGGGGCGCCTGTACTGATGCGCTTACCTTTTAGGTCTGCCATTGTTTTGATGCCAGTAGATTCAACTGTAGCAACGTGCATGAGATTTGGATAGAGGATAAGTAGGGCGCGAACATCAACCGGTTTATCTTTGAACTTATCAGCGCCAGATTGAGCATCTTTTGCTGCGTCCGCCATCGAAAAACCAACGTATGGCTTGCCAGTACCTACTAGCTTTAAGTTATCTATGGATCCGCCAGTTACTTCAGCGGTAGCCGACATTCCAGGCCACTTTGCTTGAGAGAACTGCAGCAAGACCGCCACCCATTGGATAGTAAACACCACCAGTTCCACCGGTTGCGATCGACAGATTCTGGGCTTGTGCACTCGCCCATAAAAAGCTGAGTGATAGTGCAATAACTTTAAGTAGTTTCATTTTTAGCAATCAAATGTTTTTTAATGCCATTAATCTAACTGAGCGCCGGATTTCTTAACTACCGAAGTCCACCGAACAACGTCAGCACTTACCTGCTTACCAAAAGCTTCACCATAGAGGTTCGGGGTATCAGAACCATTTTTCTCCCAAATTGATTTGAGCTTTGGATTGTTAAGCGCCTTTTGGACTTCGGCAATCATTTTGTCTACGATAGGCTTTGGAGTGCCTGCCGGTGCAAACATGGAGTACCAAGTAGATACGACGTAATCAGGCAAGCCAGCCTCTTGGAATGTTTGCACATTTGGAATTGCAGAGGATCGCTTAGTTGAGGCAACAGCGATTGCTACTAATTTCCCAGCGTTGATTTGTGGTGCTGATGTCGCTAAACCATCAAACTCTAAGTCAATCTGGCCTGCAAGCAAATCATTCATTGCGGGACCAGCGCCACGATAGGGGATGTGAGTAATGAAGGTACCCGTTTGAATCTTGAAGAGTTCACCAGCCAAATGGTGGACAGTACCGCTTCCAGCACTAGCAAAGTTATATTTGCCAGGATTTTTCTTCATGAGTTCAATGAATTCTTTAGCATTGCGAGCACTCACACGTTGTGGGTTAACCACCAATACCTGAGGAACGTTTGCCAACATCGCCACTGGGATAAAGCTCTTCTCAATATCGTAATCAAGATTTTTATACATTGAAGGCGCAATAGTGTGGTGTGAGGCGCCAATGAACCAGGTATAACCATCTGGAGCTGCTTTTGCAGCTACTGAGGCCCCAACAGTACCACCAGCACCGCCTCGATTATCGATAATGACTTGCTTGCCTAATTGCTCTGTGAGCTGCGCAGCAAGAGGCCTTGCAAAGGCGTCTGTCCCGCCGCCAGCAGGAAAAGGGTTGATAAAAGTAATATTTTTATTCGGCCATTCTTGAGCCAGGACCATTGATGGCATTGATCCGAGTAAAAGGATGTTTCCAGCAAATAAACATACCTTTAAAAGAACTCGCTTCTTTTGATTTGTGTAGTTTTTCATTGATAGGTCCTGTATTAGTCTGAGATTTTAGATTTACGGATGATAGGGCCCCACTTATTGATTTCCGCTTCTAGATGCGATTTCAATGCTTCGGGGCTTACTTTATTCATCGCGACAATATCAATATTCGAGTCATTGAGGCGCGCCTTTACGTCTGGATCATTTAGCGCCTTTTTAAGTGCTGCATTAATCTTTTCTAATATTGGGGTTGGGGTGCCTTTAGCAAGGTAAAGCCCATGCCATACCTTTACATCAAAACCCTTTAATCCTTGCTCATCAAGTGTTGGGACGTTTGGTAAGGCCGCTAATCTCTTTGGTGTTGTAACCCCATAAACCTGTACTCGCCCATCTTTTACGTATGGGATAGTTTGAGTTGTTTGGTCACACAGTAGATCAACTTGACCACCCATCAAATCAGTAAGGGCTGGTCCAGTACCTTTATATGGAATAGTTGTTAACTTGACGCCTTCGCGGCTCATAAAAATTAATCCACAAAGTTGCGAAACAGCTCCGGGCCCAGCATTAGCCATAGTCACTTTTTCTTTATTTGCTTTGATATATGCCTCAAGCTCTTTAAAGTTCTTTGGAGGGAAATCTTTGCGACCTAGCATGAGCATCGGAACATCAACGACTTGTCCAACATAGTCAAAATCCTTCATTGGATCGTAAGGTAACGAATCATAGAGTGCAGGGGCAGTTGCCATTCCCATGTGATGCAGAAATAGGGTGTAGCCATCTGGTGTTGATCTTGCCACCTTGGTTGCGGCGATTGTTCCACCGGCTCCAACCACGTTTTCAACAACCACAGTTTGACCAAGTGCCTTACCCATGGGGACTGCGAGCAGCCTTGCTACCGCATCAGTTGGGCCTCCAGCCGCGAAAGGAACAATGAGTGATATTGGTTTTGTAGGGTAATTTGATTGAGCCTGGGACGCGGTGCTAAATGCCATCGAAAATAGCGCTATCAATGAGATACCACTTTGAATTAATGTATGTTTTTTCATGTCTCGTTCTATTGAAATAGTTATGATTCTCAGATGATCTTTTGCTTTTTGTGTTAATGCCTGCAGGTTTACCCTATGTTAAGGGTAAATACCGAGTCATTTATCGATCTTAAAGATAAGAATCAATAGTTGGCATTCCAAACTAGATTTTCAGCTAGCCACTAATCATAGGAGATTTAACGTGAAATACTTGTTAAAAGGTGCTTTGATTTCTACCGCATTAGCCCTCGGCTTCACTGGTACTTCAACTGCGTTTGCAGCATGGGAACCAAATAAACCCGTTGAATTCATTATTCCTGCCGGCCCTGGTGGTGGCGCTGATCAAATGGCGCGGATGATCCAAGGCATTGTCACTAAAAATAACCTTATGAAGCAGGCCATTATTCCTGTGAATAAGGGCGCTGGCGCTGGCGCTGAAGGCTTCTTGGCAATGAAAGAAGCTAAAGGTGATCCTAATAAGATCATCATCACTCTCTCGAACTTATTTACTACTCCATTAGCAACAGGCGTTCCATTTAACTGGCAGGACATTACTCCAGTAGCCATGTTGGCATTGGACCAATTTGTGTTGTGGGATAACGCTGAAAAGCCTTACAAGACAGCCAAGGAATACATCGATGCAGCTAAAGCAGCTGGTCCTGGCAAGTTCAAAATGGGTGGTACCGGATCTAAGCAAGAAGATCAGATCATTACAGTAGCCCTAGAGAAGGCTACGGGCGCGAAGTTCACTTACATCCCATTTAAAGGGGGTGGCGACGTTGCTGTTCAGCTCGTTGGTAATCACATTGATTCTTCTGTGAATAATCCAATTGAAGCAGTGGCTCAATGGCGTGCAAATAAATTACGTGCATTGTGCGTATTTGATGACACACGTATGCCATACAAAGAGAAGGTTACTGATACTCAGTCTTGGTATGACGTACCAACCTGTAAAGAGGCTGGAGTATCTACTGACTACGTCATGTTGCGCGGTATTTTCATGGCTCCTGGCGTAACTCAAGAACAGGTTGATTTCTATATCGACTTATTCAAGAAAGTTCGCGCTACACCAGAGTGGAAAAAGTTTATGGCTGATGGCGCATTCAATCAGACATTCATGACTGGTAAAGAGTTCAGAAACTGGCTCACATTGAATGAAGCTTTGCATAAGCAGTTAATGGCTGAAGCAGGATTCTTGGCAAAGTAACTTATATAAAATCTTACAAGTGAAGTTTAAATGCCGCTGACTTTAGCGGCATATTTTTAAGGGAAATTTGGTGATTAAAATCATTGATCGTATTGATCATATTGTTTTAACTGTTACAGATATAGAGCTCACAACACAATGGTATGAGAAGGTGCTGGGCTTTGAGAGAGAGTTTTTTAAGGGGCCAGAAGGGCAGCCACGATATGCATTGCGATTTGGTGAGCTCAAAATTAATCTGCAAGATAAAGCAACTGAAACGCCAACTAAGGCAAGGGTTCCGATGATAGGTTCGGGCGATTTTTGTCTTATAGCTACGGGGCCATTAGATGATTTCATTTTCCACCTTAAAAATATTGGGGTAACTGCTGACGTAGGCCCAGTTCCCAGAAGAGGTGCGTTGGGGCCAATCCGATCGGTTTATTTGCGCGACCCGGATGGTAATTTAGTAGAAGTGGCTGAGTACCTGTGAATTCATTAATAACTGCCATTAGGTGCTAAATTACCCTTTACTCCTATCTGAAACAATCTTTACTTCCCATGGTCATACTCTTAATCTGATGCTTAGGACGCTAAGCAAGCCGATGTAGTGGTGTTTTAAACGACAAAATCACTAATTAAGTATAGAATTTGACTCATGTTGCTTCGTAGTAAAACACTCGCTCTATTGATATGCCTCTTCTTGATTGCATTTAAGGCGGCCGCTGGAAGTATTTTTATTCAAGCCGCAATTGAGCGGGCAGAGCTTGCTAATAGTTACGCCAACGGTTCAATAGTGATGCAAGCACAAAACATTGCAGAATCAGCAAATGACAAAGAGCCGGTTCACACTATGTACCTCATGAGCCATGTAACTGCAAATATTACCGAAATTGGGATTACTGTTTTTTCTCCACCGATTTCAGTATCTATGTTTTCTATTGCAAATGAAGTTTTGTTTACGCAAAACTTTCCTGACTCAGCCTTTAAACCACCCAAAGTAATAGCCTAATCTTCTTAGGCCGGACGTGCTCTATAGGCATACCCCTTCGTTTTTTGGCGACCGATGTGTAGCCATATTTGGGAAATATCATCATGTATAAATTTGTAAAAGTATTGCCATTGGCATTATTGGTTTTGTTTGTATCCGCATGTAGTAGCGTGAAGTTAGATGACGCTAATGGTGTGGCTGAGGTTAATGCTGGCGGCTCAATGACTTACGATCCCATTAGTGATCCCAAGTCTAGTGTATATGGCAAGCGTTCAATCTATTTTGAGTTTGATAGCTATACCGTAGATCCAAAATATGTTTCAACCATTTCTGCCCATGCCTCTTACTTAAAATCGTTTCAAAAGCAAAAAGCCTCCGTGATCATTCAAGGCAATACCGACGATCGTGGAACTGCAGAGTACAACCTAGCCTTAGGTCAAAAGCGATCCGAAGCTGTTAAGAAAGCTCTAGTTGCTCAAGGTGTTAGCGAATCTCAGTTGGAAGCGGTGAGTTTTGGAAAAGAAAAGCCAGCTGACCCAGCTCAGACAGAAGCGGCATTTAAAGAAAACCGCCGTGCTGATTTTGTGTATCGCTAAACATCTAAGGCTATTTAATGAAAAACATATTCAAACTCAGTTTGATGGGGATTGCTTTCCTAAGTGGATGCGCGACAAACGTTGCACCCAATAACCCAGTGCAAGTTGCTAAAGTTCCGTCGCCAATGACAGCCCCGGCCCCTGATCACTCAGGGGCTGTAGCCAAACGACTGAATGATTGCATCATCCGTAGCAATCAAAGTGCTGATGCATTGTTGGTAGATAGTCAAATCATCGCTGTTACCAGAAATAATCCTCATGCCAAAGCCCTCTTTAGTTCGCCAGATAAATTGACGGATCAGCAAGCTGTGGCATTGAAGAATTATTTGGCTGAAGCTAATTCGTGTCGGCCAATTGCTTTGGAGGGTTTAAGCACCGAAAAGAAAGCGGTCTATGAGGATTTCTTTAAAAAGATTGATGGCGTGTATGCCGATCTTATTGCTAAAAAGATCACCATTGGTATAGCCAATCAAGAAAGGCAACTACTCACTCAAGATGCTCATATGAAAAAACTGGCACTCCAATCTAAAAAGAATTAGTGCGATAGATTTATGGCTAGATATAAATTTACATGCCGCTCTTGTAGTTTTGAATGCATCAGTGGCATAGGTAGAGAGGTCGGAATTCAATCATCTAAAGTGGTAATGGCCTGTAAATCTTGTTCAATCATTGATGTATATACGATTGCCCACCCAGGCAGTATCAACACAGAAATTAGTACCTCACCTGCTTGTACAAGTTGCCTCTCTAGTAAACATTTGGCAGAGTGGGATGGGCTTACTTGCCCACATTGTCAGATGAAGATGCGAGCTATAGGTCCAGATGTGGATGTTGAGAGATCCCGCTTTAAATACTGGTAATCAAGGGTAAATGACAATACAGAGCCTATTAATAGGTGTTACATTTGTGCCATTAATTCTATGCCTAGATTGTTATTGGCTGGAGGAGACATTAAAACCACCTTACGGTGGTTTTTTCATTATTAGCCCACCCGTTTCTAAAAACGTAATGCGATAAACGTAAATTAGGCGTAGAGTTGATTTGTAACCTTCAAGGGAGATCCAAATGAATCGTATTAAAAGTATATTAATTGGCTTTATTGCTTCAGCTACGTTAGCCGCGTGTGCTTCGATGAGTGGCGGGGCGATGGCTCCGTATACAAAGGTTAATGATGGGATTTTAGTAGGTAGCAATAATATGACTCTGTATACCTTTGCCAAAGATGTATCTGGCTCAGGAAAATCTGCTTGTAATGGCCCATGTGCTGCAAATTGGCCTCCATTATTAGTGGATGGTAATACGGTGGTTTCTGGCAACTATTCTGTAATCACTCGCGATGATGGCAAGAAGCAATTAGCATTTAAGGGTATGCCTTTGTATTTCTGGGTTAAAGACACTAAGCCTGGAGATAAAACTGGCGATGGCTTCTTAAATGGTGCTTGGCATATTGTGAAGATGTAATAGTGGCGGAGCAGGATTAGTTATCCAAGGCCCTAGTGCAGCGCCGGGGCCACAAACCTCTTAAGCGTTACTTAAAGTAACGGCCACCATCTACAAGTCAAAACCACTTTGGAGCAACGAAGTGCTAGATGGTTGTTCCAAAAATCCTGTGGTTATGAAAACCAAAGAGTGAGAGATCACTTCCTTTAAATCCACGAATTTGCTTACACATTTGCTTACACACCGACACTGACCACCCGCAGACCCCCTGTTTATAAGGCTCTATCTTGGGTGTCTGCTCTCATAATCCTTTGGTCCCAGGTTCAAGTCCTGGTGGGCCCACCAATGAAATCAACGACTTAGGGAGAAATTCCTAAGTCGTTTTTCTATTTGTGCCACAAAATGTGTAAGCAATTCCCACACATCTTCCAGTGCAACCCCAATAAACATATAGGTCTGCCATTGGAGCAATGAACTACTTGTAGATTGTGGTGGTGGGGCGAGATTCGAGCTCGCGACCAACGGATTAGAAGAGCCGTTTTAGCACCGACAGATAGAATTTAACGCGAATATTCACAGTATCCATATATATTTTTGGTGGGTGAAATCTAGCAAAAATGTCCAGTGAGCTTTAGATATTCGGCTTAAATTTGACCCAATCCAGAATAGGGTTGAAGTCGGTAACGGTTGTTCCCAAGGTCTGTAACCATCAAGCCTAGTGACTCAGCTTTTCCAACTACTTGCCTGGCGCTAAGCGGTTCCCCCTCAGGTTTAAATTCAAAATCAATGCAGTAGCCGTTGTATTCCATGCTATTAATTGATTCTTTACCTAGGGCAGTTTTCAGCTGTTGAAGTTTGCCAGTCATTGCAATGAAATCAGCATCTGTAGCTAGGCCTTTATTGCGCGCCTCTTGAGTCGCTTGTTTGACAAAAACCTCCGAAATAGAAGTATTCCCTTTGCTCTGTGTGAGTAAGGCAATGGTCTCTGGCGCTAAGAATTGAGCAACGCTCAGATCCATATTGCGCTTCCAACGCCAGTTATCTATAGCAAGCCAAGAGGTATAAATTCCCAAGCCCAATATGATGCTGCTCATTGCATAGATTGCCCAGCGAGCAGGAAGTGCCCATATGTTTCGATACATCCATGAAGTTTTAGTGCTCGAAGAGTCAATTAATGCAGGAACTGGATTTTTGAGCCATTCAAAAGAGAGTTTTTTAATTGATTTTTTTGGTGTTGGCATCGCTAGCAGTAGATTGATACCTGCTACACCTACATCGGTTCGGCGACTAAAGTTAAATGCGTTATTTACCATCCAGTCCCACGACCATTCTGCAGGCTTAATTTTTTGTAAAGCACTAGGCAATTGCTTTGTATCCGAGTGCTCAACCCAAGAAATACCCAATTGTGTAGATTTGTGCCATGTATAAATGATTGCCACGTCGTTTTGCTTGTACGCAAGGCAGGGGCTTATTACCCCATTGACATTGCTGCTCTCACTTTCCAGCGGCAGAATCATGCAATCAGGTATGAGGCGGATGCGGCTTGTCAGAATGCCCTTCAGTTGATTGGCTATCCAATAGAGCCACTGACGATTGGTGATGGCAATAGTTCTTTGGGATCCAAGTTGGCCAGGTAACGGCGGTAGAGCATAAACCAGAGAATTGTCGATACTATCTAAGACTTCATCTTCAACAAGGCTAGGTAAAACTTGCTGTAGTTTTTTGGACTTCACTAAAGGTACTTTAATCTCAATGAGACGTATATCCAGGGTGGGCATTAAAACTAATACCTCATCTGCGTAAGGCATTGCATCAATGCTGCCAATTCCACTAGATTGATATTGAGCATAAATAGAATTGGTTTCACATAGGCACCACTCAAAACTCTCCTTGAGAGAGGCTAGCTCACCATTAGTCAAGGCTGTCTCTGAAAACGGCTTGTGTGGGCAATGAATAATTAAAAAGTTCATTCTGATAGCATCCTATTGGTTTTATTCCAAATAACTTGCGTGTAGCTTCCCGAGGTTAAGGGTGTTAGAGAGCGTTGTATGAGGCTTGTATTCATAAAGACGCCATTGCCAATCTTGACTTCTGAATTTGTAAGCCAGAACTGAGAGCTGACATTGATTAGGCTTGTATCCACGATGACATTGATGCCTGCGCCTGAGCGAGCCAAAATAGTGCTGATTTCATTCAAATCTTTTGCCGGTGTATTTGTACGCTGTTGTACCAGGTTATTTGCGGTAGATCGTGTTAGCGTAGGAAAAACCGCCATCAGAACTTCTGCTGGGGCAGTATTGAAATTGATTGTGCTGGTCGTCGGCAGGGCAATGACGAAGGGACGTAAGACCTCAACCATGGATTCGTTATAGCCCGGTATACCAATCAGATCATATACATCACTAAAGACGATCTGCCTTTCCTGTAGCGCTTGAGCCGTTTGTTGAGCAAGGTTGGGGTTTAGTCCTATGGTTGTTAATAGCCGCGAGAAAATCAACACACCATTGGTGGTAGATACATTATTGAGATTAAACAAGCTTTGAGCATCGGTGATTGCGCCATTGACTGAAACACTCTTGATTTCATCGGGAATATCTGCATTTTTTAAAAAGTCTGCAACCTTGCTATCGTTCAGCGGTAGCGCCCATGCCTCACCTAAATGGTCGGATTGACTGGTGCGCATATCTTGAGTTAATACGAGTCTGGCAAAGTCGATCATTCCATGTTGAAGCCAATGGGCCTGGGTGCGATCACGAATATTTTCAATATTTCGGATCTGCAGCTGTTGGCGCCAGACCAAGCCACTAATCACCGCAGCAGCAACACCAACCACAATAAGAGCAGTGATGGTGGCTGACCCGTTTTCTCGGTGATAGCGCTGGTTGGATTTTGAATGGAGCATCTTATAAACTCGTTCCTGCTAAACAAGATCGACTAATTGGAAACGTAATATTTTTGATTCCCCAACGCATATTGAATCCTGCTAATTGAGCGCTAATTGACCCTTGACCAGGAGCATTACTGGTGGCGTTAGCCTCTTGATAAATGATTTCCGGAATCTCAAGCGAAGTTTTCATATTGCTCGAGACAAGATCGGGGTCACGAAGTACAGCTTGCCATAGCCCAAGGATCTCTGTTTTATTGGCAAGTGGCCGACTTATCAAGCGTCGTAGTCCGTTAGCAGAAATCCCATATCCCACAATCACCCAATGGATCTGATTCGCTTGCTCATAACGTCTGACCCACCAGATATTTTTCTCACCTACTGAATATGATGGAATATCAAGAGTGGAGCTAGGCATGATTTCTTGACAGTCCCGTTCAAATTGCCGAATAAGCTGGATGTAGACTGCATCTTGCTTCACTCTACCTTCAATATTTTCTTGCCCACGCATCATGGCATCCATTCCACGCCAAGCCATCAGCCCAACTATGGAGATGACTATCAAAGCAACCAGGACTTCAATGAGCGTAAAGCCAGCCTCTGATGGGGTTTTCACCATATCGTTCATAGTGCCCCCGCATTGAGATTTGGGGTTACAGTTACCAGCCATGCAAGACGTGGCCCATTAATGTCGGTGCTATTGGCTTGACTGCCTAAAAAAACAGTTACCTCAACACGTCTAAAGTTTGGATTGGGCATCGGACTAACTTTGCGCTGACATACTAGTAATAAAGTTCCCTGCGGACAGCTAAAAGTATTGGTCCCAATTTCTGGCCAAACCTTTTTCATCCGAATGTCATTCAAAGTATTGTCGGCGCTCCATAGGGCCATAGTGCGTTCTGATACGGCAAGTTGTGTATCTGCTGCCAGAGAGATAGCCCGTAGAGCAGCAATTAAGGTGATGCTTAGAATGGCTAAACCAACCAATACTTCGATAAGCATGAAGCCCTCGTCGCCCCGTAGTTTTCCTCTCATTGGCTTTCCCAATAAAAGCGACCATCATTTGAGCGAATGAGTATTGCCAATCTTTTTTCCTGCTCAAGAGGGATTCGCAATTCCTCATTCACATATTCAGTGCCTAAATTGAATTGAATAGGCTCTACGTTCACAGGCTTAAACCATAAGTGAGGTTTATATGCCTCGGGAATGAATGTATTTGTTAGGGCGGGGTCTTGAACTTGCCCAGTTCGAGTCGGCTTGCTAAAACGCCAACCCAACTGGTTGATAGCAACGCTCACTGGAATCCCGCTGCTTTGGCTCTCATCTTGTGCGGCATTTAGGGTGCTCACTAGCTGGTCTAAATTGTTGCGCCAATAGCGTTCATCGTGGTTTGGAATGGCTAGTACTGCAACACCTAACAAGATCGCCACGATCGTTAAAGCCAATAACATTTCAATTAAAGTAAATCCTCCGTCTGATGATTTAGGCGGGCAAAGGGAAGATCTCTCTTTGTCAGATTCCAATGTCAGCATCAGTACCAGTTCCACCTGGTTTCTTATCGGCCCCGTAGCTAAAGACATCAACTTCTGCCTTAGTGCCTGGATTGGTATATTGATATGGATTGCCCCAAGGGTCGTTCGGGAGTGCGTCTAAGTACCCGCCTGTCTTCCAGTTTTGTGGAATAGGTTCAGCGCTAGGTCGTGTAACCAAAGCATTAAGCCCTTGCTCCGCCGTTGGGTAGCGCCCAATATCTAGGCGATAGAGCTTGAGGGCCTGATTGATGGTGCCGATATCTTGCTTAGCCGCTGTTATGCGAGCTTCATCAGGGCGCCCCATGATCCTTGGCACGATTAAGGCGGCCAAGATTCCAATGATGGCAAGTACCACCATCATTTCAATTAAGGTAAATCCAGCTTCACCATTACTGACTTTGTTTTTGGTCCGCTTTTTTACTGTATTAAGAAGATTGAGCATGGTATTGATTTAGTTTTTTCTAACTTGTGATGGCCTATCGTTAGAGCTGCTTGAATTTTTGCTTTTTTGTAAAGCAAAGCTCAACTCCTTGCCTTGATAGAGTAGGGTAGCTGAATCAGGATTGATGGATTGCAGCATCATTCCTCTGTTCATTTGCTCGCCAACCGCAATCGCTCCAGTGGATTTGCCGTCGATATCAAAAAGAGCGAATCCTTGGTTAAGTCCGGCCTCATTCTTGCCAGTTACCACCAGCACACGTAAGACAATATTTTCTGCGGCAAGGGGTTTGCTGCCAAACAGCATGTAACTCGTCCCAATATCTTGATTGGTGTGCAGAGTGATCCCTTTGAAGTTCTTTGGAAGAATTTCTGCAGGACTTGGAATTTGTAGGATATGAATGAGCCAGTAAGTTGAAGAGACTAGCGTTAGCAGAATAAAGACATAGGAAATCAATTGACTCACCCGAATTGGAGTCAGGTAAGCGGAGGCTAAGGAATTCTTTCCCAGTAATTTTTTTGATTGACGAATATGCCAATCCAGATTCGCTCTGGTGTCGCTTAACTTGCTGAGAATAAGCGTTTGTATTCGTTTCAAAAATTCACCTTCTAGTGGTTTATTGCGGCATATTCCCAAAAATGCCATTTTTGACACTAAAACCTAGTTAAGCCTAGCTCTAGCCTTGCTCTATATTCGGATATAGTACTATACATGGTGTCATTATGAGGTGACCCTCAAGACCCTATTTACAGATCTGGATGAGGCATTTCGTGAAATTTCCACCCTTGACTATGGCAAAGGTATTCTCCCGGTGGGGCTCATTACCCACAATTGGCTTCCTTTCCCAAATTCTGGAAAAGCTAAGTTCAATTCAGGCTCGCCATTTTCAGAGAAAGCCGTCTCCATTTCTCTGGGCAGTCTTGGCTATCGCCTTCATATTCTTATGTCTTAACTATTGGATCTTGCCAGCCGTCAATGATATGGAGTCTAGGGTCGCATTGCGGCCAGCACAATGGGCGCAATTAGAAAATCTCATTAGATTATCTAAGGCAAATACATCACAAGTAAGCAGCATCGAGCCCATGGATGAGGCAGAGCTTCAAAGAATTCGAATGATCTTGGTGGCAAAAGGTATTAAGCCAGCGGTATTAAGGCTGAATACAGAAAATCCACCTCGGGTTGAACTTCAAATGAGCGATGTCTCATTTTCTAGTGCAGTCGATGCCCTGGAGGAGATGAGAAAAACGTGGAGCCTATACCCAGATTATATTGAAGTGAGTTCAACCCCTAAATTATCTGTAGTGAATCTCAGTGCCAAATTGAAACAAATGGGTGTGCTGATTGGTGCTACAAATTTTCCTAATATTGCAGCCGAGCAATCAAGATGAATCTTTTCTTAAATTCATCTGCTAAAAGTATTTCTAAAGTATTCTGGATGATTGCGCTATCAGTGATATTGGCGATCCTCATATCGCAGACTCCTGCCTCGACTTTAGCTAGCACAATCGATCGCCAATCGGATTGCCGCGTGGTTTTGCACCAACCCATTGGAACTATTTGGAATGGAAGTGCCGCACTCGGTTTCTCTGAGCCAGACTTAGCGAGCGGTTCTTGCCGAGCGCCAGTTGCCTTAACAGAAAGATTGACTTGGAATACTCAATGCAGCGTGGTGAATGGCCAGTGTCTGGTTGAAATCAATTTTGTATCACTTGATAAGCCATTACTGATTACCATTGGCCTTAATCAAATTAAAGTTACCGCTGGTGAAATGACATTGCCTGCTTCTATCCTTGAAGCCTTTGGTAATCCTTGGAGCACGCTGCGTCCTCGTGGTCAGCTCTTAGCACAATGGGGCGATCTTCAAAAGGGCGCCGATACTACGGGAGTTATTCGACTGCATATGAATAATGTAAGTAGCCCTATTAGTGTAGTAAAGCCATTGGGCAGTTATGAAATCAAAGCTAATTTGGGTCAAGCAGGAACCTCTTTTGCTATTGATACCACTGCAGGCCCTCTCTTGCTTAACGGCAAAGGAGAGCTTGGCGCTAAAGATAGTTCAGGTGTGCATTTTTTGGGCAGCGCTCATGCAGCACCTGAGGCAGAAGACTCTTTAATTGGTTTGCTATCTTTGTTGGGGAAAAAAGATGGCGATATTTATCGTATGCAGTATTAAGAACAAGACAGTAATTCATACCAAATGAATATTAATAAGAGACATTTCTTTCTAAAGATTTTGCTATGCCTTCTGTGTAATCAGATGGCATTTATGCCAATTGTGTCTGCACAAAATAATTCCCCTACTGAATCTGCAACTATTACGCTATCGTTTAATAATGCTGATATTGAATCAGTAGCCAGCGTAGTTGCAAAAACGACGGGTCAAACTATATTGGTTGACCCGCAAGTGAAAGGCACCATTACGCTGATTAGTAATAAACCAGTTACCAAAACAAAAGCACTAGATTCTTTTTCCACTGCATTGCGTACTTCTGGATTTGCTTTGGTTGAGACTAATGGTATTTATCGGGTCGTTACCCAAGCAGATGCTAAGTTGGTAAGTACCTCGGTTACAACTGGCAAGGTAAAGCAAGAGGGTGATCAAATTATTACTCGGGTCTTTAAGCTCAATTACGAGTCAGCCAACAGCTTATTGCCAGTATTGCGCCCATTAGTTTCGCCAAACAATACGATTAATGCCTACCCTGGCAATAACACCATCGTGGTAACGGACTACGCTAGCAATATTCAGAGAATTGCTACTTTGATTGATTCTATAGATGCTCCCACATCTACTGATGTGCAGACCATTAAATTGCAATACGCTTTTGCAAGTGATGTGGCATCAATCTTAACGAAAGTACTTGATAACGGCGCGACTGCAACTGCTGACCCAGCATTAAAGACGATGATTTTGGCTGAGCCTCGGAGTAATTCAATTTTGGTTCGCAGCTCTAGTCCTGAGCGAGTTAGGCAAGTGCGTATCTTGGTAGCCAAGCTTGATACTCCTGGAAATAAGAATGGCAATATTTGGGTGGTACCACTAAAAAATGCTGAGGCTAGTAAGCTGGCTGTTACCTTGCGTGCCTTGGTGGCAGCGGATGCAGCCTTATCTGCACAAGTCGCTAGTTCAAGCAATGCCCCTTCCACACTTGCTAGCGCTCCTCAGCAAAATACCCTAGGGGCAACGCAATCTGCAGCATCCTCTGCCGCAGGAATAAACTTAGCTACCTCAGCATTAACGAGCTCAAGTAATCCTAATATTGGCGGCTTTATTCAAGCTGAGCCTGCAACTAACTCAATTCTAATTACTGGTAGTGAGCCCTTATATCGAAGCCTTAGACAGGTCATCGAGCAGTTAGATTTGCGCCGCAATCAGGTCTATATCGAATCCCTGATTGTAGAAGTGAGTAATGAAACTGCTGCAGAGCTAGGAATTCAGTGGAACTTCCTCATAGGATCTGGCAACCAAAACGTTGGATTTGGCAGTACGAATTACGGACCCCCTGGTCAAAATCAAGGCGTAGGAGGGAATATTTTTGGGCTCAATCAAAATGTAAATAACCTTGTCAATGGTGGAGCTAGTACAGGCGGTGTTCCAGTTGCGCCTGCCCCAGGTTTGAATTTAGGTTTGATTAGTCGATTCAATGGTACCTATGCCATGTCTGCCTTAGTGAGAGCGCTTCAGACGGCAACTGGTACCAATATTTTATCAACCCCGAATTTGATTACTTTAGACAATGAAGAGGCACGCATCATTGTTGGGCAGAACGTTCCGATTCTGACTGGCTCTTACTCAACAACTGGCTCTACATCGACCGTGACACCTTTCCAGACTTACGTTCGGCAGGATGTGGGAATTTTATTGAGAGTTAGGCCGCAAATTTCTGATAACGGCATCGTCAAAATGCAGATCTACCAAGAGGTATCTTCAGTAGCTGCACAAACAACTTCTGGAATTGTTTTGAATAAGCGCAACATTGAATCCAATGTTTTAGTCGATGATGGGCAAATGGTGGTTCTGGGCGGGTTAATTTCTGATGAGTATGCAGATGGATCTAGCGGCGTTCCATTTTTAAGCAGTATCCCTTTGATTGGTCAACTATTTCGTTATGACAACAAGAATCGGGTAAAGCGTAATCTTTTGGTATTTATGCGCCCCTACGTTCTGCGAGATAAGAACCAGGCAGATGAGATTACCAGCAATCGTCTAAGCCTGATGCAAGGCAAAGAAGATCAATTTAAGCAGTTACCAATGTTGCTGCCTAAAGAAACTGGTTTGCCTAGCGTAGAAAATTCTGCGGAGCCCATCATGACCCCTAGGTTGCCAGCCAACAGCATTAATACGAAGCCAGTAGTAACTAGATCGCTTCCCCCTGAGGCTTCTGGTAATGCTCCCGTACTACCTACTAACAATTCTTCAGCAAATTAGTTATGCAACGCATTCCTTTTGCCTACTCTAGGGATCATCAGGTCTTACTAAAGAGGGTGGTCGCTAATGAGCTAGTCGGTGGCGATGCTGAGACCTTCACCCTAATACACAGTCCTGCAACCGATTTATCAGTTGTTCATGAAATTTGCCGCTCAGTTGGCGCTGTGACGCGTATAGAGAAACCAAGCGCTGAAGTCATAGAAATGATTCATGCTTTTTATGCACAAGGAGATTCTGATGCATCTCAGGTGCTTGATGAGGTTGAGGACGCAGTAGACCTATCTCGCCTTCTGCAGGAAATGCCAGTCTCGACAGACTTATTGGAGGCAAACGATGATGCACCAGTCATCCGGATGATTAATAGTGTTTTAAAGCAAGCCATTCATGGTGAAGCATCTGATATTCATTTGGAGGCTTTTGAACGTAAATCCGTTGTTAGATTTAGGGTGGATGGTAATTTGCGTGACATTGTTGATATGCGTAAAGACTTGCATGCAGCTCTAGTATCTCGAATAAAAATCATGGCTTCCTTAGATATTGCTGAAAAGCGGATGCCACAGGACGGCAGAATTTCATTACGAATTGGTGGAAAAGCGATTGATGTGCGCGTATCTACTTTGCCAACTGCTCATGGTGAGCGTGTTGTGATGCGCTTGCTAGAAAAGAACTATGAGCGTTTGGACTTGAAGACTTTGGGC
This sequence comes from Polynucleobacter sp. JS-JIR-5-A7, assembly GCF_018687935.1. Lineage (NCBI taxonomy): Bacteria > Pseudomonadati > Pseudomonadota > Betaproteobacteria > Burkholderiales > Burkholderiaceae > Polynucleobacter > Polynucleobacter sp. JS-JIR-5-A7. The sequence goes on along the minus strand of NZ_CP061308.1, from coordinate 1,701,291 downwards.
ATGGCTGATGATACTTTTGCAAGTTTTGATCGGTTAATTCATAAGCCTCATGGAATTGTTTTGGTAACAGGGCCTACTGGCAGCGGTAAAACGACTACGCTCTACGGTGCTTTGCTGCGTCTACGGAATAAAACAAACAACATCATGACTGTGGAAGATCCTATCGAATACAACCTCGATGGCATTGGCCAAACTCAGGTCAACCCACGGATCGATATGAATTTTGCAAGGGCGTTGCGAGCGATTCTGCGCCAAGACCCAGACATTGTAATGATTGGGGAAATTCGAGACTTAGAGACTGCTCAGATTGCTGTGCAAGCTTCCTTGACAGGTCATTTGGTGTTAGCGACTCTACATACTAATGATGCTCCATCAGCAGTGACTCGTCTCATTGATATGGGCATTGAACCCTTTTTACTTTCATCAACACTATTGGGTGTCTTGGGCCAAAGACTCATTCGTCTGCAATGTCGATCATGTCTTGGTAAGGGCTGCAAGGAATGTAGTGAATCTGGTTATAGCGGTAGAGCGGGGATTTATGAACTCATGATGGCAACAGAATCCATTAAAGAGCTAATTCATAACCGTTCCGCTGAAAGTGAGATTCGTAAGCAGGCAGTAAATAATGGTATGCGAAGTCTGGCAGATGACTGTCAAAGATGGATTGATTCAGGGCAATCTACTGTCGAAGAAATGATGCGTGTTACTGGCGCGGTTGTAGTTGACTGATAGGTATTCAATATGACGCGCTATCGCTTTGAAGCACTCACCTATGGCGGCAGAAGTGAACGCGGAATCGCTGAAGGCGAGAGCGCTCGCGCCATCCGCCAGCAGTTACTGTCAAAACAGCTCGTTCCAGTTAGTGTCGAACCTGAGGCAAAGTGGACAAAAACAGCATTCTGGGAGCACTACTTCTCTGAAAATAAGCCCCTCTCTCGAAGTGACCTGGCTATCTTAACTAAGCAATTTGCATTACTAGTGCGATCAGGGGTTCAGATCGACGAAGCCCTGATCATTTTGTCTGAGGAAAGCTCTAAAAAAAATATCAAAGCTACCCTGCAGTCAATCGTCAATGAATTACGAGCCGGCCTGTCTTTATCTGGCGCAATAGCAACTCAAGCAAGCAGTTTTGATTCTTTATATCAAGGAGTAGTTGCAGCTGCCGAGCAATCTGGAAAAATGGGGCAAGTCCTATCCCAGTTAGCGGAGTTCTTAGAAAAGCGGCAAGCCTTAAAGCAAAAAGCCTTAGCTGCTTTAGTTTACCCAGCCATGTTGACAGGCGTTTCATTCATGGTCATTTTATTTTTAATGACCTATGTTGTGCCTCAGATTGCTAGAGTATTTGAAACTACCAAACAAGTACTCCCCTTATCCACACGCTTTGTATTGGGGCTCTCTCATTTTTTAGTGGATTGGAGTTGGCTGCTCGTCATAGTTACTGTAGTAGTGATTTATCTTGCTAAAAGAATGCTTAAGAGGCCTGATCTTCGTCTGCGCTTTGATACTTACTATTTGGATTTACCTGTTATTGGGCCATTGTTTTTGGGTTTTGAGACTGCTCGGTTTGCCAATACGATGGCAATGCTCGTGAGTGCGAATGTGCCAATATTGGTAGCCTTACAAAGCTCTAAAAATACTTTAAGTAACCATCTCTTGAAAAAAGCAATTGATTCAACTGAGATTGGCCTTCGAGAGGGTGCTAGCCTATCTCGTGCATTGGGCAGTCAAGGGGTATTTTCTCCAATTCTGATTCACCTCATTCGTTCGGGAGAGGCATCTGGCCAGTTAGCTGAAATGCTCAAATACGGCGCAGAGAATGCTGAACTTGAAGCAGAACAAAAAACAAAAATATTCACGAGTTTATTGGAGCCAGTCCTCATCTTATTGATGGGCCTTCTAGTACTAGGAATTGTCATGGCAGTAATGCAGCCAATATTGCAAATGAATTCAGGAATAAGGTAGGGCATATGCAAATCATCATCATGCTAGGGCCCCATAGTCGCACAAGAGAAATTCATCTCACCATGAGGCATTTTTTGCTTGGTGGAATTCTTGGCCTCCCAACAATATTGATCTTGATTTGGGCACTCAACTCATTTAGTAATAGTGCGAGTGACATTTTTCTCTCAATGAATACAAGGCAGCTCTCAGAAAAGCGACTTGTAATCGACTCTAAAAATGATTATGAGATTAAGTTAATTGAATTACAAACCCGTTTAGATGAGGCTCAACGTAAATTAGATCAGCTCGATGCTCTGCGGTTCCAACTCTTGCGTTCAAATGGAAAGCTGAATCTTAGCCATAGTCAGTTAAGTGATTCTGAATTACTTAATGCTCAGGGTGGCCCTCTGAGGCCTGCAAGCACAGCTCATTATCTCGGTAATACAGATGAGCAATATGGCGTTCGTTTAGATCAAACTTTGCAGGATACTTTTGCCATGCATGCCAGATTGAATGAAATTCAGAGCTCATTGACCCGCACTTGGGATGTCGCCAATTCAGTACCTTCAGGATTGCCCTTGGTTGCCTCAACCCAACCCACTAGTGGCTTAGGTTATCGCCTTGACCCTTTTACTCGTCAAATTGCTTGGCATGACGGCACTGATTACCCTGCAGCTTTTGGCACTCCGATTCTGGCGACCGCCGAAGGAAAGGTGATCCGCGCAGGGTGGGATAGTGAGTATGGAAACCTCATTGAGCTTGCCCATAAGAATGGGGTAATCACTCGATACGCTCACGCACAAGAATTATTAGTAAAGCTTGGTGATGATGTGAAGAAATCTCAAGTGATTGCTAAAGTGGGATCGACCGGCAGATCAACCGGCCCCCATGTGCATTACGAGATACTTCGTAATGGGATAGTACTTGGTCAAAATCGTTGATGCTCTCTAGTTGCTAATGCTTACTTTTTAGCTAAAGCACCCATTTCAACCAACTTTCCAAAGATGCCGGTTTCAGGGAGCTGATATTTAGCAGGCAATGGCATTTGAGAAATTTTGCTGGCCACTTTTGCATCTATACCCAAGCCTATTAGTACTTGATTGGTAACTTGATCTTCAAAGCCTTTGGCGGGGCGCTTAAGGAGCATGGTGTGGATACCTCCAATCAGGCTACCAATGGCAATATTGGCACCGATAGAGGCTGGCATATCGGTAAAACTTCCTTCTTTAATACCCAGATGAATATCGCGAATCATATTTTGAAAGATCTCTGCGTCAGGATTTTGATTCGGCCATTGAATTTGAGTTAAAAATCTGCCGAGCATCGGAAAGTCGACTACCAAGCGCATCAATATTCTCATTGTTGAGGCTAAGCGTGTCGTTGTATCAAAGTTCTGGGGCATCGATACATTAATTAGGCCATCAAATTCTTCCATGAGCTGTTTTGCTAGACCATCGTATAAAGCGGGAAGTGATGGAAAGTAGTTATAAAAACTACCTCTTGAGACTTCGGCTTGCTTAATGACATCTTCAACCTCTAGTTTATAGATAGAGTTCGTAGAGGCTAGGGTGAGTCCGGAAAACAGGAGGTGCAACTGCATCTCCTCGCGGCGGAGTGCTGCAACCCTTACTCGGTGATCTAAAGCTTTTGCCATTGGAAGATTCTACCTTTTTTGCTTGACTCAGAGTTGATTTATGTCAAAATGACGCCATGTATATTTAGACATTAAAGGGCTCTGAAATGCTTAGCAGGTGGAATAAATTAAAAGGGCTCCAGAAGTCCGGATTAGCCTTTGGTGCGCTTCTAATGTCAGCAGTGATTCTGTTGGCTTGCGGAGGTGGTAGTGGAAGCGATAACGGTTCCTCGTCATCGACTGAGATTACAACATTAGTAACAGCTGCCAGTGGATCAAGTAACGTGGCTTGCGCTACAAATGGTCAATGTATTGGTGCCGCATTTAGGACTATAGGTTCTATACCAGATACGCTGAGTATTCTCAGTACATCATGGACAAATACAAATACAAACATCATTACGCTTTCACAAATTCCTTATGTTGATGGTTCAAATAGTGCAACTTACTATGATGCGGCTGGGAGTGTTTTTGCAATGACCGTAGATCAGACTGCCCAACTGACTGGATATAGCACCACTGGTAGTAGAACTTTTTCGGGAAATGGCTTACCAAGTACGAAGATGGGAACTTTTCCAGTCCAGTCTGGAACGGCTGCTTATTCATACTATGCGGCCTTACCCGGCGGGACTAATCCGGCTACAGGTCAGCACTATAATAATGCTGCTGAGATTGGAATTTCGCCTTACCCCTTAAGTAGTGTTGTTCCTTTAAATCCTGTTGTAAGCGGCGCCTACCCAATTGATTCTTTAATAGTGGGCATTACTCTTACTGGTGCGGTATGGCATGTTGAAAAAGCCAATGATTCAAGTGGTAATTATTACAACCCGGTTAATGCATTGCCTTTGGATGCATGTTTTGGCCATCCATATAACCAACAATATCATCTTCATGGTTATTCTTGGAAATGCTTTCCTAATCAAGGAACAACCGGCCAATCACCAGTATTTGGTTTCGCCTTAGATGGTTTTCCGATTACGGGTCCTCGAGCAGCAGATGGACATAACATAACTAATGCAGAGCTTGATATATGCCATGGGACGACATCTCTAATCACAATGCCTGATGGCACAAGTAAGAATACTTATCACTATGTACTCAACAGAGAATATCCTTATTCAGTTGGTTGCTTTAGGGGGTTGGTGAATTATGACCAAGCACTTGGACCTACAGGACAAAATAATTACATGAAAGAAGGCATTCCTTATCCGCCAACTTTTTATCCTACCCCATAAATCTATTAATATTTAGCGGGCACTTTTGTGGCTAGAATTCACGGTGAATTATTTGAAGTTACTGCTATCGCTGGAGGTAAAGACCAAACTTTAGTTTTATTGAAGTCTGGTGAGGTGCTGGGTTGGGGTGGTGCTGGAAGTGGCCGTATTACCTCGCCTTATATTGATATTTGTAGCTCCCAAAAAAATACGGATAGTAAGCCGGTATTTATTAGTTACCCTACTAAATTTTCTAATGCATCTGCAGGATACGGCGCTAGCTTAGGGATCTCGGAGCGCCTAAAAGTTTATATCTGGGGCTTTTGTCAACTTGGTGTTGGTGGAAAGGCTTCATTTTCGGAGGAGCCTGCTCTTATTGATGATATTGCTGATGCAATCAAGGTTTCGGCTGGACAATTTCTATACGCTGCAATTGATCAAGCGGGGAAAGTGTATACATGGGGATTGAATGCGGATGGTGCCTTAGGGCGCACACAATCCCAAATCAATGCATCACCAGGGTTGATTGCCGGACTTCCTGAGACTCAAGATATTGCAATTGGTGACAACTTTATCCTTGCGCTCACCAAAGACCAAAGAGTATATGGGTGGGGAAGTAATTCTGCAGGTCAGCTGGGGCTTGGGCATCTTAATGCCGTATATATGCCTGAGCTGATTCCGTTCCCAGGGAAAATTAGTAACATCGCTGTAGGCTCTACTCACGTTCTCGTTGTTACTAATGAGGGCAAGGTATATGGTTTGGGTAGCAACCACTTCGGGCAGGTTGGGGGTGGCCCCCAATCTTATATTGATCGACCACAGCTGATTCCTTTTCCAGAAAAGATCACATCAGTTGCTGGTGGCATGCACTATTCGATTGCCTTATCAGTAAGTGGAAAAGTTTACTCTTGGGGTTGGAATGGGTTTGGTCAGCTGGGACATGGCGATCTTCTGTCTCGAAGTGCTCCTACACTTATTCCTAAGTTATCGGGGGTGAGAAGGATTGCCGCTGGAGAAGCGCACACATTAGCGATTGGTAAAGACCAACTTCTAGGCTGGGGCAGTAATGAATCAGGTCAATTAGGCAAGGCAGTAATAAAGCAATTGACCCCAAACGCTTTCTTGGCGATTGCCTAGGATAGTTATGGGAATCGATCGCCGTCATTTCTTGCGCTTGAGTGCGACACTCGCTTCGGGCGTAGTAGTTCCAGCAAGTTTTACTGCTTGCAGCCGTGAAGAAGGGGTATCACTAGCCACTCCTAAACAAACTTTTGTACAGCCCACCTTGCTTGAGTCTAAAAATGGTTTGCTAGATGTGACTTTAACAGCGTCTTACTTTGATACAAAGTTGGCTGGGGATGATCCAAGCAAAAAATATCCCGTGTCCTTACGTGCTTATGGCTTTGATAATCAAGGCCCTAGTTATTCTGGACCAACATTGGTAGTGAGGGGCGGGGATCAATTGCGAATTAAGTTGGTCAACAACTTACCTGTAAATCCTCCGTTTGCGGCTTTCCGAGATCCCACTAATTACATGAAGCCCAACACTACTAATTTGCATACTCACGGCTTACATGTATACCCAGGGATGGATTCAGATCGGAAGTCGCTGGAGTATGGTGATTATGTAGTTGATCCCAACAGTGGTGGAGTTTTGCCAAATGGAGATTCAAGACAGTACGTTTATCAGATTCCTAAAGATCACCCTGAAGGGCCGTTTTATTACCATCCTCAATACCATGGCAGTAGTGCAATTCAGGTAGCTAGTCTTATGTCTGGGGCAATCATGGTACGCGGCCCTGCCGATGATTTGCCAGAGATGGCTCAAGCAGAAGAATTGATTTTTCTATTTCAGGCGCCTTATTTTGCGAGTAGCCAAACTAGTAATAACTACGGCGTAAAGGATGGCTTGCTAGAGAAGTTCGCCCAAATAGCTAATCACCCCACAGGTCATGGAATTCATAGCTCTAAACAAGATGACGTAGACAGTCAGCCTGTTTTGATTAATGGTGTGCGTCAGCCAACAATCGTTATGCAAAGTGGGGAAGTGCAGAGATGGCGCTTCATTAATACCCAAGTATTTAACTACCTTAATCTGAGTTTAGATGGGCATACTCTAAATCAATACACAATAGATGGATGGGGCAGTAGTACCTATCAAGAATATCCTGATGCACGAAAAAAGAATGGCGGGGGTATTTTGTTGGCAGCAGGTAATCGTTCTTCAGTTGTGATTCAAGCTGGAGAGCCAGGCACTTATCTGCTGAGATCGCTGCCTGTCAAAATTGCAAAAGGCCTGCAAACTGCTATTTTGCCGGGAGATGTTTTAGCAAAGATTGTAGTGTTGGATTCTCAAAAAGTAATGGCATTACCAGCTACGCCATTGCCAGTATGCAACTTCTTAAAGCCCATCACTGATCAAGAGTTAGCTTGCGCTGGTGGTAAAAAGCGCAGCATCATTCTCAATATGATTGGCAATGAAAGTCTAGATCCCTCTCGAAATTCTCCATCGCTGATTAATCAGACAATGGCTAGCGCAGAGACTGCAGCATCAGAAATTACAGAGTTTGTGAAGAAAAATATTGCCCTTGCAAAAGAGGGTATTTCTAAGGTCACTGGAAAGCCCATCGAAGGCTCTAAATACTTTCTGCCATTTGTTTTCCCGACCTATGATTACCAGTTACAGCCTGCAAATACCATCATTCAGAATGTGATCCTAGGCTCCATAGAGGAGTGGACTATTTTTAATTGCAACAGCATTGCCCATTCATTTCACATTCACGTCAATCCAATGTACATCATCAAGATTAACGGCGAATCAATCAATCCTTATTGGTGCGATACGGTAGCCCTACCAGCTGGCGGGACTCCAGAAATGCCGACTTCAGTTACATTTCGGATGCGTTTTAAAGACTTCGTAGGACCTTACATTCTGCACAGCCAAATGTTGCAATATTCTGATTTAGGGATGGTTCAGCGGGTAACAGTAGTACCAGCGTAGGGGATGGTATTGCCTAATGCTTCAATTAGCTTTTGTATGATTTTGCAATGACGCTATATTCGAAGCTACACCCGTTGGAGGGACCGAGAGGGCCGAAGCAGGATTCTTGGATAACTCAGCAGCAATTTTTTGGTCCACCCCCAAACTGATGAGAATTTGATAGATAACCTTATCTATATAATCGTCAGGCTGTTTAGTTTCAAGAATATCTTTAGCGGCACCTCTTAAGCAACCAAGGATCAGATTTGTGCCAATCGATGCAGGCATATCAGAAAAGTAGCCTTGGGCTTTCCCGTCCATAAAGTCTTTCTCTATATCTTTGTACATCATGTGATTTGGATCAGAGCTAGGCCATTCCTCTTTTAATAGCAAGGAAGCCAGAAATGGGGCCTTAGTAATAAACAGTAGCGCTCGTTTAGTTTTTATTGCCACGCGAGCAGCTGCGTCTGGAATTGCAGGGGAGTGAGATAAAGTATATTCCGTGATTTCATTTGATAATTTTTTGCCCAGCTCTTTAAAAAGGCTATCAACGGAATGAAATACTTTATAAAAGGTACTGCGAGAGACTTCAGCCTTATTAACCAAGTCATCTATTTTAATATTTTCAACGCTAGTATTTTTAGCCAAATCAGAGGCGCCTAATAAGAGGCTTTCTTTTATCTGCTCAAGATGTTTTTCATCGGAGTTAAAAAGATGGTGAACTATTTTTGGCATAAATTATTAAACAGCAAGTAAGCAATTTGGTATTGAGAGTGTAGCCCTGGAGATGTCACCTTTGGTAGCTAAAGGATATGCGGAATTGTGCAATTAAACTTCTTGTTAGAGTACTGCAGAATGCTATCAGAGGCAAATTAAACTGATCCCGGTGGCATGAACGGGTTGAAATCAAGGTCGTTAGCAGCCCCTCGCTATATAAGCGTTACTTTAAGTAACGCTTATCAACCACATGCAAAAAACAGTTTGGAGCAACGAGGTATTAGATGGTTGCTCCAAAAATCCTGTGGTTTTGAAAACCAAAGAGCGAGGTATTGCATCTTGCGATCTTGTTAATCTAGTCACACAACAGCTCACACACTGATAAACAGGCGACGTAACCTCTTGAAATCCTAGTGGTTTTATTTGGATGTCTGCTCTCATAATCCTTTGGTCCCAGGTTCAAGTCCTGGTGGGCCCACCAATGAAATCAACGACTTAGGGAGAAATTCCTAAGTCGTTTTTCTATTTATGCCGCTCAGTATTTAAGTAATCTCCACAAATCTTCCAATGCAACCCTAATAAATATGCAGCTATGCCGGTAGGGCAAAGTACTATTTATGGAGCTGGCTCTAGCAATACTGTATTTTTTAATTTGCTATAAACTAATTTTCGATAATTGTAGAAATTAGCACCTCGCAAGTTTCCTAATTAAATTCAATATTCCCCTAACCAAAGGTGGACGAAAGAGAGATCTGGGGTTTAAATATGGCGCTTATAACTAGTCCTGAATCTATACTGGACATCACCATTGCGGCGATGCAAAGTACGGAGGATCAGAGACTTAAAACTTTAGTAGTCTCATTAACCAAACATTTGCATCAATTTGTATTGGAGAATCGACTAACTGAGCTCGAGTTCGAAAAGGCGCTCCAATTCATTGTTGGCATTGGTCAGGCAACTGGAAAAAATACTAACGAGGTTGTTTTGGCGGCAGATATATTAGGCGTCTCCTCTTTAGTATCTACAATCAATAATTTAGATTTAGATGGTGGCTCTTACGCTGCTTTGCTTGGTCCGTTTTGGCGAAAAAATGCCCCCTTGTGTTCTTGGGGGGAGAATATCTCCAGAACTGAGCTGGCTGGCCAAGCAATGGAGGTGCGTGGTCGCATTGTTGATGAATCAAAGCAGGCCGTGATTGGCGCAGTTGTAGATGTTTGGCATTCTTCACCTGTCGGATTTTATGAAAACCAAGATGAGCAGCAAGCAGATATGAATTTGCGTGGTCGCTTTGAGACCAATGAAAATGGCGAATTCTTTTTTACTACTATCCGCCCAGCTGGATACCCCGTGCCAACCAATGGTCCGTGTGGTGAATTATTGCGCGCACAAAAAAGACATCCAAATAGACCTGCCCATATTCATTTTATGATTTCAAAACCTGGCTATAAGGTTTTAATCACCCAGGTTTTTGATTCAACAGATGAAAACTTGGAAAGTGATCCTGTATTTGGTGTCTCCAAACAATTAGTTGGAGAGTATTTAACTGATGCAGCTACTGGAGCTTGCAAGCTAAATCATTCTTTTGTATTACAAGCTGGTGAAATGGTTTTCCCGGCCCCACCTATCCCTTAGGATTTTATGAATACATTTCAATCTGTAGATGATTTAAATAATAAAGTTGCCGTCATTATTGGCGGCAGCGGTGCCGTTGGCTTTGCTACAGCAAAGAGACTAGCTAGTTTAGGTGCTACCTGTGTCTTGGTTGGACGCAACGCAATTGAAAAAAGTGTAGAGCAGATCAATCAGTTGCCAGCAGGAAAGCATTTTTGCTTGAATGCTTCCATTATTGATTCAGAAAGCCTGGTAGCTGCTGCTAAAGAAGTTGAGTTACGGCTAGGTCGATGCGATATTTTAGTGAACTCTGCCGGCTTTACTAAGCCTGTGCCGGCTGCAAATTTAGATGCACTTACCGACGATCTGATTGATGATATCTTGAAGACAAATTTCCGTGGAGTGTTTGCATCTATTCGGGCTTTTCAAGTATTGCTAAAAGCAAATAGAGATGGTCTGATTGTGAATGTTTCATCCATTGCTGGTTTTACTGGGGTTGGGAGCAATCTTGCTTATGTGGCAGCAAAGGCGAGCTTAGATATTGTGAGTGATTCACTTGCAAAAGTCCTTGCGCCAGACATTCGCGTTCTTTGTGTTTCTCCTGGCGTAGTTGATTCAGCCTTTGTTCCTGGTCGTGGAGATGACTTCAATGATAAGACTGCAGCTACAACGCCACTTAAACGAATCGGCACTCCCGATGATGTCGCCTCAGCTATCGAAGCTTGTGCTACTCGCCTGCGTTTTTCAACCGGAACTCGAATTGTGGTTGATGGCGGTCGCCATCTTTAAAAAAAGAATTAGATATGAGTCAAAAAACCTTCCTTACCTGCGCTGTGACCGGCAATCTGACCACACCTGATCAGACCCCATATTTACCTATTACGCCAAATCAAATTGCTGATGAGTGCCTGGCCTCAGCAGAAGTGGGGGCCGCCGCTGTCCATATTCATGTTCGTGATCCTCAGACTGGTAAGCCCTCAATGGAATTAGATCTCTATCGCGAGGTGTTTGATCAGATTCGTAATGTCAATCCACAATTAATCATCAATCTCACTACTGGCCCTGGCGGCCGTTTCATACCAAGTATTGAAGATCCGCGTATTGCGGCCCCTGGTTCAAGCTTGATGCAACCTGAAAAACGGGTAACGCACATTACTGCTCTTAGACCTGATATCTGTACATTAGATCTAAATACAATGAATTCCGGTGCTGATGTTGTGATCAATACGCCGCGTAATGTGCGAATTATGTCAGATATCATGCGAGCAGCCGGTGTGAAGCCTGAATTAGAAATTTTTGATTCGGGTGATATACATTTAGCGCGAGATCTTATTAACGATGGAACACTTGAAGGGCCAGGCTTGTGGTCTTTTGTGACTGGCGTGAAATATGGTTTTTCCTCTTCCCCTGAAACCTTGTTATATGCCCGTAGTCTTTTACCTTCTGGTGCAATTTGGTCAGGGTTTGGTATCGGACGTTTTGAATTTCCAATGGTTGCGCAGGCTTGGCTTGCCGGCGGTCATGTGCGGGTTGGTATGGAAGACAACCTCTATTTGGAAAAGGGCGTGCTGGCAAAAAGTAATGCTGAGTTGGTTGCTAAAGCCAAACGCATCATCAATGACTTAGGTGGCGAGTTAGCTAGTTCACAAGAAGCTCGTGCAATGCTTAATTTACCAATTAAATCATCATAAGAATCGGTATAAAGAAATGACAATGCAAAAAGAGAATTTGCGTGCAATACGTTTGAATGCAAAAGTATCGTCAATTGACGAGCTCTCACCTTTGATTGAGATGCAACAACTCCCCACCTTAAATCAGGGCGAGGCTTTGGTGCGTGTAGTCAGTGCAGGCGTAAATCCCAGTGATGTTAAGGCAGCATTAGGAATTATGCCTAAAGCAATCTTTCCGCGTATTCCAGGTCGCGATTTTGCTGGTGTAGTAGTGGATGGTTCTAGCGCATGGCTTGGTAAAGCAGTGTGGGGATCTGGTGGCGATATAGGTATAACCCGCAACGGTTCGCATGCGGGTTGGTTGGTTCTGCCTGAGCAGGCCCTTTATGAAAAACCACAAAATTTAAGCTTTGAAGAGGCGGGCTCGGTTGGTGTGCCATTTGTTACTGCTTACGAGGGATTTCGAAGGAGTGGATTGCCTAAGCCTGGTCAAATTGTTGTAGTTATGGGCGCCAATGGAAAAGTAGGTCAAGCTGCCGTACAAATTGCTGCTATGAATGGGGCTCAAGTAATTGCCGTTCAACGTTCTGACTCCTTTAGTGCCTTTGCATGTAGCGATGTAAGTGTGATTAATGCTAAAGACTTAGGAGCAGAGCAAATTGCAGAGCAAGTTCAGCAACTAAGCAATGGTAAGGGGGCAAATATTATCTACAACACCGTTGGAAGTGCTTATTTTGAAGCTGCCAATAAATCTTTGGCAAAGGGTGGCACTCAGATTTTTATAGCAACGCAAGATAGAGCTGTGCCATTTGATATTTTTACTTTTTATCGCGGCATGCATACCTTTGTTGGAATCGATACCTTAGCGCTAGACTGCATTGAGTCAATCAAACTATTAAATCAATTGAAGTCTGGTTTTGAATCTAATCAACTGAAAGCATTTCATGTGGATCAGAATTTTGCGATTGATCATGCTCTTGAGGCTTATAAACTTGTTTTAAGCGGCTCCCCAAAACGAGTTGTGTTTAATTTATAGATAGAGCAATTTATGCACATTACGAGATTTGAAGCGGCCAACACTTATCAAGCCCCGAATCATGATGATATGACTTGCTATCGCCTTCAGGGCAAAGAGGCGAGTCCGTGTAATTCAATGTGGATGGGCATGAGTGTTTTTGAGCCTGGAGGTCAAACCGCACTTGATGGCTCAACATTGGAAAAGATCTATTTTGTTGTAGAGGGAGAAGTGGCAGTATTTTGCGAGTCTGAGGATGGCCTCAAGTCAGAAGGTATTTTACGTAAGAATGATTCTTGTGTCTTTTTAGCAGGCGAGAAAAGGCAGCTAAAAAATTTAAGCAATCACATTGCGAAGGTCATTTTAATCATGGCATCAAATTAAATTCTGATCAAATGTTTCAACTACATCATTTAATGGAAAATCAATCATCATGAAACAAGTTCAATTTAATGTGAAATCCTTACTTGCTAAGCTAATCGTGATGCTTACGATTTCAATGGTTGGTATTGGTAATTCTTTTGCCCAAACGGCTTGGCCTAACGCCCAAACTATACGTTTTATTGTGCCGTTTACTCCTGGCAGTGGAACCGATGTGATTGCTCGTCTTATTGCTAACAAGGTGGCAGATAGTCTTGGCACATCAATTTTTATCGAGAATAAGCCTGGTGCTGGCGGTACTATCGGCGCAGCACTGGTTGCCAAATCTGCGCCCGATGGATATACATTTTTAATTCAATCTTCTGGTCATGTAGTTAATCCATTTATCTATAGCGGCTTACCTTACGATACTTTGAAAGATTTTGCTGCTGTTACTTCCTTGGTGCAACTCCCAAATGTCATGGTGACATCACCAAATGCTGGTTACACTTCAGTTGCGGATTTGATTGCTAAGGCTCAAGCTAATCCAGGCTCTAAAAATTACGCTTCTGCTGGCAATGGATCAGCCACGCATATGAATGCGGAAAAATTCAGAATCGCTGCAAAAATTAACGCAAACCATATTCCCTACAAAGGAACACCAGATGCTATTACAGATACGATGGCCGGTAGGGTGGATTGGTTTTTTTCACCCATTGTTTCTGCTTTACCCTTAATCAAGGATGGCAAACTTCAGGCATTGGCTGTTGGCACCTCTAAGCGCTCCATAGTATTGCCTAATGTGCCTACTACGATTGAATCTGGCGCTCCTAATTCCTCTTATATTTTTTGGGTAGGCATTTTTGCTCCTTCTAAAACGCCTACAAAGATCATCAATCGAATGAATGCTGCCATCATTAAGGTAATGCAAGAGCCTGCTGTGGTTGAGCAACTACATAGACTTGGTGCAGAGTCAATGGTGATGAGCCCTGAAAAATTTGATCAGATGGTTAAAACAGAGATGGATTCAGCGGCTATTTTGGTCAAAGAGTCAAAAATGGTGGTGAACTAACTGAGAATCATCTTGCAAAAATAAGATTTAGCTCATAATCCTTTGGTCCCAGGTTCAAGTCCTGGTGGGCCCACCAGAAAAGCAAACCCTCATCAGCAATGGTGGGGGTTTTGTCTTTTGAGCGTTACTTAAAGTAACGGTTGTCGGGCTGCTTCCGGCTAATAGCATTTTCTCAAGTTCTCTCATTATCCACATTACCAATCCGATAATAGTATTACTTTTTATATAAGTAATAAATATTCAATATTTAAATAAGAGTTGATTCGCCTTGATCACTTAGCTTGAGATAAGTATGGTTAGCTTTATTAATTACAACATTAATTAATATCTCCTGCCAAATCAAAGTTTCAACCAATATGACAACTTACCCTAATAATCCCAAAAACTGCGCTAATGCAATAGTAAAGATTCTTGAAAATCATGGAGTTACTCATGTATTTGGTATTCCCGGTACAAAAATTGATAGCCTCTTCCTTGCTCTTAATTATTCTAAAATTAAATTAATTGTTTGCCAGCACGAGCAAAATGCAGCTTTCATGGCAGCAGCATTTGGGCGTTTGACCGGTAAAGTGGGCGTCTGTATCGCAACATCTGGACCAGGCACTACTAATCTTACGACTGGACTGGCGACAGCTACAAGCGAGGGTGATCCTGTCTTAGCTATTGGTGGCGAGGTACCTGTTGACGAGCGTTTAAAGAAAACGCATCAGTCACTTGATTCCACAGATTTAATGAAAGAAGCAACCAAGCTCTCGGTAGAGATAGTAACTCCTGATCAGGTGGGCGAGTTGATGGGTAATGCTATCCGAGTTGCTGAAAGTGGACGTCCTGGAGCTGTATTTTTATCGCTCCCCAAAGATGTAAGTTTGGCAGACTATCCTGGTGATATTGATGCCATTTGGGGTAAGAAACTTCCAATGGGTTCTGCAGCAAAGTCAACCATCAACGAAGCTCTCAATATTCTAAAAGCGAGTAAGCGTCCTATTGCTATTCTTGGCATGCAGTCATCTGCTCAGAATACATCTGATGCGCTCATCAATTTCTTCAAGAAATCTGGGATCCCATATGTTTCAACCTTTCAGGGTGCAGGTGCTTGGGTTGCTGAGTCTAGTGGAGCAACTTACGCAGGGCGTATTGGTTTATTTCGAAATCAGCCTGCAGATAAATTACTGAATCAAGCCGATGCAATACTCACTATTGGTTATGATCCAATTGAATATGATCCTTCTATTTGGAATACTAACTCGAGTCGTCCAGTTATATGCCTAGATGTGATTCCCTCATACCAAGATAATGCGTTCTTACCTTCTACAGAATTAATTGGTGACATTGGCGAGTCTTTGAGCGCACTCACAGTTGGAGTTACGACACAAATTGATCCGACATTTATGTTGGATGCTCAGGCTGCTGTCAAAGCACTTAAGGACACTATCGATGAGGGCAAGTCAATGAATAACTTCCCAGTAGAACCTCTTCGTCTTGTCTATGAGCTACAAAAGCAAATGACGCCTGATACTCACGTGGCTCTGGATGTAGGCTCAAACTATATTTGGATGAATCGTTATTCAGTTGCTGACCACGCACGTAGTTTTTTAGTGAGTAATGGTCAGCAAACACTGGGTGTCTCCATTCCTTGGGCGATTGCTATGAGCCTTCTTTATCCTGGTGAAAGAATTCTCTCTACATCTGGCGATGGTGGCTTCTTATTTACTGGAACCGAGTTAGCTACTGCTGTGCGTATTGGCGCCAAGTTTGTCCATGTTATTTGGGATAGCGGTTCCTTTGATATGGTTGGTTTTGAGGAGAGGGCGCAGTACGGCGAAACCGCAGGTATTAAGCTTGGCCATTATGATCCAGTGAAGTTTGCAGAATCTTTTGGTTGCAAGGGTTACAGTGTTAAATCTGCAGACGAGCTTCCAGGTATTTTTGAAGAGGCTTTTAAATCAGACGTGCCCGTTCTTATCCACGTACCAGTTGATTACAGTCTGAATGATCTTCTCTTTGAAAATGTTGTTCAGAGCTTTGTCAACTAACTATCATGTCAAAGTCAAACATACCAGGCAGCCAGACTTTCAATATTAATATGTCTGGATCGCTCTACAACGCTTTACAAGAGCGCTGTCTTGGGACTGGCGAGACTATTGATCATTTGGTCCAAGATTCCTTAGCAAAGGCGCTTGGTGTAGAGCATCACACGCTATATCAGGCATCAACTTCAAATGCTTTGGTGCAGGGTGTTTATCAGGGTTGTGTAACGGTGGGTACGATTAAAGCGCATGGTAATTTTGGCCTAGGCACTTACGATGCCCTTAATGGTGAAGGTCTTATGCTTGATGGACACGTTTACCAGGCATTGGGAGATGGTTCTGTTATTGAGCCCCCTGATTCTGCCTCCGCTCCTTTTTGGGTGAGTGCTGAGTTTGAGGCTGATCGAAATGCAATGATTGACTCTGTTGGCGATTGGGCAGGGCTTTGTACTCATATTGATGCCCTGCGCCGCTCGGATAATCTCTTTACTGCGATTCGTATCGATGGAATCTTTGATGAAATCCAATACCGAGTTGCATGTAAATCTGCACCCGGCACCGATCTTGTCACTGCGACAAGTCATCAGGCGAACTTTAAGTTTTCAAATATCTCTGGAACCTTGCTTGGCTTTTGGTCACCCTCTTATGCGTCAACCTTGAATATTCCAGGCTATCATCTACATTTTCTCTCTGATGATCATCAGCATGGTGGTCACGTACTAGGTATTCAGGCACAGAATCTAAAATTGCAAGTCATGGACGCAGACAATCTGGTAATCGCTTTGCCAGAAACACCAGGATTTCTTAAAGCGAACTTATCGGGCAATCCAGCGGAAGCTCTTAGCAAAATAGAACACGCGCAAAAAAATTAAAACATCCTACGAGTGCGACATGTGTTTAGGTCATTGTTCCAAAGTTTTTGATTTTGAAAACCAAAGAGTGATGTAGTATTTTTGGTGGCCACGTTAAATTAGCCATGCAAAAAACTCACATACTGATAAATAGGCGACTTAACCTCTAGAAATCCTAGTACTTTTCTTTGGACGTCTGCTCTCATATTCTTTTGATTAAAAATCAAGTGATTCAGCTGTAATGTTTTTTACTTAAGCATTGCTTTGGGTGATGCTGGGGTAAACGCCTAGAGTAATTATTTTTCGAGCTATCTAGTATGGGTATATGTCTAAGCTAATCGAACTAACTTATGTGAGTGAGCCGGCTCAAAGTATGTCTTTTTTGGGCTTGATGAGACTCTTGTATCACTCCTATTCAAATAATCAAGCATTGGGCATTACTGGGGCGCTCATCTATGAGGACAATAAATTCGGCCAAGTGATTGAGGGGCCTGAAAAAGATATTGAAGCCTTATGGCAAAAGATTCAAAAAGACGGCCGGCATAAAAATGTCCGCCTAATAGAATCTAAGCCCATCAGTGAGCGTAGCTTTAGCAAATGGACGATGGTATTTCAAGGTAGCGAAGAGATTGCTAAAACTCTGCCAGAAGTGAGTGCCGCTATTGAGGATATTGATTTTCCAGCGGGCCATCCGTTGTTAATTGCTTTGAGGAATGCCGGCTAGCACCCGCTTGATCTATTCAAGTTTCGATGGGGTCTACAGTTTTTCTTTAACTTTGCTCAATCAGTTGTGCGAATGCATTTACGAATGACTCAGGAGGCTGAGCTCCTTGCATAAGATACTGATCGTTCAGAATGATCGCAGGAACAGAGTTAATTCCCGCATTTGTATAAGTAGCTTCTTCTGTGCGGACTTCTTTGGCAAATTCATTATTCTTGAGAACCTCTAGAGCTCTATCTTGATCTAGGCCAGAATGAGTCACTGCATCTAGTAGATTATGTTGATCATCTAAATTCACTGCTAAGCAAAAGTAAGTATTGAGCAATTCTTTCTTGAGGATTGCTTGCTTCTCCAGCCCAAACTCTTGACCTGCCCAATGCAGAAGACGATGAGCGTCAAACGTGTTGTAAACCTTTTTGCGACCTTCTGGATGAAATTCAAATCCTGCCTCTAAAGCTTTGGCTCGAATATTGGCCTGATTGGTTTTGACCTGCTCTGCAGTTAAACCATATTTTTCAGTGAGATGTTCTATAGCATCTTGGCCGCCTTTAGGCATATTAGGGTTGAGTTCGAAGGGGCGAAAATGCACCTCAAAATTTGCCTGATCACTAAGCTGATCAATCGCTTGATTTAGATTGCCTAGACCGACTGCGCACCATGGGCAGGCGATATCAGATACATAATCAATTTTGATGGTTGGTTTCATCATTTGATTCTACAAGCCTATTGGTAGTGAAGTGCTTGGTAAGTCAGTGCTGCCTAAAGCAGAACTAAAGAGTGAGAAAGCATTTCTTAAAAGATGTGAAATTTCACTGCATAGTTACTGACATGACGCTAATAACTAGCCACTCTTTTCCCCGTATTTTTAAATTGAATTAATGTAGCCAGCATGCCCAAAATTCTTTGAGTATTTGAATAAATTTCATCTTCCGCACAATTTTGGGGCATGAGTTAAATGCCTTCCTTGGACTCAATATGCATTGCTGCATGTTTTGAGTCCCATTCCTTAAAATTCTGATCCCAATTCAATAATCACCATTTTGGTGCGAATCATTTTCATGGGAAGTGGTTTGGTGCGTTGCTGTATCTCCGTGTGATTTTGGCAGGTTAAAAATGACTTATTAACTTTTTTGCTTATTTTTAATGACTAAAACCTCTAGGAGATTCAAATGAATTCATATCGCCCCTTTGATCCTGATAGGCCGTTATTTAGTAGTCGTTGTAGTTGTGGTCGTCATGCATCCGATGCTGAGCATGCCCTTGATTTGTCTGCGAGAGTCGACGAAGAGAAAATGAGTGCTGATTTTGTGGAGGCAAGTCTTGTCAAGGCATTGTTCCCGCAAGAGAGTCGCCGCCGTGCATTTCTAAAAGCGGTTGGTGCTGGCGGTGCAATGAGTGCCTTATCTGGATTCTTGCCTGTAGGTACCTTGCAGGCGATGGCTCAAGAAAAAGCCCCATTAGAAAAGCCTGATCTCAAAATTGGTTTTATTGCGATCACCTGTGCCACCCCTCTTATCATGGCCGATCCCCTAGGTTTTTATAAGAAGCAGGGTCTCAATGTCACACTGAATAAAACGGCTGGCTGGGCGTTAATTCGAGACAAGATGCTGAACAAAGAGCATGATGCCTCTCACTTTTTATCACCAATGCCCATTGCAATGTCTATGGGATTAGGTTCTGATCCCACTCAAATGCGGGTGGCGACTATTCAGAACGTGAATGGCCAGGCTATTACTTTGGCGAATAAGCACAAAGATAATCGTGATCCAAAAAAATGGAAGGGTATGAAATTTGCTGTTCCATTTGAATATTCGATGCATAACTTCTTGTTGCGGTACTACGTATCTCAAGCTGGATTAGATCCTGATAAAGATATCCAGATTCGCGTTACCCCACCTCCAGAAATGGTTGCCAACTTACGTGCTGGCAATATTGATGGATTCTTGGGACCTGATCCATTTAATCAACGTGCTGTTTATGACGAGGTTGGCTTCATCCACATCTTGACTAAAGAAATCTGGGATGGACACCCTTGCTGTGCATTTGGAACATCTGAAGATTTCATTAAGAAAAATCCAAATACCTTTGCAGCGCTCTATCGTGCTGTATTGAATGCCTCAACCATGGCGCGCGATCCCGCTAACAGACCGCTCATTGCAAAAGTGATTTCGCCAGCCAACTACTTAAATCAACCAGAAACAGTTGTGATGCAAGTGTTAACCGGAAAATTTGCTGATGGTCTTGGCAATGTTCAAAACGTTCCTGACCGAATTGATTTCAACCCAATTCCCTGGTACTCAATGGCGACTTGGATGCTGACCCAAATGCAGCGCTGGGGTTATGTCAAGGGAGATGTCAATTACAAGGACATCTCTGAAAAAGTATTCCTGCTGACCGATGCTAAAAAGTATATGGGGGAGACTGGCATTGCTGTTCCAGCTCTGGCAAAAGCAGGTTATAAAAAAGACAAGATCATGGGCAAAGAGTTTGATCCAAGTCAGCCTGCTGCTTATTTGAAATCTTTCCAGTGAGTCAGAGATAAACATGAATAAGCTTTCTATCAAAGTTCGTGGAGCCATACTTTCGGTTGCCATTTTGGTTTTTGCATTATTGCTTTGGCATATCGCAACTGCCCCAAAAGTAGTTTCTACTCCAGTAGTCAGTACAGGCACCAGTGAGTATCAAGCCCTGATGGGGCAGGGTGGCGGGGTTTCTGTGGAGAAGTCTGGATTTCCAACGCTAACCCAAATGGGAGAAACCTTTTATAAGCAACTTTCAAGCCCTTTTTATGACAATGGTCCTAACGACAAGGGGATTGGTATTCAGCTTGCATATTCCTTAGCTCGAGTTGGGCTTGGCTTTTTGCTTGCAATGTTAGTAGCTATTCCTTTCGGCTTCTTAATTGGGATGTCGCCATTGGCATATGAGGCATTTAATCCGTTTATCCAAATCCTAAAGCCTATTTCTCCCTTAGCGTGGATGCCAATAGCGCTGTATACGATTAAAGATTCATCCATCTCCGGCATCTTTGTGATCTTTATTTGTTCAGTATGGCCCATGCTGCTCAATACAGCATTTGGTGTGGCCAATGTTCGCAAAGAATTATTAAACGTCACTAAGACTCTGGAAGTTTCTCCTTTCCGAAAAGCTTTTTTAGTGATCTTGCCAGCAGCTGCACCAACGATTTTGACTGGAATGCGAATCTCAATGGGCATTGCATGGCTGGTGATTGTTGCCGCAGAGATGCTTGTTGGTGGCACCGGAATTGGCTATTTCTTATGGAATGAATGGAACAACCTATCTATCTCCAGCGTAATTTTTGCCATTGTGATGATTGGACTAGTTGGGATGATTTTAGATATGGCATTTGCAAGATTACAGAAGGCAGTTTCTTATGCAGAATGAAAATTCATTTTTAAAAGTTGAGAGTCTAAGTAAGTCATACAAGACGGATGCGCCACCAGTATTCGAGGGTATCAATTTTGAAATTGAGCGCGGAGAGTTTGTTTGCATCATTGGCCATTCGGGCTGTGGCAAGACAACGATTTTGAACGTGCTGGCTGGTCTTGAAGATGCTAGCAGTGGTTATGCTTATATGCTGGGTCGAGAAATTAATGGCCCAAGCCTTGATCGTGGCGTTGTATTCCAGGGGCACGCATTAATGCCTTGGATGACGGTCTTGCAAAATGTTGCTTTCGCGGTGAAGTCTAAGTATCCAGATTGGTCAAAGCAGCAGATTTCAGAGCACTCTAAAAAGTACTTGGCAATGGTTGGGCTCGTTAATGCTGAAAATAAGAAGCCTTCTGAGTTGTCTGGCGGCATGAAACAAAGGGTTGGTATCGCCAGGGCTTTTGCAATTGAACCAAAAATGCTTTTATTAGATGAGCCCTTTGGTGCATTGGATGCCCTGACGCGTGGGGTGATTCAGGATGAGTTGCTCAAAATTTGTAGCGAAACTAAGCAAACAGTCTTCATGATTACGCATGATGTGGACGAAGCGATTTTGCTCTCCGACAAAATTATGTTGATGAGTAATGGGCCGAATGCACGGATTGCCGAAATCGTCATCAATACATTGCCTAAGGATCGAAAGAGGGCAAGCTTGCACCATGATCCGATGTATTACCCCATGCGAAATCACTTGGTTGATTTTTTAGTCAATCGTTCTAAGGATTTGCAGGCTAAAGGATCTGCTGGAGGTTTAGACGGCTACCAGCCAATCTTGGTATGCCCAGGTCTACAAACCCCAGTGACTCAATAAATTCAAACTTAAAACTTAGGAGAAAAAGATGGATCGTTCAGTAGTGACACAGAAAATTATCGAAGCCAAAGTTCGCAAAGGCATGAAGTGGAGTGATATTGCCAAAGCTATTGGCGAGTCAAAGGAATGGGTTACTGCAGGCTGCTTGGGCCAAATGACCTTTACTAAAGCACAGGCTGAAGCTGCTGGTAAGTTATTTGACTTGACTGATGAAGAAATGGCTTGGTTGCAAATTGTTCCTTATAAAGGCTCTTTACCAACTGCAGTGCCAACCGATCCACTGATCTATCGTTGGTATGAGATTGTGAGTGTATATGGCACCACTATTAAAGAGTTGATTCATGAAGAGTTTGGCGATGGGATTATGAGTGCGATTGATTTCTCAATGGATATCCAACGCGAACCAGATCCTAAAGGTGATCGTGTGCAGGTAGTGCTATCAGGTAAGTACCTTTCTTATAAGACTTACTAATCAAGCTAGTCTCTTAGTTAGCCACCTTCGGGTGGCTTTTTTATTGGAGTATTCTTAGTAAGAAATGACTTAACAATAGAGATTACGCATGTCAGATGGGATTGATTTCAAGGCACTGGTGAGCCATATTGGTGAAGCAGTGATTATTTCGGATCGAGATGAAAATATCTTGTTCTGGAATGCTTCCGCTGAACGAATTTTTGGCTATAGCCAAGCAGAGGCTTTAGGAAAAACACTCAACATCATTACACCTGAGCGTTTTAGAGAGCGTCATTCTAAGGGCTACTTTCATACCATGGAAACGGGCAAAACGAAGTATGGCAATACTTTGCTGCGGGTTCCAGCAGTGCATAAAGATGGCAGATCTATTTCAATTGCCTTTTCAGTCACGATGATTTTTGATGATCAGTATCAGCCTATGGCGATTGCAGCCATTATTCGCGATGAAACAGAACGATTCCAAGAAGAGCGCAAGCTCAAAGAAAAATTAGCAGCGTTCGAAAAGAATCATTAGGCCAACAAGTATTGCTGTTGGTAATTCTTAAACACTTTTCTTCATCAAATCACTGATCTCGCGAGCTTGATTCGATAGTTTGACCGCTTCTGCTGCTGAATCAGCTGCCAACCGAGAGGCATCAGCTGCTTCACTCGAGGCTTTGAGAAGCGCTTCTTCAGCGTGTTGAGAAACCGCAGCAGCTGCAGCTGCCGCAGCGGCTGCAGCTGCTCCAGCTGACTCGATCGCCGCTATTGCGGCAGATACTGCTGCTTTAACTGAAGACTCCACTACCGCCAAAAAGGATTTGTCTTTAGAGGCGAGTTCTGCAGCATTCATGGCATTTAAAGCGGCTAGTCTGGATTGCTCAGCTGCTTTGGCAGCTCGCTTAGATGCCTCTGCAGATTGCAAGGTGAGCTCTTTAAGGGATGAGAGCGCCTCCTGATAGTTTTTGCTCACGCCTTTATAGGTATTACGCAGATCTTCTAAATCTGCTTGCATTGTTTCTAATTTTTGATAAACCTGTTCAAGACTTTGATTCATGGCGCTCTCCGGGGTGCTTTTTAATCGCTGCTAGAGATTAACATCAAAAATACAAGCTACCTCATACTTTTTCTTTATCTTTAACGATAAAAATCTCTTCCGTGGTTTCAGTAAAGGCATTAATAATGTCGATAAATTTTTTGGTCGGTTTAACGTATTTGATCCGTTTATCCAGTAGATCAGGGTAATGCTCGATCCAGCCATCATCGATAAAGCGTTGGTAGTGAGATCTAACTGCTGTCGAAGAATGAGGCAGAGATGCAAAGAGCTGCTTAATCGTAATATGCCCATTGGCATAGTTATGAATCGAGAGTAGCAAAATCAGATCATAGGCAATCAAAGAATTTTCAATCGGAAGATTTTCTTGGACCCACTTCCGCAATCTAAAGATAGACTCGATCAGAAGTGGATGGTTTTTACTGAACATACCTTACTCTAAGGCTAATAACCCTTAATTGGTAGTGAAAAAAGCTTTTAATTTAAAAGCTTTTTTAAGCATCTTTATATTCTTGCTAATAACTAGAAGCTTTCTGATACTGAGAGTGCTTATTGACGTAATCCCCGTTCAAAGTGGTTTTCATCCTTTTGGTGATGATCTGTTATGGGATAGAAAGCATAAGCACCCTCCTAATGAAATTAATTCACTCCACACCCATTGCCTGTTTTTTAAATGCGGTTACCTCCTTACCTACTAATAGTCCTAGTACCAGATTAGATTGGCTTGAAGAGCAATTGTTAAATTACATCTTTCTTGCTACTGCCAGAGGCGAACGTTTGTTAGTAGGTCAGATAATTTTATTAAAGCAATTTGGATCGCAAGCCACCTTACATGGTCGCCTAAAGAATTTAGTTAGAAAAGGCTATATACGTCTACTTGAAGATAAAGAGGATGGCCGTAGAAAGCTCGTTCACTTAACGGCCAAAGCAGATAACCACTATGAACAATTATCTAAATGCCTCATTTCGGCACTCAAGAAGTGAGACTTTAAAAATACCTAAAAAGACCATTTATTGAATGGCGGGTAGTTTTCTGATGTATTCAAACAGCATCGTCTCGCTGAGTGCGGGTATTTACTAGTGATACCCCATCCTCTTTATTGTATAAATTGATGCTAATTAGAAAAAAACCTAGACTTGATTCTGAGCGATCTAGGAGGACGTGAGGCATTCTGTTTTTTAAAATTTCATCATGGGAAATGAAGCACATGACACAAATTACTTTACTAGTGAATGGAAAGAGTAAATCTATTAATGTAGATGATGACATTCCATTGTTATATGCATTACGTGACGACCTTGGTATGAAGGGCCCCAAATTTGGTTGTGGCTTAGGTCAGTGCGGAGCTTGTACGGTGCAGGTAGACGGGCAGGCGGTGAGGTCCTGCGTTACTCCCGCCAAGAGTGTGAGCGGCAAAAAAATCACCACGCTTGAGGGCTTAGGTAGCACTCAAAAACCCAGCAAACTTCAACAGGCTTTTATTGATGAGCAGGCAGCACAGTGCGGCTACTGTCTGAATGGCATGATTATGACGGCCTCAGCCTTTTTGGCCAAAAATAAAAACCCCAGCGATGCGCAGATTACCGAAGCGATGTCCGGTAATTTATGTCGATGTGGTACCCATCAGCGCATTGTTGCAGCCGTGAAGCGCTATTTAGCAGCTTAATTTCCTCAATTCCTTGAGATCAGGTATTTATATGAATACATTTACACGCCGTGAATTTTTAAAGACCAGCAGTGCTGGTGTATTGATGGTCAGCTTCTCCTTGAGTTTAGAGGCTGCTCCGACGAATCAGTATGGTTTAAGAGATCCTAAAGAAGTCAGTAGAGAGGCCGTTGACTCTTGGTTGAGCATTGATCAAAAAGGCAAGATCACTATTTTTTCTGGCAAAGTTGATTTAGGGACTGGTGTGAAGACTGCTCTAGCGCAAATGGCGGCGGATGAGCTCTATGTTCCATTTGGTAGTATTGAAATGGTGATGGGTGATACAGCCACCACTCCAGATCAATGGATTACGGGTGGTGCGATTTCTATTTCTCAGGGCGGCACTGAATTGCGTCAAGCTGCTGCTAATGCGAGACAAGCTCTGTTAGAGAGAGCTGCTGCTAAATGGCAAATACCCGTTTCAGAATTAATGGTGAGAGATGGCGTTATTTTCCCCATCAGCAATCCAGGTCAAAAGGCGACTTACGGTAGTCTGATTGGTGAGGGATTCAAGATTAAGGTTGACACTAAAGTTCCCTTGAAAAAATATACTGAATACCGAGTTGTGGGTAAATCTATTCCACGCGTTGATATTCCGAGCAAGGTCACCGGCGAATATGTATATATGCATGATTTCAGGTTGCCTGGCATGCTGCATGCTCGCGTTATTCGTCCAGACTCGATTGGCGCTAAATTAGAAAGCTATGACGACGCATCCTTGAAGAACATTAAAGGCTATGTCCAAACAGTCCGCAAAGGCGATTACCTCGCTGTGATATCGACCACAGAGTGGGGTGCTGTCAAGGCGGCTCGCGATCTCAAGGTATCTTGGAAAAAGGGACCCGATTTACCAAAGAAAGAAACTATCTTTCAAGAGTGGCGACAAATGCCGCTTGCAAAGGAAGAGGTAACTCAGAAGGTGGGAGATGTTAATAGCGTGATTGGTTCAGGCGCTAAAAATATCAAAGCTACCTACAATTTTCCTGTGCAGACACACGCCTCAATTGGCCCATCTTGTGCGGTAGCTGATTATCGGAATGGAAAACTGACGGTATGGAGCGCCTCTCAGGCAACCCATTCGATGCAGCATGAGTTAGCAGTCATTACTGGTTTACCAAAGGATTCAATTCGCCTGATCTATCTAGATGGTTCTGGTTGTTACGGTCGCAATGGGCATGAAGATGCTACTGCCGATGCTGCCTTAGCTGCTATTGCGCTAGGTAAGCCAGTGCGCATGCAGTGGATGCGTCATGATGAAACTGCGCTCGCACCAAAGAGCCCACCAAGAACGATGGACTTTGAAGCCAGTTTGGATAGCAAGGGAAATATTATTGGCTGGAAGAGTGATTTTTATATCGCCCTGAATCACATTGCGTTTATGAAGCCTTTAGATTTTCCATTGCTTGCTGCTACCGATACGGGAGTTCCTCGTCCTGGAAATTGGGTAGGCTTCCTCTTTCAAAATACTGGGGCACCCTATGCAGTACCTAATATTTCAGTCAATACCAAACATATTGCGCAAACTTTCTTAAGATCTTCCCATCTCAGAAGCCCCGGAAGAATTGAGAATAGCTTTGGTAATGAATCTTTTATTGATGAGCTCGCTATCTCTAGTAATGCTGATCCTGCGGAGTATCGTATCAAGAATTTAACGGATCCTAGAGCCATTGCAGTGATTCGTGCGGCGATGAAGTCTTCGGGCTGGCAAAGTCGGGATCCAGCATATAAGTCTAATCAAGCCAGCAATATCGCTAAGGGTCGTGGCATTGCTTATGTGAGATATAACAACGCTATTACCTATGTTGCTACAGTTGCTGATGTAGAGGTTAATCGAGAGACTGGCAAGATTTTGGTGAAGAATTTGTATGTTGCACATGATTGCGGTCAAATCATTAATCCTGATGGTGTGCAAAATCAAATTCAGGGTGGTGCAATACAAACGGTCAGCCGTGTATTAATGGAGGAAGTGAAGTGGAAGGGCAGCGATATTGAGAGTGTTGACTGGGCCTCTTACCCAATTATTCGCTTCAATGAAGTTCCTAAGATCCATACCGTGTTGATTGACCAACCTGGTACACCTTCATGGGGCGCGGGAGAGCAAACCCCAACAACCGTTCCTGCAGCCATTGCTAATGCAGTATTTGATGCGGTAGGTGTGAGACTGAGAACGATTCCATTTACGCCAGAGTCGGTCAAGACCGCAATGAAGGAGCAGTCATCAGCTAAAGCATGAAATCATTCAACTGAAAGCTGCTAACAAACTATTTTAGAGTTTAGAGCCTATTCATAACTTTCCAACAGATTGTTCTAATAGGTTCCAACCCGTTTTTCCAAAATGCTCCCGCCATCTTCCGTAGAAGCCATCGCCTAGCTTATCTTTAAAGCTTTGGATATTGGCTTGATTGAATTTTTGACCGCGCTCTGTAAGAGTGACCTCAAGTTGCTTGTTTAAATTATTGGTATAGGTTCTTTGTAGGGACACATATTTTTTGACATTCCTGAGAACTACTTCTTGAACGTCACCTGGCAGCGATTTCCAGAATTTCTGATTTGCCAAGAGATTAAATCCAGACCACATGTGATTTGTAATAGATTGATTGTTGCTGACCTCATACAGCTTATTGACTTCAGTGATGACGAGAGGATTTTCCTGTCCATCAACCTTACGAGTCTTCATTGATTCATAGAGTTCTCGAATATTTACGGTGACAGGTGTTGCCCCAAGAGAGCTAAATAGATCGCGAAACATTTCACCATCGGGAACTCTAATGCGCATTCCAGATAAATCGGCTGGAGTATAGATTGCCTTATCAATCATTCCAATTTGCCTAAATCCATTTTCTAGTAGTCCGTATTGAAATCGATAGATTCCTTTTGCTGCACATTCTTTTGCGATGTATTCACCTAGGGATCCGTCATTAGCAGCATAGACCTGAGCGTTATTTTGGAAAGCGAAGGGGATGCCTTGGATCTCTGCAATGGGCACTACTTTTCCTAAGATTCCGCCCATGAGAGTAAAGAACTCCAGATCTCCACGCTGCAGCATATCTAAGGCCTGAGGGTCTGATCCTGAAATTTGATTGTTCTGGGCATAAACTGTAATTTGTAATTGCCCATTGGTTTCACGAGCGACAGCAGACCACATATCCACCAAAAAAGAATGTTGGTGGCTGACTGCAGGTTGATTATGGTACTGCGAGCCTACCCATTTTGCCCCTTGAGAGTACGCGGGTTGGCTGATAATACTCACAGCCGAGGTACCTATCAGGCTAGCCCCATATTGTAAAAATTGACGTTTTCTATTGTTTATCACTTTCATGATGTCACCTTTAGTCTTATGAAAATACCGCCTGCAGGCGGTATTTAGTCTCAATCAAAAAAAGAATTCTGAAGCTTATTTTGTTTTTACAAAAGTGACCCAGTTCGCCCCTTTGCCTCCAGGAACTCTCTCGATCAGAGCCAGTTCCCCTGAAGATTGGTTAATAGAGTAAAGGGAAACCTTGTCAGATTTCTGGCCTGTAGCAACCAAAAATTGTCCGCTCGGATCAACATTAAATCCTCTAGGCATTTCCTCTGTCGGGGTGGTAAATAGATACTTTACTTTGCCAGTTTGGGTGTCCACTTCAAAGCCGCTTAAAGTGCTTTTTGTTCTCTCTGATGTGTAGAGAAATTTACCGTTAGGTGTCAGTTTAATTTCGGCACAGAAGATCATATTAGAGTCATCAAAAGCAGTGGCTTCTGGGGATCCGGTAGGAGGCCTTGGTCTACCTGGCACTAACTTGCTATCACTTGGCAGACTGGATACAGCCTGAATTTGAGTTAAGGCTCCTGTCTTGATATCTCTAGAGAAAACAACTACTTCACCAGTCATCTCGGTAATGACATAGGCGAATTTATTATCTGTCGAAATGACGATATGTCTTGGCCCCTGTTGTTTTTGAAGTGCTACTGAGCTGGCTGTCTCTGATAAGGGCTTTGCTTGAGAGGCATTAAAGCTATGAATTTTGATCTCATCGGTACCTAGTTGTGGAACATAAACAAACTTATTGGACTGATCAAATACGATCGCATGCGGATTCTTTCCACCACTTGGGAAGGCCTCAGCTGGAACGGGATTGACGTAACCATTTGCTTGAATTTGGTTAACGCTATTGTTGTGGCCTCCAAAAGAGGTAGCCAATAACCATTTGCCGGTTTTATCAGTCGAGACGCTAACCATGCTATCGGGCAATGGGATTGCACCAGTCCATTTCAGCTGTCCATTGGCTTGATCAATTTGATACATGTATAAAGAAAAGGGCTTGGAGCGCACGGAGGCATACAAATTTTTATTATCTGGTGTCACCGCCATTGGCATCACAAATTTTCCAGCGGGGAAACGACCGACTGAAGTTAAGTGGGGGCTTACCCCAGCCGTGAGTTCATATGCTGTGATGTCAGCATCCTCAATATTGGAAATGTAAACATAAGTTGCGCAATAAGCGCTGGTTGTCACTACTAAACTTGTTGTTGTAAGCGCCAGATTTCTGAAGATTGTTTTTTTATTCATGTTGTCTCCCATTTATTTTTTAGCTATTTGATATTAGATGTTGTAGCAGTATTTTGTATTGGTATCTTCCCTGTTTTAGTTCTGGGTTTATGCTAACCCTTTTGGATGTTTTTAGTGGATTACTTTAAATAACGTTGAGATTTTGATTTATATTAACCCTTACCTCTATTTCTTCGAAAAAACTCCTCATGCCAAGTGACTCAAAGGGCGGCCTTAAATTAATCAACAAAGATACTCTTTGGGATAAGGCTTATTTGTCTTTACGAAGTGCATTGTTAGCTGGTAAGTTTGTTCCTGGAGAGCGCATCATTTTGAGAAAGGTGGCTCAGGATCTCGGTATTAGTCTTACGCCTGTTCGTGATGCCGTGAATCGCTTGGCTGCTGAAAATGTACTTGAAAGAGGTGGGGTTGGCCAAGGTGGGGGTGCATCAGTACCCCTCTTGAATGCCAATGAGTTTGATCAACTGATGTCGATACGCAGTAGCTTAGAGCCCTTGGCAGCTGAAGCAGCTGCAAAAAATGCAAGCAAAGCTGAAATTGCTGAAATTTCAAAACTATTGACTCAAATGAGAGATTTGGCTGAAACCGGAAATCTAGCCTCTTATTTGGATGCTCACTACAAGTTTCATTTTGGGATTTATAAGTTAGCCAAGCAATCTATCCTTTTGCAGGCAATCGAAGGCGCTTGGCTGCGCTGTGGGCCTACCTTAAATCTTGCGCTACCGGAGTATAAGCCCGGTCAAAAAAGACACAAACATCATTTGGCTGCTCTAAATGCGCTAAAAAAGGGTGATGGTGTTGGGGTTGCCCAAGCTATTCGTGCTGATATTGATAGTGCTCGACTGGATATCTGTAATTTGCTAGATTAGTTCCGTTGTTTAAATAAGGGTTAATAGTGTTTTCCCCTCATGAATGTTATTTGTTATAACATTGACATATTGCGAAGCGAAAGGAGTGAATATGAAGGCATTTAAAACCGTTTTCAGTGCAATGGTGGCATCTACTTTGGGTGTTTTTGCAGCTTTTGGATCTGCCATGGCTGCTGATTTCCCGGCTAGGGAGATAAAGTTAGTGGTGCCCTGGAATGTTGGGGGTTCAAACGATATTTCTGCCCGACTGATTTCAAAAATTATGGCTGATGAGGGAATCACAGTAGTCGTGGACAACGTTGCCGGTGCAACTGGCACTATCGGCATGACTAAAGTTGCCAATGCAGAACCTGATGGCTACACCATCGGCATGGGCACTAGCTCTACGATGGCAATGATTGCGCAGGGCTTAACGCCGCTGAAAAACGAGCAATTTTCACCAATAGCGCGAGTGACCACAGATCAATTGCTACTGCTTGTTCCTAAAGATAGCCCAACTAAAGACTTGAATAGTTTTGAGGCAATGGTTAAAAAGAAACCGGGGAAGATATCGATTGGCACACCTGGTAGTAATAATTTAAATCATATATTTGCAGTGATGACGGGAAATGTTGTCAACTCAGAAATTATTACCGTTCCCTATACCGGTGGCGCTAAAGTCATTATTGATTTAGCTGGTAAACAACTGGATGCAGCAGTATTAAAACCGTCTGAAAGTAAAGCGCAGATTGACTCCAATATGGTGATACCTTTAGGTGTATTTGCAAATGAGCGAATTAAATCAATGCCCAATGTTCCTACCTTTAAGGAGAAGGGTTATAACGTTTTTCCATATGGACCATTAGTGCAAATGGCATATCTTGTAGCTCCTGCAAAGACTCCACCAGAAATTCAAGAAAAATTAATTGCTATTTTTAATAAGGCGATTCAGGATCCCCGTTTTAAGGCGGCATCTGAAGATGGTGGTGCGCGAGTCGACAGCCTTACTGGGAAAGCTTTGGGCGCTGAAATTACTGCCGTGACAAATACTTTGGCTGAAGTTGGAAAAAAAGTATTTTCTGAAAAAAAATAATGATCTGAAATTGAAAGAAGCTTGATGAGTCAAATTAAAAAAGTAAGCTGTCATGTTGTTTCCGCTCCAGTAGAAAAGCCTTTTACCTCCTCTAGAGGTTGGATTTATAAAGCCAGGGGATCGTGCATTGTTGAGATTGAAACAAGCGATGGCATAGTGGGCTGGGGAGAGTGTTATGGGCCGTCTGCTGTATCAAAAGCATTTATTGATACTCAGTTTGGTCCTCGCATTATCGGCAGAGATCCTTTTGACGTCGAAGTGATCTGGGAAGATCTCTATAACCGCATTAAAGATTACGGCACTACCGGTATGGCAATTTCGGCTATTAGCGGAATTGATATTGCCCTATGGGACATTATTGGCAAGTCTTGCGGAAAGCCAATTCATAAGTTAATTGGCGGCTCTTATCGTGATGAGGTAACACCTTATGCTACAGGTCTATATTTTATTGATATGGATCGCTTGATCGAAGAGGCAGTGGAAGAGGCGATTGAATTTAAGCACAATGGCTTTACTGCTATCAAGATGAAAATTGGTTTAGGTGACATAAAGCTAGATATCAGACGAGTAGAGGCGGTTCGAAAAGCAGTAGGAGATGATATGCGACTCATGGTTGACGCTAATCACTGTTTTACCGTACCCCAAGCCATCAAGATTGGTCGAGAGCTTGAGAAGTTAGATATTGAATGGTTTGAGGAGCCCATCTCTCCTGAGGATTTAGATGGTTATGTCGAAGTTACTCGTGCCCTTGATATGGCTGTAGCGGGGGGTGAAAATGAATTTACCCGTTGGGGATTTAGAGATATTGTTGTACGCAAGGCGATGGATATTGTGCAGCCAGATGTTTGTGCTGCCGGCGGTATCAGTGAGTGTCGCAAGATTGCAACCCTTGCGAGTGCGCATGGAGTGGAGTGCGTTCCGCATGCCTGGGGATCGGTGATTGGGGTGGCTGCCACTTTACATTTCTTGGCAGCGCTTCCAGATCAGCCCCCTAGCTTTAAAGGCAACCCGCCATTATTCGAGTTTGAGCAATGTGAAAATCCATTCCGTGATCTATTATCAGTTGATCCTATTGTTCAGCACAATGGCAAGGTAAGCGTACCTAAGGGCCCGGGTCTTGGTATTGAAATCAATCGTCATATTCTTGATCAATATCGAGTAGCCTAGGCCCCTGTTATGCGTTACTTAACATTTATAGCAAATGGTCAAGCACCCAAAGTAGGTGTTCTGCTGAAGGACTCTTTGCGTGTTCTTGATCTTTCACATGCAAGTTGCAGTGACATTGTGGGGGGAGTCAGCCTTAGTTTGCTCGAGATGGTCAAGGCAGGCTTGCCATCGATCACCAAGAAAATCACCAACAAAATTGAGAGTGGTCGGTATGACCAGGATGCCGTGGTGAATATGGATTCCATTTCGATATGCTCTCCAATTCCTAACCCAGGAAAGATTGTTGGTGCCGCATATAACTTTACCGATGCATTAGATGAGCGTTCAATGCCTTATCCAACTGAGCCTGTTATTTTCATTCGCTCTGGAAATACCGTTATAGGACCCAATGATCCCATCTTGATTCCGCCGGATGTTGGTAACGTAGGTTACGAAGCGGAGTTGGCCGTCATTATTGGTAAACGGGCTTTGTTCATAGAGCCAAAAGATGCGATGGCTTGTGTGGTGGGTTATACAGTACATAACGATATCAGCGGTAGTGGCATGATCAAGCAAGATAACGGTAACTTTGTTAGGGGTAAGAATATGCCCGCTTCTGCTCCTTTTGGACCCTTTCTAGTTACGGCTGATGAGGTAACAAATCCTTATGGTATTCAAATTAAATTGGATGTGGATGGTAGGTTGTTACAGAATGGAACAACCGGCACGATGCTTTTCAAAATCGCAGAATTAATTTCTTATATTTCTAAGCAAATGCCACTAGAGCCTGGGGATATCATCGCAACAGGAACTCCAGCAGGATTGGCGATGGTGCATCAGCCAACTGCATGGCTTGAACCTGGGCAAACTGTCCATATAGAGCTTGAGGGCTTAGGAGTACTGAATAATCCAATTAAAAAGGGAGTGCCATTTCTTGAGTAAAAGATTTAAGGTTCTTTTAACCAACCCAATACATCCTGAGTGCCATCAGTCGCTCATCCAAGAATGTGATGTAGTCGTGGCTCCAGACGCAAAGCCCGAGACATTAAAAGGGCTGATATTGGAGTGTGATGGCTTAATTGTTCGTAGTCAGTTACCTCAAGATATTTTTGATCATGCGCAGCAACTAAAAGTAGTAGTGCGCCATGGCGTAGGATTAGATTTCATTCCAGTTGATGCCGCCACTAAGAAAGGGATACTGGTTGCCAACTTGCCAGGTTCCAATACAAATGCGGTTGTTGAGTATTGCCTGGCCGTCATTTTTCATTTCCGTCGTCGCCTAGATTTCATTGATTCCCAGTTACGTAGTCAGGGATGGGCAAAAGCGCGTCCGCTAGCAGATCCTTCAACCGAGATAGCGAATACAACCTTAGGAATTATTGGCTTTGGGGCTATAGGTAGCAAATTAGCAAATGCAGCAACTAGTTTACAAATGAAAACCATTGCACTTACTAGACGACCAGAGGCGCTACCAAGTGAAGTTCGCTCAGCTACAAAAGCGGAGCTATTTTCCCAATCGGACGTGATAGTAGTCTGCTGCCCCTTAAATGAAGAAACGCGTGGACTGGTGGATCAAATTTCAATTTCTATGATGAAGTCTAACGCTATTCTCATTAACATTGCTCGTGGTCCAGTGGTGGATACGCAGGCGATCATCAATGCACTCAGAACGAATGCAATTGCGGGTGCGGCGATGGATGTACATGATCAGCAGCCCCTGTCTGGAGAGGAGGCTGTCTTTGATTGTCCAAATTTATTGCTCACTCCCCATATAGCTTCAATTACTGCTAGTAGCATGCGCGGCATGAGCGAGGGCTCTGTTAAGACAATTCTTGCTATTCTGAATGGACATCGTCCCGATAATGTTGTTAACCCAGAAGTATTTCCTTCATTGAGAAAATTATGACAAGTAATCCAATGCGTATCGTTAAGTTAGAGGCTGTAGCCATTTCTTTTCCTGTCCCCGAAAATAAGTCTGTGCGACTCGGTATTGGTAAATGTGTAAAACGTGACTCAGTACTTGTTCGCATCGAAACTGAAGATGGCCATATTGGCTGGGGTGAGGCGCATCATGGACGTGCTCCAGGCGCAATTGCTAAGCTGATTGATACAACGATGCGGGAGCTGGTTCTCAATAGTGATGCGATGGATATTAATGGCATCTGGGCCCGAGTTTATAAAATGCAAATCTCTAGCCATGGGATGGGCGCAGCTGCGGTATTGGCCTTGAGTGGTATTGATATTGCACTCTGGGATATACGCGCTCAAATCATGCAACAACCTTTGTATCGGATGTTAGGCGGCGCCTCTAAAAAGATTAAAGTCTATGCAGGTGGCATTGCATTGGGCTGGCAAGAGCCAGCATCCTTGGCTAAGGAGGCGCAAGAGCATGTGGCGACAGGATACCGCGCATTGAAGTTGCGAGTGGGAGATACCGCAGAGAAAGATATTGCAAGAGTCCTGGCTGTTCGTAAAGCGGTAGGCAGTAATATTGATTTACTGGTTGATGCTAATACTAATTACACATTGGCAGATGTACGCAGAGTGATGCCTGTATTTGATGAGGCTGGAGTGAGTTGGTTGGAGGAACCATTTCCGCCGCAGGACAGAAAAGCCTATCGCATGGCGCGTAGTTTAGGTCGAGTCCCATTTGCGGCTGGAGAAAATCACTACACCCGCTACGATTTCTCAACGCTATTGGACGATGGCGACGTGCAGTTTATTCAACCGGATTTATCAAAAACGGGCGGTGTGACTGAGTCCATGAGAATTGCCGCTATGGCGAGTGCTAACAAATTAACCATTAATCCCCATACTTCTGCTACCGCAATCAATATGGGGACGACCATTCATTTTCTATCCGCTATTGATAATCCTGGATATTTTGAGGGAGACGTCACTTCACTAAACCCCTTTAGAGATGAGATGATGGATAAAGCTGCCTATGAGCTTGATTCAGAGGGATATGTGAAACCATATGAGGGCATAGGAATCGGGATGAAGATAAACCTAGATTTTGTAAAAGATCACCCATTAATTGATGGGCCTTGCTACATTTGATCTTGAGAAGTTAATAATTAACTATTCTTTACTCGTGAAGCGGTAAAAATGGAGACAAAATGAGCCTGGTGATAAATCCCCAAAATCCTACAAATCCAAATTTTGTTGGTGTGGTCAGTGGAATAGATTTGAGACGCCCTTTGGATGAGCAAACTATCAAAGCTATTGATGATGGTATGAATCAATATGCAGTATTGGTTTTTAGAGATCAACCGCTAACACAAGATGAGCAGATTGATTTCTCGATCCAGTTTGGGCCTCTTGACTCAGGACTGCGCAAGGCTACTGGAGCGCCAACGCGCTTTAAGTATGATCAGCTCATTGATATCGGCAATGTTGCAATGGATGGTTCTGTTGCTGATAAAGATAATAAAAAACTCATTGGCGTTCTTGCAAACCAGCTATGGCATAGCGATAGTTCATTTCAAGACCTGCCAGTGAAATATTCAATGCTATCAGCCGTAGTCGTTCCTGATGAGGGAGGGCAAACGCAGTGGGCAGACCTCAGGGCTGCTTGGGATGATTTGCCCGAATCAACCAAACGACATGTAGAAAAAAGAACGGGATGGCATTCTGCTTTTCATTCACGAATTCTCTTGGGTGATAAGGATTACACACCAGAGCAACTTTCTAAATTTCCACCAGTTGAGCGCCCCTTGGTTTGTACTCATCCTGGTTCTGGTAGAAAAGTTCTCTTTCCTAGTGTTCATATATCCGAGGTGAGTGGTATGTCTGTTCCTGAAGGTAGATTATTGGTAGCGGAATTGATTGAGCATGCAACTCAAGCGAAGTATGTCTATGCGCATGACTGGCGTCCTGGAGATTATGTAATTTGGGATAACAGGGCTACTCTTCACCGCGGTACTCGCTATGATTTATCCATTCGAAGAGATTTAAGAAGAACGACAACTCTGGAGCGAGAATTAATGACTGCGACTGCTGAATCATGAAAAGTGTAATCTCTATGTCAACTATATTGAAGACACTTCTTGTAATTACTTTCATTTATTCACATTCATCTTTTGCGGATGTATATCCATCCAGACCCGTAAAGATGATTGTTCCATTTGCTCCTGGATCCGCTTCGGATACGGTAGCTCGAAGTGTTGCTGATAAATTAACGCTTGCTATGGGGCAGCCATTCCTAGTTGAAAATCGTGCTGGGGCTGGAAGTACTATCGCTAATGATTATGTAGCTAAGGCCGCTCCCGATGGTTATACCCTCCTGATCTCTACAGCAGCATTACCAATTGGCGCTAGTGCATATCCAAATTTGAAGTATGACACGGCAGCCTTTACTTCAATTACCGTTTTTACAAACTCCGCTCTAGCCCTGGCAGTAAACCCAGACTTTCCTGCAAAAAATGCCCGAGAGTTTATTGAGTATGCAAAAGCTAATCCAGGAAAAATAAACTTTGGGTCACTAGGTATGGGCACCTCTCATCACGTCACTGCTGAGAAGTTGAAGTTAGATGCCGGCATTAATATGGTTCACGTGCCCTACAAGGGCTCTGGACCAGCGCATCTAGATCTTATGGGTGGACAAATTCAGGCTATGTTTGATAATTTAGTCGCACTGATGCCGCATTTTAAAAGTGGAAAATTGATTCCTATTGCTGTTACTACATCCAAGCGCCACCCACAGTTACCAGATGTTCCAACCCTGTCTGAGGCTGGGGTAAAAGGGTTTGAGGCTGTTGCGTGGTTTGGGATTGTTGCCCCGCCAGGGACGCCCAAAGATATTGTTAATAAATTAAATATCGAGATTGTAAAAATCTTAAATACGCCGGAGGTTCGTCAGCGCTTGATCGATGGCGGATCGGAGGTGATTGGCAATTCACCAGACGATGCCGACCGGTTTCTAAAATCAGAAATTAAAAAATGGGGTGTAGTTGTACGTTCGGCGAAAATAAGCGCTGAATAATCAAATCAAGCTGAATATTTTCATATAGTGCATCAAATTGCCGTATAAAGACTCATAAGCTAAGTATGATTTTTATCAAAATAAATATTACGAAGGGGTTGAAATGAAATACCAAAAAAATCTTATGAATACGCTATTAGTAGCAAGCTTTTTTATTAGTAGTCTAGCTATTGCCCAAAATATTCCAACGGCAAAACCTGAGGATGTTGGTATGTCATCTGCAAGATTGAAAAATATTAAGGCATCGCTACAGGCAGAGGTAGATAAAGGCAATATCCCTGGTGCGGTAGTCATGATTAACCGTAAAGGTAAATTAGTGTATTCAGAGGTAGTAGGTTATCAAGATAAAGGTATTAATAAGCCTATGAGCAAAGATTCTATTTTTAGAATCTACTCGATGACTAAGCCACTTGCTTCTGTTGCAGCTATGATTTTGGTGGAAGATGGAAAGATGCAATTAGCCGACCCCATTTCCAAATTCATGCCTGAGTTTGCCAATATGCAAGTGAGCGTGGCAACCAAAGACAGCAGTGGTAATGTTGAATACACCTTAGTGCCTGCAAGTAAGCCAATTACTGTGCAAGATTTGTTGCGTCATACTTCTGGCATTGGCTATCCAGAAATTACTGCTAATCCAAATATCAAAAAAGCTTATACCGATGCAGGTCTTTATGTAGCCGGTGGTACTGACTATGATCAGCGTCGTGTTACTCCACAGGAAATGATTTCTGGAATAGCAAAGTCCCCCCTAAATACCCAGCCAGGAACAAACTGGGAATACGGTATGTCAGTAGATTTACTTGGTCGCGTGGTTGAAGTTGTTTCAGGCAAGCGTTTAGGGGATTTTTTACAAGAGCGTTTATTTACACCTTTGCAAATGAAGGACACCACCTTTTCTGTATCTGCGGATAAAAAATCAAGAATTGCTGAACCATTTCCAATAGACCCATTTACTAAGGCGCCAAATAAATTATTGGATGTCACCATCAAGCCTAATAATGACTCAGGTGGGGCCGGCGCTGCAGGTACGGCTGGCGACTATTTAAACTTTGCTAGCATGATGCTCAATGGTGGCGAG
The DNA here is from genome assembly GCF_018687935.1 of Polynucleobacter sp. JS-JIR-5-A7. Taxonomy (NCBI): domain Bacteria; kingdom Pseudomonadati; phylum Pseudomonadota; class Betaproteobacteria; order Burkholderiales; family Burkholderiaceae; genus Polynucleobacter; species Polynucleobacter sp. JS-JIR-5-A7. The sequence continues at coordinate 1,662,309 of NZ_CP061308.1, read as the reverse complement.
TTAAATGGCCAAAGAATTTTGTCACCCATGACTGTTAATTTGATGGCATCAGATATGTTGGGTAACAGATCAACTGTTCCACTAGCTCCTGGCCAATTACTGATGGGTGTGGATGGTTACACATTCGGTTTGGGGTTTATGGTTCGCCAGGGACAAGGTTTAGCATCGGTTGATGGTTCTGCAGGTGAATATATGTGGGCTGGAGCAGCGGGCACCTTCTTTTGGATTGATCCCAAAGAACAAATGGCAGTAGTTGTCATGAGTCAGGTTCCAGGCCCAATTCGTCCGTACTATCGCCGCATGATCAAGCAGCTTGTTTCATCTGCTGTTGTTAAATAGTCTTCAGGCTAAAGATGCGAAGATTGATTGTGAGTAAGTGAGTTAATTAGTCACATTTGCTTTGATGAAAAACTCGCTTCGGCGGGTTTTTTATTGCCAATCTACTCCACCAAATATCTACTACGTTGCACTCACTTGTCGGTATAGGTGGTGCTCATGGACTCTGAGTCCACTATCCTGAGCTAAGGTATAGTCAAAATATGGTGAAAGCCCTGCTTGTCAGAAGCCGAGGGTCATGGCATCGTATAAAACATATCAATAAAAAGTATCAGGAGACGTAATGAAATCAAGTAAACAGTTATTCCTTGGTCTACTCGCTTTTTTGGGTTTTTCTCAGGCTTTTGCTGCTGGCAAAATCGAGATGAATGAATACATGATTCAGAGTGATACCCCTGGTATTTCTCTGTATGTCCGCAATAAGCATTTAGCGGGAATGAAAAAGTTTTCCCCTGAAAAAACATTGCTTTATGTACATGGCTCAACTTATCCCGCAGAGACAGCGTTTGACTTATCTTTAGGTGGCACATCATGGATGGAATACATCGCTGCTAGGGGGTATGACGTTTGGCTAGTTGATTTGCGTGGCTATGGCAAATCGACCCGTCCACCAGAGATGGATCAACCTGCTGAGCAAAATCCACCGATAGTCCGTACCAATGTTGCCGTAAGTGATGTATCCAGTGCCGTAGATTACATCTTGAAGAAGCGCAACATTAATAAGTTGAATTTACTTGGATGGTCATGGGGTACCACCATCATGGGTAAGTACACAGCTGAAAATAATCAAAAGGTTAACAAGTTAGTGCTGTATGCACCGCAATGGTTACGTCAAGGCGGTGCGCCATTAACAGACAAAGGCGGTCCTTTAGGCGCATATCGTGTCGCTTCGGTTGCCGATGCCAAGAATCGTTGGTTGACTGGTGTGCCAGAGAGTGCCAAAGCCACATTGATTCCCGATGGCTGGTTTGAGAAGTGGGCTGTAGCCACCTTTGAAACCGATCCTTGGGGAAAAACACAGAGCCCTAAAAAACTGCGTGCACCTAATGGAACCATTCAGGATGCACGTGAGTTCTGGACAGCAGGCATACCGGTTTATGAGCCTAAAGATATTCGTGTGCCAGTCATGCTGGTTCACGCAGAGTGGGATGCGGACTTGCCAAGCTACATGATGTATGAGTACTTTACTAAGCTAGAAAATGCACCATATAAAATCATGTTGCAAATCAGCGAAGGTACTCACACCATCATTATGGAAAAGAATCGCATGTTGATGTTTACTGGTGTCCAGGAGTTTTTGGATAGTACATTTAAGCCAGAAAAATAAGACTACACATTAAAAGAGTTTGGGGGATGGAATGAAATTAGCTAGCCTGAAGACCGGCGGCCGTGATGGAGCTTTGCTGATGGTGTCCAAGGATTTGACCCGCGCAGTCCTAGTCACGAAGATTGCAAAAACTATGCAAGAAGCAATTGAAAATTGGGCTTCTATTAAACCAAACCTTGAGGTGGTCTATGAGCAGTTGAATGCTAATACATTGAATGATGCTTTTGAGTTTGATGTTGCGAGGTTGGAGAGCCCATTCCCCAGAAGCTATCAGTTTTTAGATGGCTCTGTATATCTCCATCATATGGAAAAAGCCCGTAAGGCAAGGGGAGCTGAAATGCCCCCTAATTACAAAACTGAGCCTTTAATGTATCAGGGCTTATCAGATCGCTTCTGTGGCCCAACAGAAACTATGGTGTTTCCAGATGCTACTTTGGAGCCAGACTATGAGGCTGAAGTGGCTATTGTTGTTGGCGATGTGCCCATGGGTACATCCAAGGCTGATGCTGGTAAACATATCAAATTGGTGATGCTATTAAATGACTACACTTTGCGATCTCTAACTAAAACAGAGCTCCCAAAAGGGTTTGGGTTTATGCAAGCTAAACCTACGAGTGCATTTTCACCGGTAGCAGTTACTTTGGATGAGCTAGGAGATAAGTGGGATGGTGAAAAATTACATCTCCCTTTAATTTCTGGCATCAATGGCAAACGCATGGGTCAACCAAATACTGGTAAGGATATGTTCTTTACTTATCTTGATTTGATTGAGCATGCATGTCGTACTAGATCTTTAAGTGCCGGTACTATTATTGGGGCTGGATCAGTAACGAATCAGGATGAGGCCAGTGGATTTGGTTGTGTAGCCGAAGCCCGTATTCATGAGCAAATGGTTCATGGGAAAGCCAGCACTCCTTTTTTAAAGAATGGAGATGAAGTGTATATAGACATGTTTGATGATCATGGTCAATCGATCTTTGGTGCAATTCGTCAAAAAATTAAAACTCTATAAATTCCTATGCTAATTAAAACTCTTTTGATATCAGTATTGATGGTGGGATCGGTATGTGCGCAAACTGGATCGCCTGATAAGCCAATTACTTTGGTACAAGGTTTTGGCACTGGCGGTAACTCTGACACAATAGCTCGCATTATTGCTCCTGGTTTATCCAAGGAGCTAGGTCAGCAAGTGATTGTCGAAGCAAAGACTGGGGCGGGCGGAAATATTGCTAGTGCAGCAGTTGCAAAGGCGCCGCCAGATGGCAATACTTTGATTTTGTTGACGGGTGGTCATGCGGTATCTGCTGCTTTATATAACCAGCTGAGCTTTAATCCCATTGAGGATTTTGACTGGATTTCTTTGGTAACTCAGTTTCCATTTGCGGTTTCTGTGAGTGAAGAAAGTAAATTCAAGTCTCTTGTAGACGTTATAAAGGCAGCCAAAGCAATGCCTGATTCCATTTCTTATACCTCCGTTGGCATCGGATCTACTCAACACTTGTCTGGCGAGTTGTTTGCCTCTATGGCTGGCATCAAGATGATGCATGTTCCCTATAAAGGTGGCGCAGGTCCATTGCAGGATGTTCTGGGTGGTAGGGTGGATGTCATGTTTGATTCGATCACTGTTACAAAAGCTCAAATGGAGTCAGGAAAGTTGAGAGCTCTTGGGGTTACTTCATTGAAACCTTATAAGTTATTGTCTGGTGTTGCTCCGGTTGCTGATGCTATACCTGGCTATGAAGTAACTTCTTGGACTGGAGTTGCTGCCCCGAAAGGAACGAATCCAGAAGTACTTAAGCGAATACATGCAGCCCTTCTCAAGGTCCTATCAGACCCCGAGGTCATTACAAAGCTTGAGAATACGGGTGGTCTAGTGACCCCTTCATCTTCGGGGGCACAAATGAAGCAATATGTAGCCACTCAGATTGCAAAATGGAAAAAGGTATTAGCTATGGCTAACATTCCTAAACAGTAGATATATAGAGGGGCTCAAATGCTTTGTAAAAGACTTCATCACGCTGCTTATCGCTGTCTTGATGCTAAAGAGACGGTTCAGTTTTATACCGAGATATTAGGCTTAAAGTTCTCTCATGCGATGGGAGAAGATCATGTTCCTTCTACTGGTTTGTATAGCCCACATATCCATATTTTCTTTCAGATGGAAGATGGTAGTTGCATTGCTTTTTTTGAGTGTCCAAAAGATCCTGGAAGTATCAAAGATAAAGAATCGCCTGACTGGATACAACATTTTGCATTTAAGGTTGAAAGTCTAGAGGTATTGCTGCAAGCTAAAAAAGATTTAGAAAAAAAAGGTGTTGAAGTTTTAGGACCCACCAATCATGATGATTTCATTAGCTCTATTTATTTCTTTGACCCATCTGGGCATCGTTTAGAGTTAACGGCAGATACTTGCGATACATCTATGTATCCATTATTTGAGATCGAGGCACCTAAAGTGTTGGCATTGTGGAATGAGACTCATGATTGGTCTCAACGAGAAAAGATCTTTGGATCAAAGGCTGGATATAAGCGATAGCAATAAAGAATCATCTAAGCGGCACTATAAAAAAGACTTTAGGAGATAAACATGGATCACCAAAGACGCAAGTTATTGCAATACACCCTTGGGGCTGCAGCCCTTCCAGTTATTGGGGGCGTTGGATCAAGTCTCGCTCAGCAGGGCTTATCTGCCCCAGGGGGATATGACTTATTGGTAACTGGTGCGAGAGTGATTGATCCATCGCAAAATCTCGATGCTGTTATGGACATTGGCATTCGAAATGGTCGTATTGTAGATATTCAAAAAGAGTTACTAAGAGATAAAGCTGCACAGCAAATAAATGCTTCTGGAAAAATTATTACTCCTGGACTAGTCGATCTACATGCCCATACCTATCCTCAGGCCTCAGCAATTGGTTTGCCCGCTGATGAGCTAGTTCCCTTTACCGCGACAACCACCTATGTCAGTGCTGGCGATGCTGGAGGAAATAATTTCTCAGCCTTTAAGCATTACATTCAGGCTCAAGCACGTAGCCGTATGTTTGCCTTTGTGCATATTTCTTCAATTGGTTTGGCTGGTTATCCAGTTGGTGAGATGAGAAATATTGATTACGCTAATATTGATTTAGCTGCAAGAGTAGTCAATGAGAACCCTGATCTCGTTCTTGGAATTAAAGTTAGAGAAACATTAGATGTAGTCGGAGAGAATGGTATCGAGCCTCTGCGTAGAGCAAGAGAGGCTGCTGAGCGCTCTGGGTTGAAAGGTGCGCGAGTGATGTGTCATATTGGTAACGCACCTGGCGATCTTAGTAAGTTGCTAGATCTTCTTCGTCCTGGCGATATCCTGACCCATGCTTATAGCGGCGCTGGCAACAATACGGTGCAAAACGGTAAACTGATTGCTGCAGCCTTAGAGGCTAAAAAACGTGGCGTCATTATTGACGTTGGTCATGGCGGTGGAAGCTTTGATTTCACAGTTGCTGAGCCCGCAATTCAACAGGGTTTAGTGCCAGATACGATTTCCAGTGATTTGCATGCCTTTAGCGGAAACTCTCCTAGTATTCCCTATTTACCAAACGTCATGAGTAAATTTTTAACTTTAGGCTTTAGCTTAAATCAGGTAATCGCTATGTCCACTAATAGGCCTGCAGCGATCATCAATCGGGATCCATTATTAGGTACGCTTAAGAAAAATGCCTCAGCAGATATTTCTATATTAGATCTAGTCGAAAAGCCAGTGGAATGGTTGGATACACGGGGTAATAAACGGCCAGGAATGTATAGCTTGGTGCCGGTGCAAACTATTCGGGCGGGAAGGCCTTTTGGCAGGCCTTTTGTTGCCCCATTTGGCTACTGATGCCTTATTGAACTAATATTTGGTTCATTGTTGTTTATAAAAATATCTGGAGATCTTGTGAAACTGAAACTCTTTATGAAGTTTTTTGGGATAGCTTTCCTATTAAGCAGTTCTGTATCAATATTTGCCGCCTATCCTGATAGACCCGTAACGATCATCATTGGCTTTCCGCCGGGCACAGGGACAGACACTGTGACTCGCATCATGGCTGATCGACTCTCTCAGCGTATGGGTCAACAGTTTTTGGTGGATAACAAAGTAGGTGTTGCTGGCAGTATTGGTGCGGGCATTGCAGCGAAAGCGAAACCAGACGGCTACACCCTATTGGTGAGTGCATCTGCACCCATGTCAATTAATCCACATATCTATAAGAATCTGACTTATAACCCGCTGACTGATTTCACGCCGATTGGCATGTTGGTATGGTTGCCGTATCTGATGGTGGTCAACCCCAATGATCCTGCCAATACCTTGCAGCAATTTTTGGCAAATGCGCAAAAGAGTTCAACTCCAGTGAGTTATGGCTCAACTGGTAATGGCGCAACTAGTAATTTAGTGATGTCAGTTTTAGCTAAACGAGCTGGCGTTGAAATGACTCAGATTCCTTATAAAGGAAGTAGCCAAGCGCAAGCAGATGTGATTGGTGGCCAATTACCTGTGACCTTTGATACGCTTTCTTCTAGCATTGCAATGGTGAGGGCTGGTAAGTTAAAGCCTCTTGCTGTAGCGACTCTGAAGAGGACAGAACTTGCTCCGGAAATACCGACAGTAGTAGAGCAGGGCTTTCCGGGCTTTGAAATTGGTGCTTGGCTCGGCCTCTTTGGTCCGCTAGGCTTGCCGCCTGCGATTCAAAAAACCTTACTCAATGAAATCAACGCAATCTTACAAGAGCCTGAAACTCGTGCCAAGTTAGCTAAGAGTGGCGCTGAGGTGCGGATGTCAACTAACTCGGGTGAGTTTGCTCTATTCATAAAAAATGATAATGAAAATACCGGTAAGCTGATCCGTGATTTCAATATCAAACCAATGGAGCAATGAAGTAATGACTAAGAGTAATTATGTTGTCTCAGCTGCAGAACGCCAGGCACGCGTTGATTTAGCCGCTTGTTACAGACTGGTTGCCCATTTTGGAATGAGTGATCTGATTTATAACCACATCACTGCCAGAATTCCAGATAGTAAAGACGATCATATTTTGATTAATCCTTATGGATTGATGTACAACGAAGTCACCGCCTCTAATTTAGTCACGATTAATTTAGATGGCGAAGTAATTTATAACCCCAATCCTGATTTTGGTATTAATCAAGCAGGATATGTGATTCATAGTGCGGTGCACCGTGCAAGAGAAAATGTCAGCTGCGTTATTCACACGCATACACGTGCTGGTATGGCAGTCTCTGCTATGGAGTGTGGCCTTTTACCAATTACGCAAACATCCATGCGCTTTCATGGCATTAGTTATCACGACTACGAAAGTGTTGCGATAGATCTTGATGAGCAAACCCGTTTGGTGGCGGACTTGGGCGATCAAACCGCCATGATCTTGCGGAATCATGGTTTGCTAGCAGTAGGGCCTAGCGTAGCGCAAGCATTTAATACCTTATATTGGTTGGAGATGGCCTGCAAAGCTCAGGTGGATGCACTCTCTTCAGGAGTGAAGCTCACCATGCCCTCAAAAGAGGTGATAGAGAAGACGCATCATCTCTATCAGCCAAACGTCAGAAGGCCTTTTGGTGAAATGGAATGGCCTGCCATGTTACGTATTGTTGAAAAACTAGATCCTGGCTACAAAAATTAATCCAGTACCTCAGTAAGCTCAAAACCGCTAGAACACAACCTCTACTAGTGGTTTTTGATTGATGAAGTTTTGAATATTCTGCGTGACCGATTCGATACGTCTCGCATCGAGATCATCCGTCCAGCTGGCAGTGTGTGGCGTCATGATGACATTGTCGAGTTCATGAAACGGAAAGGCCGATGGCTGCATCTCTAAGTTTTCAGTGCTGGCATATTGATACCAAACATCAAGAAGAGCACCACCAATCTGACGATGCTTCAGGGCTTGATAAATAGCCTCTTCATTAATAATAGGACCTCTAGCCACATTAATGATGACACCTGTTGGCTTCATCTTTTTTAGCGTACGTTCATTAATCAGGTCTCTCGTACTGTCACTAAGAGGAGAGGTGATGAGGATATAGTCGCTCTCAGAAAGTAATTCATCAAGATGCGAGCTGTCTTTCCACCATGCCAGTCTTGAGTCTTGCTTAGGGTTACGACTAATGGCCAGAAACTTCATGCCAAAAGGAGTGGCTAATTCAGTAACACGCTTTGCGATGTGGCCGTAGCCTATAAAACCAATGGTTTTATTCTGAATTTCACTATGCTTCTTACCTCGCACAATCGATCCGCCATAAGTCCAGCGACCTTGACGTAGCTCGCGATCCATTAAGCGCATATTGACAGCAAACTCTAAGATGCCGAGCATGACATATTCAGCGATTGGCTCAGAGTGTTGGTTGGTGTTGCAGACCTTGCAGCCCGCTGGTAGCCAATCTGGATGTAGCCATTCCATTCCAGAAAATGGCACCTGAATCAACTGTAATTGCTTGCCGGCCCTAATGAGATCTTCAATCAGTTGCTTATCTTTTGAATAGGTCAGCTCTGCTGTTACTACCAGAATGCTGGCTTTAGATGCTAAGTCAAATAGCTCTGCTTTGGGCTGTTCAATAGTCCAATGTTGTATTGCCCACTGATCTCCAAGTACTGCGCTGAGTGGATCAAGGAAGATCTTGCCGTACTCTCCAACAACCAGAATATTTTTGCTCATATTTTTTTACTTAATGGATGACTTAAATATACAGCAAGCCCTAAATTCAGTTATCCTAATTTTCTATCAAGATACGAGTGCACATATGAAGCGCCGCAATTTTTTAGGTTTATCGCTAGCTCTGTCTCTGCCATTTTCTGTGAGGGCACAGGCATACCCCTCAAAACCCATTCGTTATATCGTTCCTGTTGCGGCAGGTGGTGGTAACGATATGATTGCACGGGTCGTTACTGAGCGCTGGGGGCGAGTTTTGGGCCAAACTTTTGTAGTGGAGAATCAAAGTGGTGGGGGCGGAGTCATTGCCTCTCAGGCCACCATGAGAGCGCCGCCTGATGGATATACCTTGATGCAGGGTTATGTGGCCACTCATGGTACAAATCCTGCGACAAGAAAAGTTCCTTATGACCCTATTAAGGATTTCACGCCGATTGGGATGATTGGTGCGACCCCAAACGTCTTGATTGTGAATAGTCAGGTTCCAGTCAAGAACATGAAAGAATTTATCGACTATGCGCGCAAGAACCCAGGGAAGTTAAGTTACGGTACTGCTGGTCAGGGATCTTTGACACATATGACCATGGAATTATTTAAGCAGGAAACTGGTCTTTACATTCTGCATATCCCATATCGTGGCATTGCCCCAGCGATTAACGATCTATTAGGCGGTCAAACGCAGACTATGTTCCCAGGCCTAGCTGCGGCTTTGCAATATATACAAACAGGCAGAGTCCGTGCATTAGCGGTTACGGGATCAAAACGCAGCTCAGTCTTACAAGACGTCCCAACTATGGAAGAGCTCGGTTTTAAGGGTTTTGACGCAATGCAATGGTATGGCACGGTAGGCCCTGCTGGAATTCCATCGGATATTGTGAAGCGTTTAAATGAAACGCAAATTGCTACACTGAAGTTACCGGAGATGCGGGAGAAGTTATTAATTGAAGCAGTTGAGCCTATGCCGATGTCTCCTGAACAATTCGGTCAATTTATTAAAAATGAAACTAAGCGATGGACTGCCTTGGCAAAAGCTCGCAATATTCAATTGGAAGAGTAGGTCATGTCGAAGAAATTAAGAGTTGGAATTTTAGAAGGCGATGACATTGGTCATGAGATTGTGCCGATTGCAGTAGAGGTTGCCAAAGCAGCTGCAAAACTGCATCAAGTGAATATCGAGTGGGTACCTTTACCCATTGGGCGTCGCGCGCTCGATACTCATGGCCATACTCTGCCACCTGAAACTTTAGAAACTCTCCATACTCTGGATGGATGGATCTTGGGTCCGATTGGTCATCGTGCTTATCCAAAGCAGGCTAACGCCATCAATCCCCACCCAATTTTGCGTAAGCAATTTAATTTGTTTGCAAACGTGAGACCAACACGTTCTTACCCAGATATTGGGTGTCTTCGTGATGATATTGATTTAATTATTGTTCGTGAAAACAACGAGGGCTTTCAGCCAGATCGGAATATGTTGGTAGGCAATGCAGAGTTTCGTCCAAGCGATGAAATGACTCTGTCTATGCGCGTGATTACCAGAACTGGTAGCCGTCGCGTTGCCCAAGCAGCTTATGAATTAGCGCGTCAACGCAAGAAGCATTTGACCTACGTCCATAAAGATACAGTCTTTAAACTAGGTTGCGGTATGTTTGTTGAGGAGTGTAAAAAACTAGCACCAGAATATCCAGATGTCCTCGTTGATGATGTGATCGTTGACACTATGGCAATGCGCTTAGTGCGTGACCCCCAAAACTTTGATGTGATTGTGACTACGAATATGTTTGGCGATATTTTGTCAGACGAAGCTGCAGGTCTGGTTGGCGGTTTGGGAATGGCGCCAGGTTTATGTATCGGTGATGGTGATGTGGTGATGGCACAGGCCACTCATGGATCAGCTCCGGATATCGCAGGCAAAGGCATTGCCAATCCATACTCCATGATTGAATCAACTCGCATGATGTTTGATTGGCTTGGCTATAGCCGGAATATCCCAGAGGCTGTAGCGATGGCAAGATCAATGTCAGAGGCAACTACAGTAGCGCTTGCTAATCCAAATGCTAGAACCGGGGATATCAATGGCAAAGGAAATACTGCATCTATGGCAAAAGCAGTATTAGAGGCTTTGAGGTAATGTAATACAGTGGTTGAAATACCTGTAGCTCAAAAAATAAGATGGAGGAGACATGAGCAATCGCAAGGACCGAAATGAACAACGTAGACAGCTCTTAACATGGCTTGCAGCCAGCCCCTTGTTTGCCCTTAGCGCTAATCAAGATTTGTTTGCTCAAGAAGCAAAAGATCCTAGAGAGTTAATCAGAAATTTCACGAAGCGACCAGACCCCATGATTTGGGCGCCAAATACTCCTTTGGATCTGATATCCAATCCAAAGGAAGCAATCAATGTTTTTGATTTTGAACCAGTAGCATTTACGAAAGTGCCTCCAGCACACTTTGCTTATATGGCATCAGGCATTGATGATGAGGTGACATTAAGAGCAAATCGCACTTCATTTCTAAAGTACCAATTACGTCCTCGTCGTTTACGCGATGTGAGTCAAATTGACACCTCTATTACGCTTTTTGGAACTAAGTGGAACTCTCCCATCATTATTGCCCCAACTGGTGGCAATAAGGCATATAACCCAGAGGGAGAGGTAGCCGTTGCGAGAGCAGCGAGAGCGGGTGGTTTCTTAAATATCCTGTCAAATGCTGGAGCCTCCACAATTGAAGATGTCATTGCTGCTCGTCAAGGTGAGGTTTGGTTTCAGTTATATGCAACTTCTAGCCCTGCAGTCGCTAAGCAAGTTATTCGACGGGTTGAAAAAGCTGGAGCACCTGTTTTAGAAATTACTGTTGATCGTAATGGCGGAAGAAATCAAGAAACTTTTGCCCGTCTTAAGAAATTGGATCCGCGAAATTGTGCAGGCTGCCATGTGCATGGCTTTGGCAGTGCGCAAGAAAGACCAAACTATGATGGTATTGATATGACTGGCGTCAGGATGACCTCTTCTAATATGACTTGGGACTTTATTAAGCAGGTGCGCGATACCACCAAAATGAAAATCATCATCAAGGGAATTTTGACTGAAGAGGATGCGCAACTTTGCCTCAAATATGGCGTTGATGGAATTCATGTATCAAACCATGGCGGCAGAAGTGAAGATGGTGGGCGCGGTTCGATTGAGTGTTTGCCTGAAGTTGTCAGAGTGGCAAAAGGTAAGGTACCCATTCTATTTGATAGTGGTGTACGTCGAGGTAGCGATGTATTTAAAGCAATGGCATTAGGAGCGAATGCAGTTTGTGTGGGTCGTCCTTATCTCTGGGGTTTGGGTGCTTTTGGACAACCCGGCGTAGAGCGCGTCATGGAAATTTTGCAAACTGAATTTAAATCAACCATGCAGCAGATGGGTGCCGCTAATATTGCCGCTATTCAATCATCTATGGTGATGAAAGAAAGCTAATTTAGTTGAAGCTTTTCTTATGAGGTTTTAATACGCGTACTTTTGCGGGTTTTCTCATAAAAGTGGTTGGGCTTGGATTTGACCCAACGAATAAATCGCTGCATTTCAGGATGCTCTTGTAGATTACTAGCAGTATTGAATTGTATGGCTAGCTCAGTTTCAGTAAATAAAGCATGAATCTGCCGATGACAAATGCGATGCAGATATTCCGTAGTCTTACCGCCCTTCGATTTGGGTACTAGATGATGAGCATCTTTTTGTGATTCTGGGATAGGGCGATCACAAATAGGGCAGATAATTTCCAGTACCTTTGGGAGTGTCTTGGGCTCTAAAGAAATGAGTTTCTGACGAATTTTTCCAAGCATGAGTATTCGGGTTTAGTGAGGTCATGCCAGTTTATTAAATAAGTCTTAAACTTGCACGGTGGCAAGATCCTCTCCAAAAACACTCTCTGCTCCTGATATATCTCGTCTCATTGAGATGGCTTGGGAGGACCGTACTCCGTTTGATGCGATTGAGCAGTCATTTGGCCTCTCTGAATCTCAAGTAATTCAATTAATGCGACACGAACTCAAGAGAGCTTCATTTGAGCTATGGCGTAAGCGCGTGACAGGTCGATCTACAAAACATGTCGCTCTGCGAAGCAAGCTAGTGGACCGTGCTTATTGCCCAACCCAATATAAAAATAAATGACATCCCCTAAAAGGCTGGTCTTGATTCTGGGGGATCAGCTGGATTTAAAGAGTGCAGCACTTCACAACTTTCATCATGAAACCGATGAGGTATTCATGGTGGAGTCTATGCATGAGGCTCAATATGTTTGGTCGCATCAGGCCAAAATTGCTTTATTTCTATCGGCTATGCGGCACTTTGCCCAGACTTTGAAAAGCTTGCATTACCCAATCAGCTACATCAAAAGCACTCCTTTATCTATTGTTGACGCCTTAAAAGAGAAAATACAGCAAGAGAAAATTACCCATCTCATTTGCGTCGAGCCAGGCGAATGGCGCTTAAAGCAGGAGATTGAAGCATTAGCCAATGAACTTGGATTGCAATTAGAGATGCGTGAGGATGAGCATTTCTTCTGCTCCCATCAAGAGTTTAATGATTGGGTGGCTGGTAAAAAAGAATTGAGGCTCGAGTACTTTTATCGCTTGATGCGGAAGACCCATCAAATTCTGGTGGATGCTGATGGTAATCCAGAAGGCGGTCAATGGAACTTTGATCAAGACAATCGTAAGCCCTATCCCAAAAAAGGGCCCGGCATCATTGAGGAACCCATTCTGTTTGAGCCAGACACCATCACTCAAGAGGTGATTGCATTCGTCAAGAAAACCTATCCGAAGCATCCTGGCTTACTGGAGGCATTTCGTTGGCCGGTAACTCGAGAGCAAGCTTTAGAAGCGCTGAATTATTTTGTAGATTACCGTTTGCGAAACTTTGGTGTCTTCCAGGATGCTATGTGGACTGATACGCCATATGGTTGGCATTCTATGCTCTCAAGCTCCCTGAATCTCAAGCTCCTTAATCCCCGTGAGGTCATTTCAGCTGTTATTAATGCTTGGAAAAAGTACTCCCTAGATTTATCTACGGTCGAGGGCTTTATTCGCCAAATTTTGGGGTGGCGAGAATTTGTTCGAGGGATGTATTACTTAGATATGCCAAAGATGGCTCAGGATAATTATTACCAGCATCAGAGGTCTTTGCCTGAGTGGTATTGGTCTGGCCAAACCAATATGGCTTGTATGAAAGATGCCATTGGTCAGACCTTGAGGTATGGATATGCTCATCATATTCAGCGCCTGATGGTGACCGGCAACTTTGCTCTGTTGGCTGAGATCCTGCCCTCAGAAGTCTGTGACTGGTATTTGGCAATTTATGTTGATGCTATAGAATGGGTAGAGTTACCGAACACTGCTGGTATGGCCTTGTTTGCTAACGGTGGACGCTTTACGAGTAAGCCTTATATTGCTAGTGGAGCCTACATCAAGCGTATGAGTAATTACTGTGGCTCCTGTCAATACAAGCCAGATGTTCGCTTTGGAGACAATGCTTGCCCAGTCACGACACTGTACTGGAATTTCTTAATCAAGCATCGCGCTCAGTTTGAGGCAAGCCCACGAACGCGTTTGATGACAGCGAATCTGAAAAGAATCAGCGATGAAGATCAGAGCTCGATTACAAAGCATGCAAAGCAGTTGTTAAATCACTTGAATGATCTCTAGGGTTTGATATGAGCACTTCCTTTAAAGGAAATAAGAGCTATTTGCCGAGCAAGATCTGTGTTGTTTGCAAAAAGGAAATGACCTGGAGAAAGTCATGGGCAAAAAATTGGGAGTCAGTGAAATACTGCTCTGATGCCTGTAGAAAAAAGGGAACTAAAAGTCAGGTGTAGTAGTCAAGCGTATTAGTCAGATGTAGTCGAGCCTGATCACCTTTGACTTTTACCAAGGTAGCTTTTCACCTGAGTAAGAAATAAAACTGCCAGAATCCTCTTTCTCAAGATTTTGCATCACTCGAAACATATCGGACACCGCATCTTCTGCGGGCCTCCCAATTTGCTCACCCCGAAAAGGCTTTGAAAGGCTGGAATTGACAGTACCTGGATGCATAGCAATGAGTGCAGCATTGGGCTTGGTGCGAGCAAGCTCAATGGACGCCGTTTTAATCAGCATATTCAAGGCTGCTTTAGAGGCTCGATAGCTATACCAGCCACCGAGACGATTATCTTCAATGCTACCAACCTTGGCAGATAAGGTAACCAGAATAGAATTTTTTGGATCCAATAGTTTGGAGAAATATCGAATGCTTAAGGCGGGACCAATTGTATTGATTTTGAAGAGCTCAATGAATTGTTCGGCATTGAGGTCATCTATTTTTTTCTCCGGCATCCAGTCTTTGCTGTGCAATACACCAATGGTATTGATGATCAGTTGAAAGGGTCCTGCTGCTGCTAGCGCATTAGCTGAAGCTTCGATAGATACCGGATTTTGATAATCAAGCGGATGCTCTGAATGACGGTGAATACCCACAACCCCTGAGCATGAGGGGTTATTTTTGAAGAGCTCTACAAAAGCTGACCCAATCGTGCCAGATGAGCCAATGACCAGAGCGCGAAAGGGATTAGGGAGTATTTTCAAAGGGGTTTTAATGACGACTGTGCTGTAAGCTAGTTTAGTCAATAAGTCTTACACTTGCTTCATGGCTCATGATTTACAAAAACTCACTCTGTTTTATGATGGCGCGTGCCCTTTGTGTCAGGCGGAGATATTGTTTCTTAATGGGCGTAACCAAGCTGGTTTACTTGGCTTTGTCGACATCAATTCAGATCGCTATGACCCATCAGCCCTCGGCGTGTCATGTGAACAAGCACTAGCTGCTATGTATGGTCAATATGCTGACGGCTCATTAATTAGTGGCGCGGTTGTTTTTCCAGAGGCATATCGCAGAGCTAATCTTCCTTTTCTGGCCTGGTTGTTTTCCAGAAAGATCGTACAACCTCCCTTGCGCCTAGGTTATCAATTTTTTGCTAAGCATCGCCATGCGATTTCACGAATATTAGGTCCAGGTGCATTGCAACTAGTCAATGCCACATCTAAAAGTAAGAATGTATCAGGCACCTTATGAAAGTCCAAACCCTATTCATCCAACTGTGTACTCTTGCCTGTTTATTCAGTGCCAATAGTAATGCCCGAGAGTTGACCTATATTAATGAAGCCTTGAATCCTGCCAAACTTCAGGGCAGTGGCAAATTAACTTGGTGGGGCTTTCATATTTATGATGCCAATTTTTATCGAGGTGCAAGTGCTAATGCTTCAGCATTTGCACTGGACTTGCGGTATCAAAAATCATTCACTGGTGTGGCAATCGCTAAGAGCTCAGCAGATGAGATGAAAAAGCTTGGTGTACCAGATACACAGGCACAGGCTTGGGAGAAACAATTGGCCACCTTTATGCCAAACGTGGAGTCAGGTCAAAATCTCACTGCAATTTATGCACCCAACCAGGGAACTACTTTTTATTTCGAAGGAAAACCCCTTGCGCAGATTCCGGGAGCGGATTTTTCTAAAGCTTTTTTTGGTATTTGGTTAGATCCTAAAACGAGTGCTCCTAAACTACGTGAGCAACTACTTGGGCAGAATTGCCCACCACCCCTTTTCCAAGAGGCTTGTCCATAATGAAATCATTCTTTAGCAAATTCAGTATAGCTATCCTTTGTGCCAGCTTCTTGCTGGGTTGCGCTGGCCCAAAAGTATCTCAATACGCTAATGAAAAGCCCGTATTGGATTTGAGTGAGTATTTCTCAGGCACGATTGATGCCTACGGCATCTTCACCGATCGCAGCGGAGTAGTGGTCAAACGTTTTACGGTCTTGATTCAAGCGAACTGGCAGGTCGTCGATGGTAAGAAAGTAGGTACTCTAGATGAAAGCTTTGAATACTCTGATGGCACAAAGCAGAAACGCATTTGGAAGCTAACCGAAGTTGCTCCTGGAAAATATACTGGTAAGGCAGATGACGTAGTAGGTGAGGCCAATGGCTCATCTGCTGGGAATGCTCTCAACTGGGCATACACCTTAGCTTTGCCAGTTGATGGCACCATTTACCATGTTCAGTTTGATGACTGGATGTATCTCGTAACACCAAAAGTCATGATTAATAAAGCCCAAATGAGCAAGTTTGGTATCAATCTAGGCGAAGTCACACTGAGTTTTTATAAACGTTAGGCGTAATCCCTTAGAGCCTTCTGTATAAGCCCATGCTAGATTAATCCTCGTAATTCACATCACATAATAATTATTTTGGAGATATAGATGAAAAGACTTTCTTTAGCAATACAAATCTTCGCCATGACGGTTCTGAGCTTTGCATCTCTGCATGTCTCCGCACAAGCCGCTGCTAAGAATTTTGTGATTGTCAAACCCGATCAAGTGATGTGGGGCGATTTGCCTGCAGGCGTAAAGACTGCAGTGTTATTCGGTGATCCTAGTAAGCCCGGAATGTATGTTGTTCGTAATATCTTTCCCGAAGGCATTATGAGTTCACCCCATTCTCATTCTGAAGATCGTTTTGTTACAGTCATCAAGGGAACTTGGTATGCAGGTACTGATGCTAGTTGGGATCCAGCGACTACGGTTGGCTTGCCAGCAGGCAGTATGATGTTTCATCCTGCAGGTGTAGTGCATTTTGATGGTGCTATGAAGGGGGCTACAGAGATCCAAATCATGGGTATGGGCCCAGTGAGCACAACTCCTGTATATAAAGATGCACCCCGTTTTGGAATGCCTCGTAAGCTAAATTAAGTTTTTCATCACCCGGAAAGACAAAACCCCAGAAATTGCTCTGGGGTTTTTATTTGCTGAGCTCGGGCCGACTCAGAACTTTACATTTACCTAAGCAGCAATTTTGCTGGGTACCTCTTCACTAACGGAGTGCCGAATCAGATAGTCAAAGGCTCCCAGTGACGCTTTGGCACCTTCACCCATGGCGATAATGATTTGCTTATAAGGAACGGTAGTGCAATCTCCCGCAGCAAATACGCCAGGTACTGATGTTTCTCCTCTTGCATCCACGATGATCTCACCACGAGGCGAAAGATCGACTGTGCCTTTGAGCCATTCACTATTTGGCAACAAGCCGATTTGAACAAAGATGCCTTCCAGCGCAAGAGTTTGCTCAGCATTGCTAATGCGATCCTGATAACGCAGGCCATTCACCTTGCTGCCATCACCCAACACTTCTTTTGTCAAAGCACTTTTAATGACGGAGACGTTAGGCAGGCTAAATAATTTCTTTTGCAACACGGCATCAGCCCGCAATTGGTTATCAAACTCAATCAGGGTAACGTGACTTACAACACCAGCTAAGTCAATCGCGGCTTCAACACCCGAGTTGCCACCGCCAATCACTGCTACACGTTTGCCTTTAAATAGAGGGCCATCACAATGTGGGCAGTAGGCGACACCTTTGTTGCGATATTCTTGTTCGCCTGGAACATTCATTTCTCTCCAACGTGCACCGGTGCTGATGATGACAGATTTGCTTTTCAATACTGCGCCATTAGCGATCTCTACTTCAATGCCATCGCCTGTCTTACGCAAAGCGCTAGCACGTTGTAAGTTCATGATGTCCACTTCATAGTCTTTCACGTGCTGCTCTAATGCTTGCACGAGCTTTGGTCCCTCGGTATGAGATACAGAGATAAAGTTCTCAATACCCAAGGTATCCATGACTTGACCGCCAAATCGTTCGGCAAGAATGCCAGTGCGGATGCCCTTACGCGCCGCATAGATTGCAGCAGCAGCACCAGCTGGGCCGCCACCGATGACTAGCACATCAAAGTTATCCTTAGCATTGAGTTTGGCTGCATCCTCTTCGGCACTGCCAGTATCGAGTTTGGCAATAATCTCTTCTACGCCCATACGCCCTTGACCAAATACTTCGCCATTGAGGATAACAGTGGGGACAGCCATGATTTGGTATTGATCTACCAAATTCTGATAGATGGCGCCATCAATCATTTCATGCTCAACATGAGGATTGAGGGCTGACATTAAGTTCAAGGCCTGAACCACGTCAGGGCAGTTATGGCATGACAAAGAAATAAAAGTCTGGAAGCGGAACTTTCCATCTAGCTTGCGTACACGCGCAATGATGTCCTCTTCGACTTTAGGCGGGTAGCCACTGGCTTGCAAAATTGCCAAGATAAACGAGGTCATTTCATGACCCATTGGGATGCCCGCAAAAGTAATGCGTGCGTCTTCACCAGTCTTACTGACAGTAAAGCTAGGCACGTTTGCCGCTTTACCATCCGTCTTGACAGTAATTTTGTCTGATTGCTCAGCCACTTCATTTAAAAGTTCTAGCATCTGGACGGCCGCAGGGCTTTCATCTAAGCTGGCTGTGAGCGTAATTGGAGCAACGATTTTTTCGAAGTATGCTTTTAATTGGGTTTTGATATTGTCATCTAACATGGTGCATCCTTTATTTCAATTTCAGTGAGTCTATTGGGCAGGATCTGATCCTCTCCAATAGACTCTCCGGAGAGAGTCTGATTGGTTATAGAGTGAGATCTATTTAGATCTTGCCTACGAGGTCCAAAGATGGAGTCAAAGTCGCTGCGCCTTCTTTCCATTTCGCTGGGCAAACTTCGCCTGGGTGAGCCGCTGTGTATTGAGCAGCTTTGAGCTTGCGCAATGTTTCAGAGACATCACGTGCGATTTCATTGGAATGTATTTCAGCAGTCTTGATCACGCCTTCTGGGTTGATAACGAATGTGCCGCGCAATGCCAAGCCTGCTTCAGGAATATGTACGCCAAATGCATTGGTCAATGTGTGAGTTGGGTCACCAACCAAGGGGAACTTGGCTTTACCAACTGCTGGAGAAGTTTCGTGCCAAACTTTGTGTGAGAAATGAGTATCTGTTGTAACGATATACACTTCAGCGCCTAATTTTTGGAATTCAGCATAGTTATTAGCCGCATCTTCAATTTCTGTTGGGCAGTTGAATGTGAATGCTGCTGGCATGAAAATCAAAACTGACCACTTACCTTTGAGAGATTCATCAGTAATAGTGACAAACTTACCGTTGTGGAAAGCTTCGGTTTTAAATGGTGCTACGGTGGTGTTGATAATAGACATAGTGCTCCTCTTGTTGAATAAATTGGGTTAATCAAACTGCTAATGTTTTGACAACGGAGTCCATTCTAGGGGCTATCTGTATATTTGTATAATGAATAATTTAGATAGAAATAATCGATTTTATTGATAATAAAACATCGCCATAATGCAATGCGCAGATAATGGCATCCTAAGCGCCTAAATGCCTATCTCAACGCCTTTTGAAAGATCTTTCTCGACATGTCAATTCAACTTATAGCTTTCATCCGGTTTATTTCAGCAATTGCCTGTGTCTTATTGTTGCTATCAGGCTGCCAATCGACCGGTAAGGATGGTAAGCCGCTAACTCAAGCTGAAATTCTTCAGAAACGTCAGGCAACGCTCCAGATGGCTAAAACGGGTCTGGATGCTTTGATCAAGCAAAACCCTAAAGTAAAAGAAGATATTGAAAAAGCACCGGGCTATGCCGTCTTTAGCACTACCAATGTGAATGTTGTCTTGATCGTAGTGGCGCGGGGTGAGGGCGTCTTGTATGACAAACGTCGCAAAGAGCCAGTATTTATGCAGGCTTTAAAAACAGGCGAAGGATTGGGTGCGGGCTATCAAGATCAATATCAAATTGTGGTTTTTAAAACGACTGCAGCAATTGACCAATTTTTATTAACATCGATTGACGGGCAAAAAGGCGGTATCGATGTGGATGCTAATTTTTCAGCAGGCTCTGGTGGAACGATTCGCTCTTTCAACCCAGATATCACCTTTTATACAGTCGGTCTCTCCGGCTATGACTTGCAGGCTAACTATGGCGGCACCTTATATCTAGTAGATCAGCAGTTGAATGACGCCGCTACGCTCAAGAGCCTGACGAGTAAGGTCCCCGCAGCAAAATAAGCACGAAAGCCTATGCTGGGATCTACTGGTATTTCTCTATAGCAAGACCCCAAAACGAGAGTAGATTGGTGTCAATATCCATCGCGTCTCTCTCACTGAAAGGGGTTGTTATGAGCAAAAGTCCACAAAAGGCTATTGATGCAACTAGGGTTGTCGGTCGCGTAGCCATGGAGAGTGCGCAAGCAATTGCACAAATCAATCAAAAGGCTACTGAAGAGTTTGCAGAGCTTATTCAGAAACGGGTTGCTGAGTTAATGAAAGCTCAGGATCCTAAAACAGCTTTTGACTTTGTTCATGCTGAAGTATTGCAAGATGCTGCAAAAGAAGTGGCCCATTATCACCAACAGCTACTCGATGTATTGAGAAGTGGTAATAAAGAAATGGCAGATATCGCGGAAGTGATGATTCAGGATTCCAAGACGGACCTCATTCATTTTGTGAATGATGCTACTAACAATGCACCCGCTGGTAGTGAAGCGTATGTTTCGGTATTTAAAACCTCGTTTAATAACGCTCTGCAAAACTTCGAATTAGTCCGTGCTGCTATGGCAGATTCATTTAGTCATTTTGAAAAAAGCGTCGAGAGTATGACTAGTTTGACGACTGCTCAAGGTGCTTCCAAGAAGAAGTCTTAGAAGGGGTGTTCAAAACAGCCCTAACGCTAATATTGCTGTTGGAAGTGAAGTGCGGTTTGGATGGTTTGAAAATGAATCTCGACGGTAGATTCGATTTCCTTGCCATAACCACCAGCCATCGAGAATGCCAGGGGTATTTGTTTATCTAGGGCGTATTGAAAGATCGTTTCATCTCTGAGACGCATACCTGTTTTGCTGAGCTTTAGTCTGCCCAAGCGATCTCCTTCATGAGGATCAGCTCCTGCAAGGTAAATAACAAAGTCTGCTTTAAAGCGAGAGTCTAATTTGTCGAGGCATTGATTGAGGGATTGAAGATAAATTTGATCATCGCATCCATCGGCAAGACCCAGATCAAGATCGCTACTTTCCTTTTTAAAGGGAAAATTATTTTCACCATGTATCGAGAGAGTAAAGATAGAGGCATCGTGCTGATGAATAGATGCGGTGCCATTACCCTGATGAACATCTAAATCAATAATAGCGATCTTGAGGTGCGGGCTGATTTCTTTTTGGAGTGTGCGAGCGGCAACTGCGGAGTCATTAAATACGCAAAACCCGCTGCCAAGATTACGGTAGGCGTGGTGTGTGCCTCCAGCAAGATTCCCAGATATGCCTTCACCTATAGCAGTCTTAGCTGCAGCGATAGTAGCCCCAGCGGAACGTCGTGAGCGTTCCACCATTTTTTCGCTCCAAGGAAAGCCAATCTCTCTTTGCTCTTCAGGACTCAGTTTGCCCTCGATGACTTTCAGAAGATAGCTCGGGTCATGTGCATAGAGAAGTTGTGTATCGCTTGCGGCAGGTGCTTCAAGTAACTCCAGCTTAGCAAGCGAGCCGACTAAATCCCGCAAGCGGGAATACTTCTCCATTGGGAAGCGATGTCCCGATGGCAGTGGTAATACAAAATGGTCTGAGTAATAAGCTTTCAAAGACGCTTTCTGAGAACTCTCTAAATATCGCTGGAGTATTGCTCTAGAAAATCTAGGGATACTTTTTCTAAGGCTTTGATGTTGGTGCTCTCTAATTTAATTAACGGTGCGCAATGAGCCTCTACTGCTTCGAGCCAGCGGTTGATGCATAGACACCATTGGTCTCCGGCAACAAGACCAGGAAAGCGATATGCAGGCATGGGTGTAATGAGATCGTTGCCACGGCTGAGGCTAAATTGCAAAAAGTCATCATTCACAATTGCGCAGACTAGATGACTACCCACATCCTCTGCATTGGTTTTGCAACATCCATCCCTCAAGAATCCGGTTAGAGGATCAAAAGAACAGGGAACCAAGGGCTGCCCTAAAACGTTAAGGGCGACATCATTACTCATTAATTCTTTCCTTATTAGTGTTTGTAGCTGCTGTATTCAATAGCTTGCTTTACCTCTCGGCAAAATTTCCCTTTTTGTGTCACACTTTCTCGGTCAATATCGCTGACTAAAACCAATTTTGCAGTAAAACCAGATTTCACGGGCAAGCAATGAGAATCGAAGACACCGACCCAGCAAGACACGCGGGTATCGAATACCCAATGGAGGTTGGCGCCCCTGTTTTCGCCCCTATCAAAGTAGTCGAAGAAAAAGATAAAGCGGTAAATGTGGCACGTCAAAATGCCAAGCAAGAGTACGAGCGCATCATGGAGCAGGCTGAGGTGTTGATGAAGCAGGCGAGGGCCTTGCAGGCAAGGCTCGATGCAACAGAGATGGTGCACAGTGCAAAATTTAGCTTCAATCCCATTCATGGAAAAATTTACCACCTGTATTACGACAGCAGAAATTCAACGAACGTTTTGATACAGAATGGACCTAAAGAGTGGAGCTGCGGCATTCCGGATGGTTGGACATATGCCATGGCTGTAAAGAAGTTGGGAGACAGTACTTGGGCGGTGATAGAAGAAAGCGCCCTTGTTGTATGATATTTTTTCTCATAACAAATACAAATAGGTGACATGTGACAAAAGCAAGAGTAGTGAGTCTGGATAAACTGGGTGGCGCAGACGTCATTCAAGTGATTGATAAAGAATTACCTCCACCAGCAAAGGGCGAAGTGCAGATTCGTCAGACAGCGATTGGATTTAATTTCATCGACATTTATCAGCGCTCTGGTTTCTACCCGCTTGAATTACCTACGGGTCTTGGTCATGAGGCTGTTGGTGTAGTTGAGTCTTTGGGTGAGGGTGTCACTGGTTTAAAAGTAGGCGACCGTGTCATGTATATGAATGCAGGTATTGGTGCGTACGCTAGTGCACGTAATGTTGCTGCTGATAAGTTAGTCCCAGTGCCCGACAATGTTTCAGATGAAGTTGCTGCTGCAGTCTTCTTTAAAGCCATGACTGCCCAATACCTTGTGCAAAAGACTTACAAAGTGAAATCCGGTGACATCGTATTGGTACATGCTGCTGCTGGTGGTGTTGGCCAAATTTTGGCTGGCTGGGCAAAAGGTTTGGGTGCTTTTGTGGTCGGCACAGTTGGTTCTCAAGCAAAAGTTGCTGCAGCTAAGGAAGCGGGATGTGATGCTGTTGTCGATTACTCCAATGCCAATTGGGTGGAGGAAGTATTGAAGGCGACCGGTGGCAAAAAAGCCAATGTGGTTTATGACTCTGTGGCTAAGGATACGTTCTTGGGTTCTTTAGATTGCGTAGCCCCTTTTGGTACGCTTGCACTCTTTGGTGCCGCTTCCGGTCCTGCCCCTGAAATTCAGCCAGAGATTCTTAATAAAAAAGGTTGCCTATTCTTAACAAGACCATCAGTGTTTCCTCATAACGCGACTCATGCGTTGTTGCAAGAGAACGCTAAAGCGGTATTCGATGCCATTGCTAAGGGTTATGTCAAAGTGCAGATCGGTGCGAAGTTCCCACTAGAGCAGGCGGCTGATGCACATCGTGCCGCTGAAGGCAGAAAAGTATCTGGCGCCATTGTGATGATTCCTTAAGTGGAAGTAGAAGTTGATTAGCACAAGCCCCGTTCTTACGGGGCTTTTCATTTGTATCAAAGCACGCTTGTCACAAAAATACAAAGTATTTGGCCCTAAGAATTGGTGCAGTGCCGTATAAGAGGCTTGCTCAGCCCTGATACCCGATTTCGGATATAGTTTTCTTATTCACATAAAAGATTTTAGGAGACAAAACCATGGGAAGCGCTTCATTTAAGAAAACGATTGCAAATGCTTTATTGCTGCCAATATTTTTGGCTGGCAGCAGCCTTGCTTTGGCTCAAACTGCTACAAGCGCAGGCGCACAAGGTAAGGCAGAGCTTTTATGGTTCGGTCAGGCCGGATTTCGGATTAAGTCTCCTCAGGGCAAGATGATTTTGATTGATCCGTGGATTACTGGTGGACCAAAAACTCCCCCACAGTACAAAAATGATTTGGCTGCAATTGGTCCAATTGATTTGGTATTGGTAACTCATGCGCACGTAGACCATATTGGTGATGCACCCGCAGTAGCTAAAGCAAATAACACTAAGTTGTACGGCCCTGCTGATATGGTGACACCATTAATTACATTGGGGATCTTGCCTGCTGATCTCGGCTGGCGTTTTAATAAAACTGGTCGCGTAACTCCTTTGCCGGGAGTGAAGGTAACTGCAGTTCAGGCTGAGCACTCCTCTTTGTTGGTCTGGAAAAATCCCGCTACTGAAAAGATGGAATCACATCCCGCAGGCGAAGCAATGGGCTACATTATTGAACTTGAAAATGGTTTCAAGATTTGGCATATGGGCGATACCGGTTTATTTAGCGATATGAAGTTCATCAGCGAACACTACAAACCAGATTTAGTGTTGATTCCGATTGGTGGCAACTTCACTATGGCGCCAGACGATGCGGCTTATGCATTAAAAACTTGGATCAAACCTAAGATGGTGATTCCAATGCACTACAACTCCAATCCGATGACAAAAGGCACGCTTGCTGAATTCCAGGAGGCGATGAAGGGAAGCAATATCAAGATTGTTCCGATGACAGAAGGTGAAACAGTCCAGTTTTAAATCGTATTCATAGCAGATAGGATTTTCTTGAATTTCATCTCACCTGAAGTGAGGAGTCAACTTGCTCCTCACGGCGTTCTCTCGGCCGCAGTCTATCTTGGAAACTTTTTGCTTGTGACTGGGCGCTCACCTTCGGGTGAGCCTACTGGCATCGCCCCTGATATCTGTCGTGAGATCGCCAAACGCTTAGATGTTGAGCTCAAACTCGTTGGCCTTGAAACTCAGGATGAGGTGGTTGAATCTGCTGCCAGTGGAAAGTGTGGAATTGTATTGTTGGGCTCAGATCCTGCGCGCGCTAAAAAAGTGACCTTCACGCCTGCCTACGTTGAGTTGGAGGCAACCTATCTGGTATTGGACAATTCGCCCCTTCACGATGTGTCACAAGTAGACCGTCCTGGGATCCGCATCGCCTCTTTTTTTAAGAGCGCCTACGATCTTTGGCTGCAGCGTAATCTGCAACATGCCACCTTGGTTCATGCTGACAGCATTCAAGCAAGCAATGATTTATTTGTGAATGAAAAGCTCGATGCATTAGCAGGCTTGAAAACAGGCCTCATAACTGCTGCTCACAAAATTCCTGGATCACGGGTTCTCGATGGCCAATTTACTGGAATCCAACAAGCGATTGCAACCCAGAATGCCAATCATGAGGCAGTTCAATTTTTAACTGCCTGTGTAGAGGAATTTATTAGTACGGGTTTGGTAGCTGATCTGATTCAGAAATATCAAGTACAGGGTTTGGCACCCGCACCCCTGAATAAATCTTCTTAAGAAATTGAACGTGAAAAAAATTGCACTAGCCTGTGTTCTGGGATTAACGTTTTTGAGCGCTCAACTTGCTTGTGCGCAAGGAGCAAATTACCCCAATCGTCAAATTAAAATTATTTCACCGTTTGCTACTGGCGGAATCGCCGATGGTTTCTCACGCATCATCGCGCAAGCATTAAGCGAGTCTTATGGTCAACCAGTAATTGTTGAGAACAAGACGGGTGGCGGTGGCAATATTGGCGCTGACTTTGTTGCCAAGTCTCCAGCTGACGGCTACACCTTAATTATGGGAAGTATCGGTACGCATGCAGTTAATCCTTACCTCGTAAAAAATATGCCGTACGACCCGCTGAAAGATTTTGTTCCAGTAGTTTTTGTTCTCGATGCTGAAGGTTTATTGGCTGTTAACCCAAGTCTTCCGGTGAAAAATGTGAGTGAGCTGATTGCCTATTTAAAAACGAACCCAGGAAAAGTATCTTATGGTTCAGGGGGTATTGGAACTGCTAGTCATTTAGCAGGTGAACTTTTTGTAATGACTGCTAAGGTGGACATGACGCATATTCCGTACAAAGGAAATGCCTTGGCGATTACCGATTTAATCGGTGGGCAAACTCAAGTCATGTTTGCAACCATGCCCACCATTCTTCCATATGTGAAGAGTGATAAGTTGCGGGGCTTGGCGGTGACTGGTGCCACCAGAGATCCATCGATGCCCGATTTACCGAGCATTAGCGAAACCCTTCCCGGTTTTGATGTTAAAAATTGGATTGGTCTATTTGCGCCAGTAGGAACACCACCCGCTGTCGTCAAAAAACTGCATGATGATGTGAGCAAAATTATGCAGCAGCCAGCGGTGCAAAAAAAGTTGGAGTCTGAGGGTGCCAAGTATTACGCTATGACATCTGAGGCATTTGGGGTCTTCCAAAAGAAAGAGTCAGCCCGCTGGGGGAAAATTATTAAAAGCGCGGGTATCAAGCCAGAATAGCGTTTTAGGCATTTAGAGACTTGCCGTTAAACTCCGCTTATAATCTCGTAAGCAATTGAATTAAAAGAGATTATTCTCAAAAATCCCTTTCTGTACGTTTGACAGCCTGTAGGGGCTCTTGGACAATGCGTTTGGCGGTTTGATTCATGCCAAAACACTCATGACAGCCCATCTTTCCCCAACTTCCAGTCAATCTAGTCAAGCGCTTGAAGCACGCGCTTTGGCCTGTGTGCGTGGCGACAGAAGCTTATTTTCTGGTCTGAGTTTTCGGCTTGTTGCTGGTGACTGCCTGCATGTTCGTGGTGAAAACGGGGTTGGTAAAACGAGTCTATTGCGTCTCTTGACTGGCTTATCTAAGCCTGAGTCTGGTGAAGTGTTGTGGAATACACAATCCATCTTTTCTGAGCCAGCTCACTATCATCGCGAATTATTATTTTTAGGTCATCGTGATGCGCTCAAAGAGGAGTTAAGCGCTCTCGAAAATTTGCAAATGTATGCGGCACTCGATGATGTCAAGCTTTCTCTTGATCAGGCATTGGCTGCTTTATGGCGTATTGGTTTGCGTGGCCGTGAAAATTTACCAGTGCATTATTTATCAGCAGGACAAAAGCGCAGAGTCGTCATGGCGCGGATGTTGACGCGTCAAGCGCGTCTATGGATTTTGGATGAGCCATTTAATGCCTTAGATAGCAATGCCGTTACTGAACTAGAGAACCTGATTGCCGAGCATCTTGCTGCTAGTGGCTTGCTAGTACTGACGAGCCACCAGACTATAAACCTCCCTCATGTGAAGGTGCTGGATTTATGAGCGCCTTATTTGCCATGATTCAACGAGATTTGCTCTTGGTAATGCGTCGCAAGAGTGAGGTGCTAACGGCATTATTTTTCTTTGTCGTGGTGACAAGTTTATTTCCTTTAGGCATTGGTGCGGATGCCGCGCTCCTTCGCAAAATCGCTCCAGGCGTAATCTGGGTTGCTGCATTGTTGGCCACCTTACTGGGCTTGCATCGGATGTTTGCGGCCGATTACGCTGATGGGGCTTTAGAGCAAATCGTTCTCTCACCGCAGCCGATGGCTTTATTGATTGCTGGGAAAATCATTGCGCACTGGCTTGTTTGTGGCTTGCCATTGGTCATTTTGGCGCCAGTGATTGGAATTCAGTTTGATCTTGATCCAAGCTCCCTATATGTATTAATGGGAACTTTGTTGCTGGGCACCCCAGTACTCTCACTATTGGGCTCTATTGGCGCAGCCTTAACTCTGGGTGTCCGGGGTGGGAGCGTATTGATGAGTTTGTTGATCCTGCCCCTCTATATTCCCGTGCTGATTTTTGGCGCTGGGGCAGTATATGCCAGTAGTGTGGGACTAGAGACTTCTGGACATTTTTCCTTGTTGGGCGCTTTATTGATTTTGGCTTTAGCATTTGTCCCTTGGGTTAGTGCTACCGCTGTAAAGATTGCGATTGAATGACTGATACAAATAATTTTTCTAATAACCGCCTGATGAACTGGTTTAAGTTATCAAGCCCCAGTACCTTTTATCCATTAGCGGGAAAGCTGATTCCACTCTTTTGGGTTTTGACTGCTATCTTTGGGGTAGCCGGTCTTTGGGTCAGTTTCTTTGTGGCACCAGTGGATGCTGTTCAAGGCCAGGGCTATCGAATTATCTTTGTTCATGTGCCAGTTTCTTGGATGTCGATGTTCATCTACGTAGTGATGGCAGCATGGGCAGGTTTAGGGCTGATTTTTAATACTCGCCTATCAGCCATGATGGCACAAGCGCTAGCACCCATTGGTGCTTGGATGGCTTTTCTATCCTTGTGGACAGGTGCATTCTGGGGTAAGCCCATGTGGGGTGCTTGGTGGGTATGGGATGCCCGCCTCACTTCAGAGCTGATTTTGTTATTCCTCTATTTAGGTTTCATTGCCTTACAGGCTTCAATCGATAATCCGCGCAGAGCAGATAAAGCGGGCGCGATTTTGGCTTTGGTCGGTGTGGTCAATGTGCCCATTATTTATTTTTCAGTGAAATGGTGGAATACCCTCCATCAAGGCGCCTCAGTGTCTTTGACTAAGGCTCCAGCCATGGCACAGACCATGTTGCTAGGAATGTTATTAATGACTCTGTGCTTCTGGATGTACTCCATTGCAGTAGGCTTAATGCGCGTCCGCACCATTATCCTGGAGCGTGAAGCCCATACGGATTGGGTGAGACAATTAGAAGAGGTGAAAAGCTAATGTGGAATAGTCCAGCAGAGTTTTTTGCAATGGGTGGCTACGCACTCTATGTATGGAGTAGTTTTGGTGTTTGTGCAGCGGTTTTATTGTGGGAGCCTATGAGTATTCGGGTCTGCAAAAAAGCAATTATTCGCAGACTTCAGCAAGAGCGTTTAGCAGAACAGTTTGATCAAGAAAGTAGTCAGTGAAGCCTAGATATAAACGTGCACTCATGATTGTTGCTGCCTTAGTGGTTATTGGCAGCGCTGCAATGTTGATTTTGAATGCGCTCAATAGCAATATTGCACTTTATGTCACCCCAAGCGAAGTGGCTGCTGGTAAGGCGCCACAAGGCCAAGCCTTTCGCATTGGTGGCATGGTTAAGGATGGCTCTGTAAAGCGCGATGGCTTGACAGTTCACTTTGTGATTACTGATCTTGTGAAAGATATTCCCGTGTCATATACCGGAATCCTGCCAGATTTATTTAAAGAGGGTAAGGGCGCAGTTATCCAAGGTCGTCTTAATTCCAATGGTGAATTTGTTGCTAGTGAAGTGCTAGCAAAGCATGATGAAAACTATATGCCTCCCGAAGCAAAGCATGCCCTAGAGCAAGCGCAAAAAAATGGAAGCAATAAATGATTCCTGAGTTTGGGCATTACGCGCTCATTTTGGCTTTATGTATCGCCCTCATTCAAGGGGTCTTGCCGCTTGTAGGCGCTCATTATGGTCGCCGAGAATTCTTAGTTCTCGCTAGACCTGCTGCCCAAACAGTCTTCATGCTCTTGGCAACTGCCTTCGTCATTTTGGCATGGAGCTTTTATGCGAATGACTTTTCAGTACTGTATGTTGCTGAGCATTCCAATTCGCAAATGCCGGTCATCTATCGCTTGGGTGCTGTATGGGGTGGTCATGAAGGCTCTTTATTGCTCTGGATCTTCTTATTGAGTACCTGGACTATTTTAGTAGCTCAACTCTCTAAAGCCTTAGATGAGTTCATGGTTGCTAGAGTGATTGGCGTATTAGGTTTAGTAACCAGTGGATTGTTATTGTTCGTATTAACTACCTCTAATCCATTTGAGCGCTTATTGCCTGCAGCTCAAGACGGTCGCTCCCTCAATCCCTTATTACAAGATCCGGGTTTGGTGTTTCATCCACCGATGTTGTATATGGGTTATGTTGGTTTCTCGGTAGCGTTTGCCTTTGCCATAGCCTCTTTGCTGTCCGGTAGATTAGATGCCGCATGGGCACGGTGGTCACGCCCTTGGACAACTGCTGCATGGGTATTTCTGACGCTTGGTATTGCATTGGGTTCCTGGTGGGCTTATTACGAACTAGGTTGGGGCGGTTGGTGGTTCTGGGATCCTGTGGAAAATGCTTCATTTATTCCATGGCTGGTTGGCACTGCTTTATTGCATTCTTTGGCGGTAACTGAAAAGCGCGGTGGCTTTAAGAGTTGGACAGTGCTGCTCGCTATTACTGCTTTCTCACTCTCCTTGTTGGGAACATTCTTGGTGCGCTCAGGCGTGTTGACTTCAGTTCATGCATTTGCGACTGATCCAAGGCGCGGTATCTTTATTTTGATTTTCTTATCACTTGTCGTTGGCTCTTCGTTGGCTTTGTATGCATGGCGCGCTCCTAAAAATACCTTGGGCGGCAAATTTAGTTTGAGTTCTCGAGAAACCTTTATTTTATTAGGCAATGTATTCTTGGTGGTTTCAGCAGGATCAGTATTGTTGGGCACTCTCTATCCTTTATTAATTGATGCTCTCCACTTGGGAAAGATTTCAGTAGGCCCTCCTTATTTCAATAGCGTATTTGTGCCGATCATGATTCCACTATTAGTGCTCATGGGTATTGGCCCGTGGACCCATTGGAAAAATACTGATCTTCTGACAGTGATCAAGCGTTTATGGCTCGCTGGCTTGGTTGCAGTTCTAGCTGGTTTAGGTATTCCTTTGATGATGGGTGAATTTACTTGGCTCGCTGGGCTTGGTTTCTTGTTGGCTTTTTGGGTGATTGCTTCTGGGTGCATGCAAATCGCTCGACAAGCAAAGCTGGGTAAACCAACCCGTTCATTTATCGGAATGCAAGTTGCTCACTTGGGTATCGCGATCTTTGTGATTGGGGTCACGATGGTTGGTGCCTATCAGGAAGAAAAAGATGTACGCATGCTGGCTGGTGATACTGTCAGTGTGGGCGGTTATCAGATTCAGCTCGTTGGTGTTAATAAGGTGCCCGGCCCGAATTATCAAGCCATGCGTGGCACATTCTTATTAACTAAGAACGGTAGCACTGAAGCAACCCTCTATCCAGAAAAGCGGAGTTATTTTTCCTCTACGATGCCGATGACCGAGGCTGCTATTGATGTGGGTTTAACCAGAGATATTTATGTTTCCTTGGGTGAGGCTATAGACGATCAAGCTTGGGCTGTGCGGGTCTATTACAAGCCGTTCGTAGATTGGATCTGGGGTGGTTGCTTGTTCATGGCTTTAGGCGGCATTCTCGCCATCTCCGATAAGCGCTATCGGATGAGCTTAAAAAGAGCGACACCATGAAGGCTAAATTTTTAATACCTTTATTGCTGTTTGTGGTGCTCGTGATCTTTTTGGCTATTGGTCTTAATCGTGATCCGCATGAAGTTCCTTCCCCTTTGATTAATAAGCCTGCGCCCGCTTTTGACATTGCTCAGTTAGCGCAAGCGAATAAAACATTTTCACCAGCAAGCATGAAGGGTCAAGTTTGGATCTTGAATGTTTGGGCTTCTTGGTGTGTAGCCTGTAGAGAAGAACATCCTGTCTTGGTGGAACTAGCAAAGTCTGGACAGGCACCCTTGATTGGTCTTGATTACAAAGATAAACGTGAAGACGCTCTAGTGATGTTAGAAAGACAGGGTAATCCGTATATGCTTTCTGCATTCGATGCCAACGGCCGAGTGGGTATTGATTATGGTGTGTATGGTGTTCCTGAAACTTACGTGATTGATCAAGCGGGCGTAATTCGCTTTAAGCATATTGGTCCGCTAACCCCGCTTATTTTGAACCAAAAGATTTACCCTTTATTGGCCGAGCTGAAAAAATCATGAAATCTATTTTTTTAGTGCTCGCGTCAGTGTTGTATTTGCATGCCGCTTATGCAAATGATGCCGCACCATTGGCTGATGATCCGGTAACAGAACAACGTCTTATCAGTATCTCTGAAGAAATGCGTTGCCTGGTTTGTCAAAATGAATCTTTAGCTGGCTCCCGTTCGGATTTGGCAAATGATCTTCGCAGAGAAATCCGCACCCTCATTAAAGAGGGTAAGAGCGATGAGCAAATTCGTGCTTTTATGGTTGAGCGCTATGGTGATTTTGTTTTATATCGCCCACCGGTAAAGCCCATTACTTGGCTGCTGTGGATTGGACCATTTGTGATCTTAGCCATTGGCATCGCCTTCTTAATGTTTTACTTGCGTCGTCGAAATACGATGGCTGCGACTAAGGTGCTATCTGAAGCAGATAATCAAAAAATCGATGCCTTACTAAATACACTTGGCAAAAATGATCGGGATGGAATCCATGGCTAGTTTCTTCATCCCTGCCTTTTTATTGCTTGCGCTGGTATTGTTTTTATTGCTGCGACCATTTATCTTCTCAGGAAAAAATGAGGGCACCTCTCGCCGCCAGATGAATGCTGCGATTTATCGTGAAGAGCTTGATAAACTAGCGGCTGAGCAAGCTGCTGGAACGATTAATGCGCAAGAGTACGAGATGAGCCATGCAGAAATGCGTCAGCGTCTTTTTCAAGATACCAATGAAGAAGATGACAAGGCGGTCATGGGCTCTACTAAAAAAGTAGTCATCGGTGTTTGCGCCTTTATTGTGCTGCTATCTTCTGGCTTGTATTTTTCCTTGGGCGATGTTGTTCGTATTGCTCAACAGGGCGATCAAAAACCCATGAGCCAGGTTGGCGTTGAAAAAATGGTTGCTGATTTTGCCCTCAAGATGGAAAAAGATCCAGATAACCTGCAGGGTTGGGCAATGTTAGGGCGTTCCTATCGAATCTTGGGGCGCAATGAGGATGCTGCAAAGGCATATGGTCGCGCAGGCAGCTTTATCAATAATGATCCAGAGCTTCTGGCAGAGTATGCAGATACCTTAGTAGCCAATGCAAACGGCAACTTCTCAGGAAAGCCATTGCAACTGATCAATCAGGCCTTAAAACTCGACCCCAAGAATTTATTAGCACTTTGGCTTTCGGGAACAGCCTCCTTTGCTAGTGGCAATTACAAGGTGGCAGTGCAAACTTGGGAAAAGCTGGCTCAACAATTGCCGCCGGGCTCTGAAGAGGCGCGGGCGATTGAAAGTTCTATTAGCGAGGCACGCTCTAAGGGTGGTTTAGTGGGTACTAATACTGCGGTTGTTAGTAGTAAGGGCGTTAGTGGGAAGATTGAGATCGTTGCTGGCCTTAAATCTAAAGTGAATCCTGGCGATATAGTGCTGGTAATCGCACGCCCATTGGGCGAACGGATGCCAGTTGCCGTACTGAAAGCGCCTGTGACTGAATTTCCGATGAGTTTTGCTTTAACTGATGCCTTGGCCATGAATCCAAGCGCGCCTATCTCAAAGTTATCCGAAGTTTCTATTGAAGTGAGAATTTCTAAAACGGGCATGGCTAGGGCTGAGGCAGGAGATTTGATCTCTGCAGTTCAAACCGTTAAAGTCGGATCAAATCAAGTTAAGCTATTAGTCGATCAAGTTCGCCAATAAATTGATAGCGTGGCAGTTAGCCGCAAGCAATACACCATAGAGGCCTTATGAATTCTCTAAAACAAAAAATTTACAATCCTGTAGCAATTGCCATTGGCTTTTGCGTGTTGCTGATTTCTATTTTTGCTGTCTTGTGGATTCTGGTGCCGCCGCCACCCAAAGCAATTGAAATGGCTACCGGTTTTCCAACGGGTTTGTATTACCAGTTTGGTGAGCGCTTAAAGAAGGAGCTTGCAGCCGACGGTGTGAATTTAGAAGTCAAAAGTACTGGTGGAACGATCGATAATTTAGCCTTACTCAGTGACCCCAAGTCTGGCGTGAACTTTGCGATGGTTCAAGGTGGTGTTGCGGATGTTAGTAAATATCCCAATTTAGTTTCTGTCGCAGGAATGTTCTATGAACCTGTTTGGGTTTGGTACCGGGAGCCAGGATTTAAAAATGATGGCGGAAGACTGCAGGTTTTGGGGCAGTTAAAGGGTAAGCGTGTTGCCATCGGTAATGAGGGTAGTGGAACACTGGCGCTTAGTACAGCCCTCTTAAAAATTAGCGGCATTTCTGAAAATGAATTTTCTGCGCAAAAATTAAAGCCAGATGAGGCCTTAGCAAAACTCAATAGTGGGGAACTAGACGCAGCATTTATTGTGGCCGCTGCCGAAGCTCCGATTTTGGAAAAGTTTTACAAAATCCCAGGCATTCGTTTAATGAGCTTTGATCAGGCAGATGCATACACTCGTAACTTAACTTATTTATCTAAAGTCAGTGTTCCACGCGGTCTGCTTAGTATTGAATACGATCTCCCTCGCCAGGAGATTCAGGTGATAGCTCCGACAGCCACTTTAGTGGCGCATGACAATGTGAGTCCCGCAATGATCTCCCTATTGCTCAGCGCCTCTTACGATATTTTGAAGTCTTATTCACGTTTACAAAAGCCAGGAGAGTTTCCCTCTAGTATTGGCATGGACTTTCCACTACATGTAGATGCTGAAATTTACTTAAAAGATGGACCATCTTTCTTGCACCGCCATCTCCCATTTTGGACAGCAGTATGGGTCGGGCGCTTCGTCAAGATTGTGATCCCGCTACTGGTGATTTTTATTCCCTTATTTACTTATATTCCGTCAGCTAAAAACTTTTTACTACGACTGAAGCTCGCGCAAGTCTACGCAGAGCTACGAGAGCTTGAGAAAAACGCCTTTAACCCAGATCTCAAAGATAAAAATATGAAAGATCTTGAGGCAATTGAAAGGCGGGTGGGTAACATCAAAGTATCTATGATGGATTCAAAAGAGCTGTATGACCTCAAGGGACATGTTGGAGATGTCAGAGCTCGCTTAAAACAGCTATATGCTTAACGGAGACAATATGTATAAAAAATACACTGCTTTAGCAGGCCTGCTCATCGGGCTCTTACTATCTTCATTGGCGATTGCCCAGCCTTACCCTAATAAGCCAATCTCATTGGTTGTGCCACAGGCGGCTGGCGGCACGAATGATATTGTTGCTCGCTTAATTGCACCGGCCTTTGGAGACGCTATTGGCTCTTCAGTAGTCGTTGAAAATAGACCTGGTGCTGGCGGTAATATTGGTACGCAAAGTGTGGCGCGTGGAGCAAAAGACGGTTATACCTTGTTGCTCACGATTAATAGTGCACAAGCGATTAATCCTGCCCTCTACAAAAACCCTGGCTTTGATCCGATCAATGATTTTGTTCCTCTCTACTATATTGGGGCTACGCCTTACGTTTTAGTGTCACCACCTGGCTCTCCTTACAAAATACTCGCTGATGTGATTTCTGCTGCTAAGAGGAAACCCGGTGAACTTTCATATGCATCTGCTGGCAATGGAACTATCAGCCATCTCTTGGGCGCGATGCTCAATACCAGCGCAGGTGTGGATATGCAGCACATTCCTTATAAAGGTGTAGCACCGGCAATTAATGACGTCTTAGGAGGTCAGGTGCCACTGGCATTTGCTAGCCTGCCATCCGCCTTAAATTACATCAAGGCGGGCAAGCTGCAAGCTATTGCAATTAGTTCAGCTAAACGTTCTAGTGCTGCCCCAGAAATTCCAACCATTGCAGAAACCTATCCTGATTGCGTAGGCGAAGTGTGGGTCGCTTTATTTGCACCGATTGGTGCGCCAGCAGACGCGGTGAAGAAGATTCAGGTGGCAATGGATAAGATGATGGCTAAGCCAGATGTGCGTGAGAAGTTGATTGCGCAGGGTTTAGATTTAAGTCCCGTACCACCAGCAAAGCTCAGTAGCCTGCTCAAGGAGGAGTTGGCTAAATGGGCAAAAATCGTGAAGGCATCAGGTGCGCAGCTGGATTAATCTCTGGTGGCTGATTGCCCTAAAATGAAACGATGACTTCAGCCCATTTATCTCCTGCGTTAACTCTAGCTAAAGACATCCCGCAGGCACTGCGGGATGATGGCTTTGCAGTAGTATCTGCTGAATCGGTTGCAGAGCTTAGTAAAGCCCCTTTAGTTAATTTACAGAATCTCACTCAGTATTGGGAAGGCTTGCCACGTGACCCTTATCTCAAAGATGGCGGTCGTTATCGTTTTCGTCGTCACGCCAGTTACGAGATTAAAAATAATGCACTGACTTTAGTGCCTCATCGTGCGCATTGGCAATCGCTTGACTACAACGCATTACATGGCGGCCTTGAGCGTTGGTTTGAACCTATTCAGGCAAATGTCCTTGATGATTCAGCATGGCAGGCTGTACTACTTGGCTTGGCAAATGTATTCAGTAGCATAAAGCCCGTCACTACTTGGTTTGTGGAAGCCCATCAATTTCGGATTGATACCACCGATGGAATTGGGCGCCCAACGCCAGAGGGGGCGCACCGTGATGGCGTAGATTTTGTCGCTGTATTTTTACTAGATCGGGTTGGTATCAAAGGTGGTGAGACCAGGATATTCGATGCTAAAGGCTCTGCTGGTTTACGCTTTACTTTGACGCAACCCTGGTCATTGCTCCTCATGAATGATGAGCGCATGATCCATGAATCCACGCCAATTCAGCCACTGGCAGACTATGGCTATCGCGATACCTTAGTCCTCACTTATAGATCAAACGGTTTTCAAGACTCACCGCATCGTAGTCAGCAGTAAATTACTCTGCTTCCATGCCAGCTGCTTTAATAGCTTGCGCCCACTTGGCAGTTTCAAACTTGATTTTTTGACCGAGTGCCTCAGGTGTTCCAGGTTGAGATTCAAAACCTATCGAAGCAAATCGTTCAGTTAAATCTTTAGATTTAGCAGCATCATTGATAGCCTTATTGAGCTTCATCACCGCATCTTTGGGCATGCCGGCAGGACCAAAGGCTGCAAAGAAAGCAATCAATTCATAGTTCTTGATTCCTAATGCTTCGTTCACGGTAGGTAACTCTGGAATAGCAGGCGAGCGCTTGAGTGAGGTCACTGCTAGACCACGAATTTTTCCTGCTTGCACTTGAGGCAAGGTCACTGCAAAGTCAGCAGTAAACATATTGACTTGACCACCAATTAAATCGGTCATGGCATTGGGGCCGCCCTTATAAGAGACGCCAGTCATTTTGATGCCAGCAGCATTGGCTAACATTTCTGATGAAACCCGTTGTGATGTACTGGCATAAGCAAAGGTCATTTTTCCAGGATCTGCTTTTGCTAGGGAGACAAAGCCATTGAGAGATTTCACTGGAAGATCATTATTGACTGCGACGATGAGTGGCACTGAACCAAAGTAACCAATTGGCGTAAATGCAGTGTCTTGGTTATACGGTAAATTTTTGACCAAACTTTTGAGCGCTGCATTAGTGCTATTCGTGCCAAATAAAAGGGTATATCCATCGGCAGGAGATTTGGCCACTACGTCTGCCCCAATCATGCCATTTGCTCCAGGGCGATTTTCGATGACAACTGCTTGTCCGAGAGACTCGGCCATTTTGGCTGCAAATGCTCGTCCAATTTGATCGGTAGCACTACCGGGTGCAAATGGAACGATAGCCTTAATGGGTTTTGAGGGGTAGTTATCAGCCAATACTAAAGTGCTGGTAAAGCCAAGGATAAGACCAATGTAGCCGCTCAGAATCCGTATTTTTTTCATCTTGTCTCCATCTTCTTTTCATTAGTGTAGCGGGTCTTGGAGGGCTTGGGCGAGTAGAATAGGTTCACGTTTTTACTGATACTTTATGCGCTTTCGATCGGCTGGCTATACCCCTCTTATGCTTATGGCGCAAACCTGTGCTTTATTGGGTTTCGCCTGTTATGCCGTTATCCTCACCCCGTTGCAAGAGGAATGGCATTTAAGTAATCTTCAATCGGGCTTAATTGCCAGCGCTTTCTTCTTTGGTTATATGCTTGCCGTACCTCTGGCTACAGCATTAACCGATCGCATAGATGCTCGTAAGGTATATCTGGTTGGTGGTCTTTCTGCGACCTCTGGTTTATTGGGAATGAGTCTCTTTGCCAGTAATTTTTGGACAGCGATGTTCTTTATGGCAATCAATGGTGCAGGTCTTGCGGGGACCTATATGCCAGGCCTTAAAATTTTGTCTGACCGAATTCAGTCTGGTGAGTTGACACGTCACATTGCTTTCTATACGGCCTTCTTTGGAATTGGTACTGGCTTTTCTTATTTATGTTCTGGCTGGATATTGAGTGCACTAGGGTGGCACTATGTATTTGGCATCATTGCTCTAGGGCCGTTTACTGCATTTCTGGTTGTCTTGATACTCATACCACCACTTGCGCATGAGCAATGGAAAGGGCCCATCCAAATCCGTTTGCGCGACATCTTTCCAGTGGATAAGTGGAAGTTAGTGCTGCAAAACAAAAAGGCCTCTGGATTTATCTTTGGTTACACCGCTCACTCCCTTGAATTATTTGCCTCTCGAAGTTGGCTTGTGGCTTTCTTTGCATTTTGTACAGCGGCATCTGGGGAATCCTTTTTTCTAGCTGCCACTACCCTAGCTGGAGTCATCAATTTCTTTGGGGTGCCTTCCTCGATTTTGGGTAATGAGATTGCTCTGCGAGTGGGGCGTCAAAAGTGGGTTTGTATTGTGATGCTGACAAGTGCAGTGCTGGGTGTTGCGCTTGCTTCCTCCACAGGCCACTCCTGGTGGTTAATTGTGACTTTAGCAATTGGGCATGCCATTTTTATCATGGCTGACTCTGCTACCTTAACAGCTGGCTTAGTCATTAGTGCTCAAGAAAATATTAAGGGTGCTGCCATGGGATTGCATTCGCTCATGGGATTTGGTGGTGGCTTAATGGGCCCCGCCATTTTTGGTTTTGTGTTGGATATTTCTGGTTCGCGTTCTTCTCAAATTGCTTGGGTATGGGCTTATGTTGCCGTTGTGATGTGGGGAGTTCTTTTTGTGATTTATGAGCGTCGCAATGGCTGGATAGATAAACCAAGTTCATGAGTAATGACAAACAGTATTAAAGCGATTTGTTATCACTACTATTTACTGCAGGCGGCATTAATTTATATCGCTTAGTGCTGTATTGCTGCAGCAATCCCCGAGAGTAAATCTGGGTACAGACAATCTGATGGCAAAGTTTGTAAGAAACCACTACGCTGTGCCATCTCATAAGGCTGATGCTCTAAACCGCAGATGATCAGTTTGATATTACGTATTTTGCAAAGATGCGCTAATTCAGTAATAGTTTCCATCCCAGAAGTATCTACATAGATTACATTCTTCAGATCAATTAATAAAACTTGAGAAGGTAATTTTTCTTCAATCTTTTCTAGTAATTTGACTGCTCCAAAAAAGATAGCACCGTAAATTCGATAGGCATCAATACGACCCTGTTGATTTTCGAGTTGACTGAAGTTGCTAGCATCCGCTAGCTCGCAACGTGATAGGCTTGAGATGCGATAGATAAAAGTGATAAAGGCAAAGAGTAGACCTACCTGTACTGCGACAGTAAGATCTAAAATCACTGTGAGCAAAAATACACTCACAATAGTGAGTTGATAAGGTAGTCGGAATTGTTTTAAGTCCACAAACTTTTTCCATTCACCCATATTCCAAGCGACATACATTAGTATTGCAGCCAAGCTAGCCAAAGGAATATTTTTTGCTAGAGGAGCAGCAAACAGCACCACAAGCAATAAAGTAAGCGCATGAACAACGCCTGCTAGCGGCGATCTGCCACCACTTTCGATGTTGGTGACAGTCCGGGCAATAGTGCCAGTTGCGGGCATTCCGCCAAAAAATGGGGTCACTAAATTAGCAATACCTTGTGCCATCAGCTCTTGATTGGATTCGTGACGATCATGTATTAAGCTGTCGGCAATGCGTGCACAGAGTAGAGACTCAATAGCGCCGAGTAGCGCTAGTGTTAAAGCAGGGACCACCATAAATTGTGCTGTGCCCCAACCAATTGAGATCCATTCAAAATGGGGGAGACTCGAAGGGATGCCACCAAATCGACTACCAATCGTATCGGCTGGCAAGTTAAAGAGAGCGGTAATGAGAGTAGCTAGAAACATTGCTACGACTGTGCCTGGAAGATGGCAGAGCCAGCCTAAATGCTTCTGAATTTTTTTCCAGCCAATAATGATGGCTAGACTTCCGCAGGCCAAACTTAGTGCAGTGGGGTTGACCGTATCTGCTGCGTTGTATAAAGCGTGAATCGACTGAAAAAATTGAGCAGGCATTTTCTCAATCTTTAAACCAAAGAAATCTTTGATTTGCGATAGACCGATTAAGCAGGCAATGCCATTTGTAAAGCCAATGATGACAGCAATCGGAATAAATCGCACCAGAGTTCCCAGTCTGAATATTCCCATTAATAAAAGGAACACCCCAGACATTGCTGTAGCTAGCAATAAATTAGGGATGCCATAGCGTTCAACAATGCCGTATACAACCACAATGAATGCACCGGCTGGTCCACCGATTTGAACGCGACTTCCTCCCAATAGTGAAATGAGACCGCCAGCAATAATGGCGGTAAAAATTCCCGCTTCGGGTTTAAGCCCGCTGGCAATCGCAAAAGCCATAGCCAAAGGCAGCGCTACGACACCTACCGTTAAGCCTGCTAAAACATCCTTGGTAAATAAGGTGCTGTTATAGCCCTTAAATGAGTCTAGGATTCTGGGATGAAAAAACATCTTTGATTTAAGACAGTCGATCGCCTACCCAATACGCCAATCCTGCAGAGAGACCTGTTACTACAGATCCCCAGGCAATATCAACGAATGCTAATTTGGTAGGGAAGTCTCGAATGACCGCTAGATTGGTCAGGTCGTAGGTCATGTAGCAAAAAAATCCAAAGAGGGCACCATATTGCAGTGCATAGATCAGAGACTGTTTTGAGAGTGCAGGCGCAATAACAAAAATACAGACGCCTAAAGCATAGAGAAGGTAAAACGCTAAGCCGGCAATGAGCTTGGGTTCGCTAGCCATGAGATCGCCCATTTCCTCGCGATAGAGGTTCTTTGCGATTCCTAAAAGCCACGTTAAATCCACCGCAAGGAGGGTGATTAAAAAAGTAAAGTAGATTCCTAGATACTTGAGCAATTAAGTTCCCCTTTGATCTTTTATAGATTAATAATAAGTATTATCATAGAAAGAGAACGTTATTAGTTCAATTTAAGGGGGTAGATATGTTTAAGCATTTATTAGTACCGGTTGACGGTTCAGAGGTCAGCAAAAAGTCTTTAAAAAAGGTTGCAGAACTTGCTAAGGCAGATGGCGCTGCCGTAACCTTGGTATACGTATCTGATCCATTACCTCCTTTGGTGTATTCCGACAGCTCGATGGGCTACGGAGTCTCTGCAAAAGAGCATCAAAAAGTTTGTGAAGCTTATGCAAAAGATGTTTTCAAAAAGGCAGCTACCAGCCTTGGCGCAAGTATCAAGGCTAAGTCCTTGCATATCTCCAATACAAATCTTGCTGAAGGTATTTTAGATGGTGCCAAAAAAGCAAAAGCAGATGTGATTGTGATGGCTTCTCATAAACGCACTGGTATCAAAGGTGTTTTATTGGGTAGCGAAACCCACGAAGTCATTGTGCACTCTAAGTTGCCTGTGCTCGTGCTTGGTTAAGAACTCAGAATGTTGTT
Source organism: Polynucleobacter sp. JS-JIR-5-A7 (assembly GCF_018687935.1). Taxonomy (NCBI): domain Bacteria; kingdom Pseudomonadati; phylum Pseudomonadota; class Betaproteobacteria; order Burkholderiales; family Burkholderiaceae; genus Polynucleobacter; species Polynucleobacter sp. JS-JIR-5-A7. The sequence continues at coordinate 1,620,598 of NZ_CP061308.1, read as the reverse complement.
AAAAGAATAGGGTCCCATTGGACCCTATTTGTTTGCAGAGCTAAGGATTATTTAGCTTGATAAGCAAGTGGGCTGCCTAGTAGTAAAACCTCTCTTGTGAGTTGTCCACTTTCGCTATCCCGCATTGACCATAGATCGAGTTGTGTTTTGCTTGAATAGGGGTCGATGTAAACACCATCTTTTCTCAGTTCAAAATGGAGATGGGGTCCAGTTGATCGCCCGGTAGATCCAACGTAGCCAATTTCAAGGCCACGACGCACTTCATTTCCCAACTCAAGTTCTGGATTGTAATTACTTAAGTGCGCATAGAAAGTGCGATAGCCACCCGGATGCTCTAAAACAATCAGATTGCCAAATGCGCCGTTATAGCCAAGATGCGCTACTTTACCGTTGGCTACACTGAAGATTGGTGTGCCAATCGGCGCTGCGTAATCAATTCCCATATGGGTGCGATAGCGCTGCTTGGCTGGTGCTGGTTGGACAACGGCAGTATTACTCTTGGGGCGTTTCGCTTTGCCGGCGCGTACCATACCCACCCCGCGGGAGATGCGTCGATAGCTTAGTGGGTTAGTCCAGAAAGAGCGCTCAAGGGATTCACCGCCACTGGTAAAGAAGCCACCAGGTATATCACTCCGTTCGACCCAAAAGGCGCTAGCAAATACCTCTTTATTATTCGGATCGATAATCTCAACAGCCCAAATCTGCGCCCATCTTTCGCGGTCGCCAAAGTCGATAATGAGTCGCACAACGCTATTAGTATTTTCAAGCGAATTATTGTCCTCTGGGTAAATCTGCTTGATGATGGAGTTCAGCTCCCAGACTAATTCCACTGGTAATTTATCGCCTAGTTTGCGTGGGTCATATAAAACTTCTCTTAAAGGCACCCGAATTTCTGTTAGGTTTTTGGATTCATTTCTGAGAAGATCTTGTTGTACTAAGAATCCACCAAAAGCAGATGGTGTAAATGTCCAAACTTCCGTTTTATCATCCTGTACAGGACCATTCATAATGCTTAATGAATCAAAACGATTGCGCGTTGTAAATGCCACTGCATACGGAATGCAATCGCCCCGCATCTTATCAAAAAATCCTTTAGTCTGATTTTTAAAGAACTCAGAAAATTGGCGATTATCAATACCGATGCTTGATGGCAAATTAGCATCATTAAAGCTACGTCGCAAACATCCCTGCATGACTCGATAGTCTAGGTTGGCATCGCTATCGAGCATGAGTTCACTAGGATCTTTTCTTTGGATAACCGATGGATTCAAGCTCATGCTATTGATCTTTGAGCTAGACCCTGCGGATTTATCTTTAAATCCTACTTGCTTCGTGTTTTGAACATACACTTTGGTACGGCTTTGATTTGACTTTTGGGTCTGACTAGTCTGCGCATGTGCTATGGAGCTCAATCCAATAGAGAGGCTGAGTAAGCCATTTCCCAGTAGGAGCGCTATCCCTTTGACGAGGCGGTAATGAGCGGTTACTTTTCTATTCACTATGCAATTATCTAATAATGTGGACCGCCACCCTGATAATTTTGTTGTGCTGCAATAAATTAACCCCACAAATGACGTAAACCCAGTATTTCAATACTGGCTACAATATTTTTTTTATGAAGGAGTTCGGATGCCGATCATCGAGTCTGTGCAAGTCACCTCAGTGGCTGTACCTTTGGATAAAGTCACCTCATTTTCAACCCGGACCGTCTCTGAGCGTCACTATTGCTTAGTTAAAGTTCGCGGTAAGGATGGTAATGAGGGAATTGGTTTTTGCTATGTTGGTAGCGCTGGCGGTGATATTGCGAAGATTGCTGTTGAGCAATTACTTGCGCCCAAGTTGATTGGTCAAAATAGTCATCGGAGCGAAGGCCTGTGGATGGATATGTATAACGAATCCATTTTGCAGGGACGCACTGGTGCTGTGATGCGCGGGATCTCTATTTTAGATACGGCACTTTGGGATCTCAATGCTCGAGCTGCCGGTTTGCCTTTGCATCATTATCTTGGCTCAGTAGTAGATGATCGCGTACCCGCTTATGCCAGCGGCGGTTATTACTTAGAAGGTAAGACCCCTGCCAAGCTTGGTAAGGAAATGGAATCCTACGTTAAGCAGGGCTTTAAAGCAGTCAAAATGAAAGTAGGGCGCCTCTCTCCTGCTGAAGAAGAGGCGCGCGTCAAGGCTGCACGCAAAGCAATTGGAGACGACATTCTGCTGACTTTGGATGCGAATAATGCTTGGCGTGATCTGCCTACTGCGTTGGAGTATGTCAGACGCTTTGAGGCTTACAACCCTTATTGGATTGAAGAGCCTTTTTCACCTGACGCGATTGATCTGCATGCTGCTTTAGCACGTCAAACCAAGATCAATGTAGCGACCGGTGAGATGGAGGCAGGTCGTTGGCGCTTTAGAGAGTTGATTGATGCTGGTGGTGCAGCGATTTTGCAATCTGATGCAGCGGTTTGTGGCGGTATTACGGAGTGGCGCCGTATCTCTGCTTATGCCGATGTTAAGGGCATCACTGTTTGCCCTCATTGGATGCATGATCTCCATGCTCCTCTTGTAGCTGCAACACCCAATGCTCGCTTTGTTGAGTTTTTCTTGGATGATCAAGTGCTGAACTTCCGCCGCTTAATTAATAAGCAATTAACATTTAAGAATGGCGATTTGATTTTGCACAAGACTCCGGGACTGGGTTTTGAGTTTGATGAAGCTGCAGTTCAGAAGTATGCTGGCAAAACACCTTGGACCAAGATCTCTTGAGCTTAGTCACATTAAAGTAAGCTAGATACACTGAGTAAAAATAAAGCCCGCAATTGCGGGCTTTATAAATGAAACTAGGGAATTCATATTGATGCTCAACAGTGTTTAGGAAGGCTTTCGATTGAGCTTGTAATAAGTCATCATTTGGGTAACCAAGACCAAGCCAAAACCAATAAAGCCAATCAGATCTGCCTCAGTGGATGGATAAGCTAAAGCCACGCCAGAGATCACCATGATGATACGTTCGAAGGATTTGGTTTTCTCAATAAACCAGCCTTGTAGGCCACCAGCTAAACAGATAATGCCCACCACTGCAGTGAAAGAAATCCACGCAATCTGCATCCAGTCTGCTTGTTCGAGGGCGCTGCTTGATCCCATCAAGAGCAAGCTCACACCAGATTTATCTAAAACAAACATGAATGGCACCAGAATGGCTGGCGCAACATATTTCCAGGTTTGTAATGTCGTCTTATAAGGATTGCCTTTGCAAATAGCGGCGGCTGCAAACGGAGATAAAGCAGTTGGAGGAGACACCTCAGAGAGAACAGCGTAATAGAAGATGAACATATGAGCAGCAAATGCAGGCACCCCTAAATTAATTAAGGCTGGCGCGGCAATCACTGCACAAATAATGTAAGAAGCAGTGACTGGAACGGCCAGACCCACAATCCAAACAATTAAGGCGGTGAAGATGGCGGTGAGCAATAAAGAGCCGCCTGCATACTGAATCACAATCGAACTAAATTTCAGTCCTAAACCCGTTAAGGTGACTGTACCTACAATCAGGCCAGCACCAGCGCAGGTTGCAGCAATGGCCAATACGCCGGTGGAGCCTGAGGCCAGAGCCTTGGTGAGGTTGGAGTTATACAGTCCTGCCAAGATAGGTTCCTTGCCTTTAAACCAAGCCCAAGGAATGATGGCTGTATCTTCTCGCAACATGCTGGAGAAGGCGGACACTACGGTCGCCCAAAATACCGACATGACTGGTGAGAAGCCAAACATCATAAACACCACAATCGAGATCAGCGAGAAAAAGTGAAACCAATATTTTTTTGTTAATTCCCAAGCAGATTCAGCAGATTCAAAATGAATGTTCTTCATGCCATATTTACGAACATCAATTTCGACCATTACAAATAAACCAAGATAAAACAAAACGGTGGGGATGGTTGCCATGAGCAAAACATCCAAATAGGAAATTTTCAGGAAGTCTGCAATCAAGAAGGCTGCGGCACCCAAAACGGGTGGCGAGATGATTGCGCCAAGTCCACCAGCAGCTAACAGTCCCCCAGCAGCATTTTTTTCGTAACCAACTTTATCCAGCATGGGAGCGGCAACAGAGCCTACGGTAACGGTAGTTGCAACACCGGATCCTGATGGACCACCCATTAAGAAAGAAGAGAGAACAATGGTTCTGCCTACACCAGAGGATTTGCCACCCATTGCAGCAAAAGAGAAATCGATAAAGAATTTGCCAGCCCCAGTAAATTGCAGGAAGGCGCCAAAAATCGTAAAGAGAATAATGAGGGTTGCAGAGACATCAACCGCAGTGCCATAGATTCCCTCAAGACTCATATACATGTAACCAACTAAGCGATCGAGGCCATAGCCTTTGTGTGTCCATGGTGCAGGCAGGTAGTTACCAAAAAGGGCATAAAGTAAAAAGAGCACTGTAACGGTCACTAGAACCATGCCGTTTGTTCTGCGCACACTTTCTAGGATCAATAGAATGAGGCCAATCCCGATGATGACGTCAGTAGGATTTGGGGCGGTATTGCGATCCATGAAGTCATCACCCCCACTCAGGATGTAATAAGAAATAGCTACTGATCCTAGGGCAAACAATACATCCCAAAACATCAACTTATTTTTAAAGCGAGCTGCCAGCGGAAAACTTAAGAACACCAGGAATAACACTAAGGCAACGTGAATAACCCGTAACTGCTGAGTTGGAACAATCGAGTAGGCGGCATACAGGTGAAACAAAGACATGCCGACGGCAACTAAAGTAATGAACTTGGCCAATAAGCCTTTGTAGTCATTAGAGTCGCCTTCCTCTTGCTTAATAAAAGCGTCTAATTTCTCTTGGGTTTCATTGTCGATGACGTTCTGATTCATGCTTCAACCTATATTGATGTACCACTTAAAAGCAGAAGGGGTGAGATTAACTCACCCCGATATGGCTTAGTTTACCTTGACACCTTTTTCTTTGAGGTACTTTAATGCGCCTGGATGATAAGCAACTGGTGTTGCATTAGATTTTTGGCTCTCTAATTTAATATTTCTGAACTCCGCATGTGAGCGCACTAGTTCAAGTTGATTATCAAAAATAGCCTTGACGATTTTGTATGCCTCTGCATCAGGCATAGATGAGTTTACAACCAGCAGATTTGCAACGGCGGCAACATTATTATCTTTCGCCATACCACTGTAGGTTTGCTTGGTAATCACAGCCGGGAAGTAAAGGTTGCCATATTTTTTGTTCATAGCAGGAACTTCAGCAGCGGTATCAACCATCACGATTTTCATGCCTGGGCTATTCGCTAAATCAGTAACAGCTGCAGTGGGTAAGCCACCCACCCAAAAGAAAGCATCAATCTTGCGATCTTTTACTGCATTGACAGATTCAGCAACGCTCAAGCGTTCACGTTTTACATCTTTATCTTTGTCTAGACCTGCAGCCTCTAGCAAGCGGAAGGCCATGACTTCAGTGGCGCTTCCTGGAGCACCTGTACTAACGCGTTTACCTTTCAAATCCTTCATAGTTTTGATGCCAGTAGACTCAACGGTAGCGACGTGCATGAGGTTTGGATACAGTATAAGCAAGGTTCGTAAATCGACTGGCTTGTCTTTAAATTTATCATCACCCACTGATGCATCTTTGGCGGCATCAGCCATAGAGAAGGCAACGTAAGGCTTGCCAGTGCCAACCAGTTTTAAGTTATCCACAGAGCCACCAGTGACTTCCGCCGTAACTGACATACCCGGTACTTTGCTTGAGAGCATGGCAGCAAGGCCGCCACCCATTGGGTAGTAAACGCCACCAGTACCACCGGTTGCAATCGAGATGTTTTGTGCATATGCGCTAGCCCATATAAAACTGAGCGATAAGGCAATGAGCTTTAGTAATTTCATTGGTGTCTCCTATTGATCTTATGAAGAGGTATTGATTAAAGACCTGGCATGCTGAAGTTAATTTGCTTTAACTCACTGAGCAGCTGAGCTTGCTGTTCCGCACTCAATTGCATTAGTGGTGGGCGTACACGCAACCATTCTGGATCGTTGCTGTAGTGTGCTACCGCTGTTTTCATACCGGCAATCATTTGATATTTTGCAAAGACGCTACGCACTTTATCTAAGCCTGCTTGACGTTCATCTGCATTAGATTCTCTCCAATGTGTGGCAAGGTCAGCAATCGCTTGTGGATTAACGTTTGCAGTAGCAGAGATGCAGCCAACGCCACCAGCACGCAAGGTGCGCATTAAGAATACTTCACTACCAGCGTAGACGCGGAAGCCATGTGGCGCCAAGAGCTTAATCACGGACTCTGTATATTCCCAATCGCCCGAGCTATCTTTCATCCCAACGACTGTCTTTGGATATTCTTTTGTCAAGCGCTCGAGTAGTGACAAGCTTAAGTTGATTTTAGTGACTGGCGGAATGTTATAGATGTAAATCTGTAATCCTGAGCTGCCTACCTTCTGAATCACTTCAGAGAAATAAGCAAACAGACCATCATCATTGATGTCTTTGTAATAGAAGGGTGGCAACATTAGTACGCCTGCACATTGATAGCTCAATGCATGAGCAGTCATCCGATAAGTACTCTCGATCGAGGTAGAACCAGTACCGGGCATCATATGCTTTGGATTTAAACCACCTTCAATCAGCGCAGTGAGCGTATTCATCTTTTGCGTAGCAGACATAGAATTTGCTTCTGAGTTTGTACCAAAGATGGCTTGACCTACGCCATTGGTTTCTAACCATTGACATTGCTTTAGTAATTTCTGGGCATCTGGACTACCGTCTGCTTTGAATGGCGTCAAAACTGGTGATAACACCGCTGGCAAAGTAGAGGGATGTAAAGAAATGGTCATGCTGACTCCAATTAATAATGAACTTCTGAAAGAAGTGGTTGTTGTGTAAAGAAAGCTTCTAAATTATCTACTGCTAAGTTAGTCATAGCTACTCGTGTTTCCAAGGTAGCGCTACCGATATGGGGTGTCAGTAGAACATTATCCAGATCCAGAAAGGCAGGATTAGGGCAGGGCTCATTATTAAACACGTCCAGGGCGGCGCCAGCAATTTGTTTATGCTGCAGTGCATATAAAAGAGCGGCTTCGTTAACCACGCTTCCGCGAGCGATATTGATTAAGTATGACGAGGGTCCAAGCGCTTCTAAAACGGCAGTGTCAACCAAGTTATCCGTATCAGGTGTTGCTGGGCAGGCCAAAAACAGAACATCACAAGCCCTAGCTAAATCTGTGATCTCTTTGAAATAGGTATAAGGAACCTGCTTTGGATTTGGCCCAGAATACGCAATCTCGACCTTAAATGGCTCTAAACGTTTGGCTAGGTCTTGGCCGATGCGACCCATACCAGCGATCCCAACCCGTTTGCCTGCCAAGGTGGTGGTCAAGCGAAACGGGGCTTTAGCCCAAGCATTGCTTTTGACATACTCTTGGGATTCAGGAAGGCGCCGTATGAGGCTGAGCATCATGCCAATTGCCAACTCACAAACGGCATCATTCAGAACGCCAGGGGTATTGGTGGCCTTGATTCCCTGTGCTTGAAGGTAGCCTAGGGGGAGATTGTCGTAACCCACGCCGCAGGTGGATACCAGTCTAATACTGGGAATTTGTTTGACCAGGGCTTCAGGTAATTTGGTGTTAGACCGAATCAAGATAGCCTCGAAGTTTCCAGCGGGGGGTGCCGCATTAATATCGGGGTGTCGGATTGGCGTAAAGCGGCGATCGATTTCCGCCTGCATAATCTCAGGAAAATGGCCGACCTGCAGCACCGAATTGACGGGGATCATGTCTGTCTCTATTTTTTATTGGAATAATGATTCCATTGTATGAGGATTTTTGCAGAAAAGTCCTCCCCTCTAGGAGAATATGTCATGTTGTTTACCCCAGCTGAAACCAAAGTAGTTGTCGTCGGCGGCGGAACGATGGGGGCCGATGTCGCCGCAGTCTGCGCGCGTGGTGGTTGTGCTGTGCAAGTAGTCGAGCCGACCACAGAGCGTCGTGCCCTGTTACCAGATTACTTTGTGAGCACCATGACCGATTTGGGTTATGAAAATCGTATTCACTTGTTGTCTGTTGCTGGATCTCTGGAAGAGGTCGATTGGGCAGAGATTGACCTGGTGATTGAGTGTGTTCCGGAGCGTCTAGATATTAAGCGTGAATTATTTGCTAAGCTAGAGAAGTACGCAAAGCCAGAAGCAGTATTGGCTAGCAATAGTACGAGTTTTCCAATTAGCGAAATCGCTAGCGGATTAAAAACAGCTGCGCGCATGATTGGTTTACATTTTTTTATGCCGGCCCATTTGATTCCTTGCGTGGAAGTGATCTACGGTGCAAAAACTTCACCCCTAGTTGGCGATAGCCTGACTCGTTTGATGACTGCATGTGGCATGGTGCCTGTAACGGTCAAAAAAGATTTGCCTGGCTTCTTAGCAAATCGTTTGCAACATGCTTTGTCGCGTGAGGCGTTTTCGATGGTCGATGCTGGTATTTGCACTCCAGAAGATATTGATAAGGCAGTACGCTATGGGTTTGGCTTCCGTTATATTGCCGCTGGACCGGCTATGCAAAGAGACCATGCGGGTCTAGAGATTCATGCTGCTGGTGGAGCGACGATTTATCCCACGCTAAATAACTCAACTACGATTGCTAAGTGCTTAAGCGAGCGGGTAGAGAGTGGAAAGTTTGGCATGAAGACGGGTGAAGGTTTTTATTCATGGACTGCTGAATCTATTAAAGCTGAACGTGAGCGATATCAAGATGCCTTGCGTGAAGGTCTGAAGATTATTCAAAAAGACTTGCCAGAAATCAAATAAGTTTAGCTAACCCAAACTCCATCTTTAGGAAATATCTTTGAGATGGAGTTTACTGAGGTGTGGTGCGAGTCGATAGGTAATCAGTACGATTGCAATGGTCGCAACCCCTCCAAATACAACCGATGGTACCAAGCCCATCATGCTCGCTGCGATGCCTGACTCTAGCGCGCCTAATTCATTTGAGGATCCAATAAAGATCCCATTAATGGCGCTGATTCGACCGCGCATGTGATCCGGAGTAGTGAGTTGCATAATGCTGCCGCGAATCACGACCGAGACTGAATCACAGCAGCCCGAAATAAATAGGAAGACGGCACAAACACATAGATCACTGGAAAGACCAAAAGCAATAATGGCTAAACCAAAGCCTCCTACTGAGAGCAACAAGTGCTTGCCAGAATCTGTTAGTAATGGCCGCTTAGCTAAGTAGATGCCAGTAATGACTGCGCCCGCTGCTGGCGCAGCGCGCAGAATGCCTAAAGCTTCTGGTCCCGCATCCAAAACCTCTTTTACAAAAGCTGGCAGGATTGAAACAGCACCACCAAACAATACGGCAAACATATCCAATGCCATGATGCTCAAGATGAGTTCATGCTTACGAACATAATCAAACCCTTCTAAGAAGCTTTTAAAGAAATGTCCTGAGAGCTGGCTCATTTTTTCTTGTGGTGCATGTATGAAGGTAATGCCATACAAACCAATAGCCCCACAAAGCCCGGCGAGAAGATAGGTCCACTCTAGTCCTGCAAACCCAATCATCAGACCGCCTAAGCCAGGACCAGCGACTACGCAAATTTGAAATGCAGAAGATGCGTAGGCGGTATAGCGTGGTAAATGCTCTCTAGGAATAATTTGTCCAAAGATAGCGGTATAGGCGGGTCTTAATAAGGCGCGGCCTGCACCAATCAAGGCAATCGCGGTGTAAATTAAAGGAACGGGTGGTGCAACCCAGCCAAGCGCAATCGCCGTCAGAAATAAAGCGACCCCAATATGAATGAGACAGGCAATCGCTGCGATGAGTTTGCGAGAGTAGTGATCTACCGCATGGCCCGCATAGAGTGCCAGCAGAAAGTACGGTACCAATTCAGCTAAACCAATGAGGCCTAAGGAAACTACGCTATTGGTAATCTCATAAATATGCCAACCCACCGCCACCATCGTAATTTGGTAACTGAGTGTTGCGCCAATACGGTAGAGCAGCAGAGTTCTAAAGGCTTTACTTGGGTTCATTTTTAATGAGTTTAAGGGAGTTTCTGCTTTATTCTTCATGCTATGAAGAAAACAATTCGTGTTTGGGATTTACCAATCCGCTTATTTCACTGGCTGCTAGTGCTTTGCATTGCCGGCAGTCTGATTAGCGTTAACCTCGGTGGTAACGCTATTGAATGGCATGCTTATTTTGGTTACAGCGTTTTGAGTTTATTGATTTTTAGAGTCATCTGGGGCTTTGTGGGATCTAGACATGCCCGCTTTGCCAACTTCTTTCCTACGCGTGCTGCTATTTTCGACTACCTACAAGGAAAGTCTCTCCGCGTTTTGGGACATAACCCTGTAGGTGCTCTCTCCGTTTTTGCTTTGCTCTTGGTTTTAAGCGTTCAAGTATTAACGGGCTTATTTGTTGATGATGAGATTGCCTTTCAAGGACCCTTGTCTAAATATGTGCCCAATGCAGTAGTTTCTTTTTTATCTCAAATTCACGAAGGCAATCAAGTCGTGATCTATACCTTGATTACGATTCATATCGCTGCCATTTGGTTTTACAGGAAATACAAAAATGAAGACTTAATTAAACCTATGCTGAGCGGCGATAAAGAAATCGACCCAAGCGAGGAAGCAAAATATATGCTTTCTGACTTGGGTCAACCCTCCAAAGATGGAGGCTTGCAACGTACTCTAGCCTTGGTGCTTTTTAGTGCTATAGCCCTTGCGGTAGCTTATTTCATTACTAAATAAGCAGATTATTTTTTTCTGAAATCGTCGTGACAACCCTTACAGGTTTGACCAGCGGCGCCAAATGCCTTTTTGATACTCTCTAAATCACCAGACTGAGCAGCCTTATTGAGATCGACTGCTGCTAGTTGCATTTTTTCAGAAGCAGCTTTGAACTTGGCGTTATCAGACCAAATATCAGACTGCGCTTTACCACCCTCAGTACCTGGGCCAAATGCTTGCCAAGGTAAGGTAGAAAGCATAGCAACGATCGCAGCATTTTTAGCGACTTCATCTTTGTTATAGGGAGCTTCACCTTTAACGACAGCGCCGATTTTTCCAAAAGAGTTGCCTATAACAGTGAAGGTGCTTTGGCGATACTTAATAGCATCTTCTGGTTTTTGAAATTGTGCAATCGCAGCGCCGGCACCAATTGCCAAGACTACTGCCGTGCTCGCTAAAATAATTTTCTGTAGCTTCATGGGAACCTCTTGAGATATATTCGTTAATGGAGACCGCCTACTGTGAAATTAGCATACTCCAGAATGATGACTTTTGTTTGACCGTCCTATGAAAAGATCATTTGCAGCGGGATCGTCAGTAGGTAAACGATCCATTTGAAAAAAGCCATCAAGGGTTCCATCCAGAGGCTACCGATGATTCCAGTAAAGACCAGCCCGAGAACGATAAAAAATCCCCAAGGCTCTAGTCTGCCTAAAGCAATCGATTGACGGGCGGGGAGCAGACTGGAAAGAATACGTCCACCATCTAAGGGTGGCAAAGGAAAAAGATTAAATACCAGGAGACCCAAATTCCAGGTAATACCGGCTTGAGCCATTGAGATAAAGAATTTCTCATTCATGCCAAAACCTAACAATAGGATAAGCAAGATCGCCCAAATCAGGGCTTGAAAAAAGTTTGAGCCAGGTCCCGCTAAGGCAACCCAAATAGAGTCCATTCTAGGGTTTCGCAAGCGTCCAAAATTCACAGGCACGGGTTTGGCGTAGCCAACCAAGAAGGGCGATCCAGTCAAAATAAGGACCAAGGGAATCAAGATCGTGCCAACGGGATCTATATGTTTGGCGGGATTGAGGCTCACTCGGCCAAGCATATAGGCGGTGTTATCGCCAAATTTACGGGCTGCATACCCATGGGCTGCCTCATGGATGGTGATAGCAAAAATGAGGGGAATCGCATTAATGGCGACGGCTTGGATAGAATAGTCAGTAATCATGGCAATATGATATCCATAGGAGCTCAAAGTGACTGACGATAAAAAACCCGACCCAAAAAACCCAGCTAAACCTGTAGTGGCTAAACCCCCAGCCCGTCCACCAGCACCAAAAGGCCCATCTGGACCTACTGGTAGGCCTCAGGCAGGCTTTGGCGGCGGAAAAGGGATGATGCGCAAGGCCGGCCGCGGTCGATAGTGGATAATTGCACTCATTATTAATGCGCATACAGAGGATTTAGCATGAACGAATGGCACAACGAATCTAAAGAAGAAGTTAACAAAAAGATCATTACTTTGATCGTGATGTTGGCTGCTGCAACTAGCTTGGCGATTTTGTTTGCATTGGTAGCTGCTCATACTGGTTACGTATTCGGTTAATTAGTCTTCATGACTAGCCATCGCCAACCTGCTGTATTTGCTGGCCATGGCAGTCCGATGTACGCTATAGAGCCCAATCGTTTTACTGCGGCTTGGGCTGCTCTAGGAAAATCACTCAAACGTCCTGACGCCATTTTGGTGATTTCGGCGCATTGGGTCACTCGAGGTACTTGGGTTACCGCAATGGCAAAACCTAAAACCATTCATGACTTCGGCGGATTTCCGCAAGCACTCTTTGAAATTGAATATCCAGCAGTGGGCAGTCCTGCTCTCGCGGATCGTGTTCAAGAGTTATTCAATATACCCGTCGTACTTGAAGAGAATGAATGGGGTATTGATCATGGCGCCTGGTCTGTTTTGAAGTACCTCTATCCCAATGCAGATGTGCCAGTGGTGCAGCTGAGCTTAGATGGGTCTATGTCAGCGCGCGAGCATTATGAGTTAGCAAAGCAGTTAAGACCCTTGCGTGATGAAAATATTCTGATTCTGTCTAGCGGGAATGTGGTGCACAACTTGCGCACGATTCATTGGCTAGAGAATGCGCAACCTTACCCGTGGGCGAAAGAATTTAGTGAATTCTTTGCTACCGAGATTCTTGCCAATCACCATGAACCTCTGATCGATTGGGAAAAGTATGGTGAGGCTGCCCATCTATCGATTCCGACTGCAGAGCACTACTGGCCTGCTTTATATACCCTAGCATTACAACAAGACGGTGAGCATGCCAAAGTATTTGTTGATGGTATCGAAATGAGTTCGATCAGTATGCTCAGCTTTTCTGTTCAATAAAGAAAAATTATGTGGCTCTCTATTCTTGCAATTTTCTTTGGCGCTGGTCTTGGTGCTTTGTTGCGGGCAGGCTTTAATATTTTGACCGTGAGTGCAGCCTCAGTCATACCCTTAGGTACCTTGATCTCGAATATGGTCGGTGGCTACCTCGTTGGTTTAGCAGTAGCGTTCTTTGGTAGCAATCCACAACTCTCACCGGAATGGAAACTTTTTGTGATTACAGGTTTCCTTGGGGGTCTCACTACTTTCTCTAGTTTCTCCGCGGAAGTAGTGAGTTTTATTCAGCGCGGAGAATTTACTTGGGCGCTGGGCACTGCACTACTGCACCTGATTGGCTCATTGGTACTAACCTTCTTGGGTATCTTGACTTACCAAGCCCTCAAGTGAGTCAAGAGTAAATTACTCTGGCTTGATATTAGCCGTCTTGACGACGGCACTCCACTTGATGGATTCTGATTTAATCAGCGCTGCAAAGTCTGCAGGACTGCCACCACCGATTTCATTTCCTTGTGAAAGCATGAGTTCTCGTAATTGAGGATCTTTTAAGGCTTCATTGGCTGCGGCGTTGAGTTTGTCGATGATGATCTTCGGTGTGCCTTTAGGGGCAATTAATCCCTGCCAATTCAGCACCTCAACCTTGGGGTAGCCATTCTCAGCAAAGCTTGGCACATTAGGTAGAAGCGGAGAACGCTTCTTACTGGTAATGGCAATTGGACGGAGCTTATCTGCTTTGATGCTCGGCATAGCCGAATACATTTGATCAAACATCATCGTGACATTGCCTGCCATCAAATCGGTGAGGCCAGCAGAGCCGCTTTTGTATGGCACGTGAATCATATCGATACCGGCATTTTGCTCAAAGAGCTCTGCAGAAAGCTGGTGACTACCACCAATGCCACCGGATGAGAATGTGAGTTCACCTGGCTTCGCTTTGGCTGCAGCCACAACATCTTGGATGGTTTTATAAGATGAGCTTGGATTGACTACTAATACCAAAGGACCTTTTTCAACCAACACAATTGGGGTGATATCAGTTTCAGGGTCGTAGCGTAAATTACCAAACAGTGTTTTGTTTACTGCCATGGGTGCAAAGTTGCCCATACCAATGGTGTAACCATCCGGAGCAGCACGAGAAATAAATTCAGTGCCAATATTGCCACCGGCACCGGGCTTGTTATCGACAACGATCGGCTGCTTCAGAATGACACTCATCTTTTGTGCAATCTGACGGCTACGAGAATCTGCACCACCACCAGCACCATAAGGCACTACAAAATTAATCGGCTTATTAGGGTAGCTAGACTGTGCCTGTGTCATGCCAGCATTCAAGAGACTAGTTAAGCCAATTACGCTCAGAAGAAAATGGGTTGGTTTCATTTTGATCCTTATTAGACGATACCCGATAAACCTAGTGCGGCTCCGATGACTATCAGGTACAAAGGGTGCCAACGTGTAAAGAAGGTAATCGCAATCGTAGTCATCGTCAATATATAAGCCGCGACACTTTGATTGATTTGTAAAGAAATTTGCCAGGCTGAAGAAAGTACCAAGCCAATGGCTAGCGCTGCCGCAGCATATTGAATCGATTTCTTTTTCAGAGGATCTTTGATGCCCATAATGAGCCGCTGTAAGTAGAAGATCAAAATAGAAGATGGCCATGCAATAGCAAACGTGGCAATGAGTGCACCAATGACACCATAGATATGCCAACCCAATAGAGTGACGGTCATAAAATTGGGGCCGGGTGCTGCTTGGGCGATTGCAAAATAGTCTGAGAAAGTTTGCACATCAACCCAATGCTCTTGGTTTACAGCCAAGTTAAATAGCACCGGAAGCAGGGCGTTCACCCCACCAAATGCAATCAAAGAGAATGCAGACAGTTTTAGAAAAAGACTGATGAGAATACTCATTCTGAATGGGCCTTTTTCCAGGCTAAGACCAATGCTAATGGTGAGGAGATGAGCACCACCCAACCTAAGCCAAGATGGAAATAGCTAGCGGCAAGTATGGTGACAATGACCACAATCAACATCGCTGGATATCGAAACTCATCCTTGAGCATTTTGAAGCCTGTAGACGCAATCAAGCCAACACCCACGGCCGATATTCCTCGAAGTACACCTTGGACGGAGTCAAGATATCGATAGTGTTCATACAAAAGGGCTAACACCATGACGATCGAGATGGGCCCTAGAGTTAAACCCAATACGGCGGCAATAGCGCCTCTGGCGCCGCCAAAACGAGAGCCAATACACACTGCGAGGTTGACAATGTTAGGCCCAGGAACAATTTGGCAGATGCCCAGAATGGCGCTAAATTCCTCAGAGGTCAAAATCTTATCGCGCTCAACCAAGGTTCTTCTGGCCCAAGGTAAGACCCCACCAAACCCAGACATCCCGATTTTGCTAAAGCTAATAAATAGCTCGAGAGGTGTGAGTGTTTTCAAAATTACTGTAGCTTAAAAGGATGAGGTATGGGTTTGTTGTTCAACCAGGCATCTAGAGTTTCAGTAATGCCTTTTGAGAAGCTGGCAAAAATTGGCTCTGCAATAAATCCTAAATGGGGAGTTACTAAAAGATTGGGGGTATTACGTAAAGGATCTTTTTCTGGGAGGGGCTCAATGTCAAAGACATCGACAGCTGCCTGCCCTGGCCTGCCAGCTGTCAATGCTTTTTGCAGATCGCTCATATTGATGAGCGCAGAGCGTGAAGTATTTACCAGGATAGAGTCAGGGCGCATTAAAGCCAATTGATCTGCGCTAATCAGCCCCTTGGTTCCAGGACCAGCTACTAGGTGCATTGACACAATCTTCGATGTGGAAAGTAATTCTTCTAGGCTCACTGCTTTTGCATTTTCTACAGCAGCTCGTTCAGGAGTCATGCGCGGGCTCCACGCAACGACTTCCATACCAAAGGCTGCGCCTACCCGTGCAACGCGACTACCAATGGCACCAAGACCCATGATGCCTAAGCGCTCACCTGAGAGCATGGGAAGAACCGATAGTTGATCACGCCAACCACCAGAAGCAATCAGTTTGTTTTCCTCAATCAGGCGCTTTGAAGCCCCAAGAATGAGTGCCCATGTGAGTTCCGCAGTAGTTTCTTTGGATGGGCCGCCGGGCGAGCAGGCTATCGGAATATTGCGTGCGATTAATGCTGAAGCATCCAAGGTGCCATTACGTTCACCAGTAAACATGAGAAATTTCAGCTTAGGTAAGCGCGCAATCATGGCTTCATTAAATGGGGAGCGATCCCGTACGATTGCAATTACATCAGCATCTTTAACGGCTTCATAGAGTGCCTCATCACGCAGGGGCTCATGATGAAAGGTAAGGCTTGCTTGCTGCTCTAACTTCTCCCAGTCAGAAAAGCGAGCCAGAGCACGTTCGTAGTCGCCAAGGATGACGATGTTTGGTAATGAGGCCATAACTCGATACTTTCTTTAAATTTAGTCAGGCGTGCAAAGACTCAAGATTTGCTTGAGATCTGATGCATTGCCAAGTTTCCATAATGCTGAGATGAGTTGACGAGTTTTGTCTTTGCCGATGATGGGTTCAGCCAAATTTGTGAATTTTTGTTCTAAATTAGCATCGCTCATTGGATTTTCGACAGAGCCAATAGCATTCTTCACAAATACATGTACTTCTTTACCGTCTTTTAAGAATGCTTTGACATCAACTGAAGCTTCGTCAATAGAAGTGTCGGTAGTAGCATTTACTTTGGCGCGCAAAGCCACGACATCAGCGCGATTGACGATGTCATCAGCATACTCACCTTCACCCGCTTGACCAAAAATCAAGCCAACAGCGCAGCCGTGGTAGACGCTAAATTTCCCTTCGAGACCATCTTTCGGAGTCTTCTTGCCAGTGAGCTCCAAGACCAGAGGGTGCACACGTAATTCAATACGCTCCACTTCCTCTGCCTTAACGCCTTGGGCGCGTAATTGTGCGCAAGCATCAATCGCAGGGTGAATCACAATGCCACAAGCAAAGGGCTTGTAAGTATTTAAAGAAATCTCAAATGATTTTCCGAGGGCGCGATCAATTTCTGACCAGTCACATTTCGTAGAAACAGTTTGCATATAGCCGCGACCCGCTTCTAATGCTTTCGGGCTCGAAGTGAACCCATGCTTGGCAAGTAATGCAGAGAGTTGCCCTGCGCGTGCTGCACCACCTGGATGAAATGGCTTTGTCATTGTGCCAAATTGCTCACGCATTCCAACTGGTTGTGATGCGGCAATACCCAGTGCCATGGTAGTTTTCTGTAGATCAAGACCCATTAAGCGTGAGCAAGCTGCAGCAGATCCGAGCATACCGGTTGAGCCAGTGATATGCCAACCACGGTGGTAGTGATCTGGATACATCGCATTACCAACGCGGCAAGCAACATCGATACCTAAAACTAAAGAGTCAATAATTTGGCGACCACTGGCATTGATGTGTTCGCCTAATGCCAAAATTGCAGAAGCTACTGGACCTGCAGGATGGATCACGGTTTTGAGGTGAGTGTCATCAAAATCAAAAGTATGTGAGCTGATGCCGTTGATTAAGGCAGCGCCACCCATATCAACTTTATCTTTACGACCTAAGATGCTGGCTTGCGGTGCTGGCTGGAATTCGCGAATAGCGGCTAAAGACGATTCAACACTTTCATGATTGGCAGCGCCAATAGCACAACCTAGCCAGTTGAGAAAAGTCCGGTGAGCTTCGTGATCTACCTCTGGTGTCCAGCCTTGGCTGGGATGGGAGGTAACAAACTCTGCCAATATTTTGGTAACGGGTGGTGCATTTAAATCGGCTGCTGCAGCAATAGCGTGAGACATATGATTTCCTATTCTTAATGGGTTATTTTTTATTCGAGTTCAATATGACGATCTTTTGCAACCTTAGCCCAGCGTGCAATATCTTCTTTGATGTAATTTGTAAACTGGGGCGGTGTCATTGGCATCAAAGTCATCGCCTCGCTCGTCATTTTTTCTGAGAAGTCAGGCAGGGCGAGAACTTTGTTAAGTTCACTATTGAGCTTGGTGACGATCGCAGGTGGCAAATTCGCGGGCCCTACTAGTCCATACCATTGTTGGCCATCAAAACCGCTGAAACCTAGCTCTTTAAAAGTCGGAATGGTGGGGGCAGCGGAGCTGCGTTTGGCGCCTGTTACCGCCAGTCCACGAACACGATTTGTGTTGATATAAGGTAAAGCAGCAAACAGGGTGGGGAGCATGGCTTGTGTCTGGCCTGCTAACAAGTCGGTGTAAGCAGGACCAACCCCGCGATAAGGAATGTGAACCATAAAGATCCCAGCTGCTAATTTCAGTTGCTCCATTCCGAGGTGAGTTAACGTTCCTGGACCAGCAGAACCATAGCTTAACTTGGCAGGGTTCTTTTTAGCGTAATCAACAAACTCTTTAAAGTTTTTAATCGGTAAATCAGAGTTAATCACTAGTACGTTTGGTGTTGCGCCAATCATGCCGATCGGGGTGAAGTCTTTAATGGCGTCATAAGGCAGACGACGAACTGCTGGGTTGGTGCCATGAGTCCCCACATAGGCAATCATCAGAGTGTAGCCATCAGCGGGCGCCTTGGCGATTACTTGAGAAGCAATGGTGCCACCACCACCACCCATATTTTCAACCACAATAGTTTGACCAATCGAGCGAGACAATTTTTCTGCAACAGCCCGAGCAATGTTATCGAGCCCACCACCGGCAGCAACTGGTGCAATCAACTTGATCGGCTTAGTCGGATAAGCGGGTGTCTGCGCTTGAATGCTAAGACTCGTTGTGAGTCCGATCAAAGCAAACAGAAAAGATAAAAAAATCGGCGTTTGCCGATAAATAGATTTAGACATGTCTCAAGTCCGAATGATTGTTACTTATTAAGGTAATGCAGGTAGATCATTTTACTATCGATGCTCAAAACTGGCTATCAAGTCAGCCAGTTTTGAGCTTTTTACGAATCGATCGCTCTATGGGTATGGTATCTAGATTGGGTTCTAGCGCTTCACGCTCATCAAACACAAAGCAGGTGCCCTGATAGTGGGCAGAACCAACCTCTTCGAAGTACCTGAGGATTCCACCTTCCAGTTGGTAGCTATGCTCCATGCCGATTTCTCGCATGTAGAGTCCTGATTTTTCGCAACGTATTCCGCCAGTGCAAAAACTGACTAGGGTTTTATCGGCCAACTCTTCCTTATGCGCAGAGATGGCCGCAGGAAATTCGGTGAACTTCTCAATATTAAAGTGCAGGGCATTTTCAAAAGTGCCGTAGTCCACTTCAAATGCATTGCGCGTATCGACCATCACTACCGGGCGGCCTAAATCATCAGTGCCTCGATCTAACCACTCTTGTAATTTTTTTGGGGAAATAAAATTCGCTCGACCTTTCTCTGGCTGAATGCTTGGATGATTCATGCGAATAATTTCATTCTTGAGTTTGATGAGCATTTTTTTAAACGGCTGCTCATCCGACCAACTTTCTTTTGCCTGCAAAGGTGCAAAGCGAGAGTCGGTACGTAGCCAATCTAAAAATCCACGTAAGGCATCTGTTTTACCTGCGAGAAATAGATTGATGCCTTCGCCAGTGAGCAGAATGGTGCCCTTGAGTTCTCTGGCGTTGCATTCATCGAGCATTTTGGCGCGTAGTTCTGGCAGCTCATCTAAGCTGACAAATAAATAGGCGGCAATGTTCAAAATCGACTTCATGTTTTTTCTCTTCAAGCTACCCCAGCATTATCGAGCAAATAGGGCTTGAGGGTGGTAATCTTGAGGTCTTATTCAAAGGAGACGAATCCATGCTAGATATGGCAAAAAAGGCTAAAAGAGTCCTGATCCTGGCTTTATTAGCTCTCGGGGCCAGTAACCATGGCTTGGCACAAACTGCTGGCACCGGTGCTTGGCCAACCCAGAAACCTATTCGCTTGATTGCTGTTTTTCCTCCTGGTGGATCTGTAGACCAGGTAGCCCGAATTTTGGCTCCCGCACTACAGGCCGAACTAAAACAAAATGTGATCGTTGAAAACATCGGCGGTGCTTCAGGCGTGATTGGTACATCTGCCATGACACGCTCTGATCCTGATGGCTACACCTTCGCAGCAGTTTTTGATACCCATGGCGTGAACCCAAGTCTCAAAGATAAGCTCCCCTACGACACGATTAAAGATATTGCGCCGATCATTTTGGTAGGTACTTCGCCAATGGTGCTGGTTGCTAGCAAAAACTCCGGCATTACCAGTTTTAAACAAATTGTTGAGCAATCTAAAGCAGGTAAGAAATTTAGCTACGGTTCTATTGGTATAGGTAGCTTAGGGCACTTAGCGATGGCGCGTTTGGCAAAGCAGGCAGGCTTTGATTGGAACCACATTCCTTATCGTGGCGGTGGTCCTTTAATGCAAGACGTTTTGGGTGGTCAAGTTGAGCTAGCAATTGGTTCAGAGTTCTTGGTAAAGCCGCACATTGAAAGTGGCGGCGTCATTCCTTTGGTGATTACTACTGCAAAGAGATCTCCAGCCTTGCCAAATGTTCCAACCATTGCTGAGAGTGGTTTCCCTGGCTTTAGTGCGCCAGCATGGTGGGCAATATTGGCGCCAGGCAAAACACCACCAGCCATTGTGGATGCTATGAATAAGGCTTTGAATAAAGCCTTAAAGGCCCCAGTTGTAGCTGAGAAATTTAAATCTCAAGGCATTGAAATCATTGGTGGCACTCCTGAAACTGCGCGCGAATTTATTGGCAAGCAAATTGGTATCTGGGGTAAGTTCGTGATTGAAAACAATATTAAAGAAACTACTCAATAGAAAGTATTTATGTCAGAACGTTTAATTCCCTATCAGCCCATGGACTTGGCTGAACCAGCTGAGCTAGTTGCCGCCATTCGTCAGCGTCGTGGCGGTCAGTTTATTAATTTGGATCGTATGCTATTGCATAGCGTGCCGGTTGCCGAGGGTTGGAATCATTTCATCGGCGAGATTCGGAACAATCTTTCACTAGATCCCAAGTTGCGTGAGTTGGCGATGTGTGGTGTTGCGGTATTGAACGGCGCTGAATATGAGTTCTTTCATCATGCACCCCCTTTTAAGAAAGCCGGTGGTACAGAAGAACAAGTTCAGGCTTTGCGTTTAATTGGTCAGTCTAGCTTCCCTAGAAATCTGTTCTCCCAGGTGGAGAATGATGCTGCAGACCTGACTTTCCAAATGACTCGTAATATCAAAGTAGATTCTGAATTGATGAAGCGTTTGCAAAAAGAGCTGGGTAGCACTGATACAGTCGAATTAGTAACAGTGATTGCTGCTTACAACATGGTGTCACGCTTTTTGATTGCTTTGGATGTGAATCCTGAAGATCATCCACCAGCCTGAAGCGAAGATAACAATTCTTCAATGATCCGCAATATCCAAACGATTATTCCAGGTATCGCTACTACTGATGGCGCAGGCGTGAAGTTGCGGCGCAGCTTGGGGGGTCAACAGCAAGTCAGGCTTGATCCCTTCTTGATGCTCGATGAGTTTTCATCGAATGATCCGAATGATTATGTGGCAGGATTTCCAGCGCATCCTCATCGTGGTTTTGAGACGGTGACTTATATGCTTGAAGGGCACATGTTGCACGAGGATCACTTGGGCAATCAAGGGCATCTCAAAACAGGCGGAGTGCAGTGGATGACGGCAGGACGCGGAATCATCCACTCAGAA
Source organism: Polynucleobacter sp. JS-JIR-5-A7 (assembly GCF_018687935.1). NCBI lineage: Bacteria > Pseudomonadati > Pseudomonadota > Betaproteobacteria > Burkholderiales > Burkholderiaceae > Polynucleobacter > Polynucleobacter sp. JS-JIR-5-A7. Next base: position 1,598,757 of record NZ_CP061308.1, on the reverse strand, counting down.
ATGCCACAGCAAGTAAGCGGCGCAATGCGAGGCTTTCAGCTATGGATTAATTTACCTGCTAAAGAAAAAATGAAGCCAGCTGGCTATCAAGACATTCAAGTAGAAGATATTCCAAGGACATCGTTGCTGAATGGTGGATCTGTGAAGGTGATTGCAGGCTCTTATGAGGACGGGGTTGCAAGTATTCAAGGGCCTGTTCAGGGGATTACTACTACGCCTTTATTTCTAGATGTACATTTGCCTCCTAATGCAGAGTTTGAGCATCGCGTTGCCAAGGAACTCAACGCATTTGTGTATATCTATGAGGGCAACCTTGAGCTTGGTGGTCCCATGAAGGCTGCGCCCAAGCAGGCTGCGATCGTATTAGGTGATGGTGATTTACTCAAGGCGAAAGCCGGTGCTGAAGGCGCCCAGTTTATTGTGCTTGCAGCACTACCTTTGCATGAGCCGATTGTTCAATACGGCCCCTTTGTAATGAATACACGCTCTGAGATTGAGCAGGCCATCGACGATTACCAAAACAATCGCTTTGTGACCTCTTGAATGATTCATTCGTGATGATCCATTGGGACGAGGCGGGTCAATCTTGCGCTGCTAAATGGCATTCCGAAAATGGTATTGCTTCGCATAAAAAAATTCAGATTGGCGACGATACGCTAACGGCAGATATTGCATACCGTATGGCATGCGAAGGTACTGCAATTCTCTATAGAGGCGACTTTCAGAATGCACGCCAGTTACTACAAGCTTTAGTCAGAAGAGTAGATAAGCCATCCAAAAAATCTAAACGGGTGGATCGTATCGAAAAAGACAAAACGAAAAGTTCTCTAGATACTTTCAATTTGCATCGTCTCTCTCAATCACAGCGTGCTCGTATTTTAGGAATGTTGCTCATTCAAGTGAATGCAGATCACACCATTTCCTTAAGGCGTGCTCCAGATGTAGCACAAGCTTGTCTTGAGGCATATGGGGATCAGAATGAGTCGTATGTCATCTCCTTACGAGAATTACTCGGTGTTATCAGTGCGCATGAGTGGCGCAAGAAGGGCGTGCCGATTTTGGCAAGAGATGATGAAGAGATTCGCATTCATCCACACTATGGCGTTTTTTCACCAATTCGCGGGGAATATATTGAGCTTGTTCTCAAGGCACCACTTCCAAGCGCCCTCAAAGAAAATTCGACTGCTTTTGATATCGGTGTGGGTACAGGCGTCCTATCAATAGTATTAGCAATGCGAGAAATCAAAAAGATCATTGGCACTGATCAAGATGATCGCGCCATTGCTTGTGCACAGGAAAATATTGATTGCCTGAATCTGGACAATCAGATTGAAATTCAAAAAAGGCATTTATTCCCTGAAGGAAACGCGGCCTTGGTTGTCTGTAACCCACCTTGGCTACCAGCAAGACCAAGTTCATCTCTGGAGCATGCGGTTTATGATCCAGATAGTCAGATGCTCAAGGGTTTCTTAAGTCAATTGAAAGATCACTTACTCCCAAAAGGTGAGGGTTGGTTGATTCTGTCAGATCTAGCCGAGCACTTAGGCTTGCGTACCAGAGAAGAGTTACTTGCTTGGATTGATGCTGCTGGTCTCAAGGTGATTGCTCGATTGGATGCCAAGCCACAACATCAAAAGGTATTTGATAAGACGGATGCATTACATAAAGCCCGATCTCAAGAGACTACATCTCTCTGGCGTCTAGCAATATTTGGCAATACTCATTAGTAAAAATATCCCTACAGCATCTATCCTCATTTGCGTCAGGGTTGTTAATGGCAAGCTTCATCCCTAAAATCATTCGGTACTACTTTTATTTGCGATGTGTTTTACACAATCGTCAGTAAATATATTGTGATGTTCTGCTCATTGGTTTTTAAGGAAGAAATGTGTATTGCGGCTTGCAAATCAGAAATTTTTATCTTATTTTATTTGTCCTGATTGCTCATGCCCTTCTGTTGGTTGGCTCATTTATTTCTTATTCTTCGAGAGGTTTGAAATCACCCTCTGAACTGATGATTATGGATTTACGAGATTTAGATCAGGGTTCATCGCTGCAGCGAAAATCCGCGATAACACTACAAGCCAGCACATCAAATACATCATCTACCAGTATTCAATCAGGTTCTCCTGGCAAGCAAGCCTCTCTTCCTCTTACCCAAGATGCCCTAATACCTGGCGCCATCAGTCGACAAAAAATTGATGGTTCAAAACCTACTTACCCTTTAATTAGTAGGCGTCTTAAGCAGGAGGGCGTCGTTCTAGTGAAACTCTGCGTTAACCCAAGGGGTACGGTAGAAAAAGTCGATGTTCTTAGGAGCTCTGGATATCCAAGTTTAGATAATTCGGCATTGAATGCATTAGCAAAATGGAAGTTTTCATCTTCTGCGGATTCATTTGATAGCAATGCAGTTGACTGTTTCCGTTTGCCAGTGCAATTTACCTTAGAGGCTTAATCTCAATGGATAACAGTATGGCTAATTCTGAGCTAAAGCCCAACGCATCTTGTCGAGATCTACCTCAAATTATTTCCAGCAAAACTTTACTGGGTCCAAAAGAACTAATATTCATTGAGCATGATGGGCATCGATATCAATTACGTATCACCAAATTGAGGAAGCTCATTCTCACAAAATAAGAAGTTTATCAATTAGCAGCCAGCAAGAGCATTTTCATATGCAAATAGCCAGCGATTTTTTGTTGTTATCACTGGAGGTTGTATATGAAGTATCACGTCATTGGAAGCGCCTGCAATAAGATTGTTTGGTTTTCATCTATCGCGTTAGTGTTTGGAAGTGCACTTTCAAATTTAGCAAAAGCCAAGGATATTGAACTACCCAGAATCGATATTGTGGCAAAAGAGGAGGGTGCTTCTCGTCAGATTCCCGGAACAGTTGACGTTGTGACTGAAAAGCAAATTGAATTACTTCAGCCACTTTCTCTTCAAGATGTATTAAAAACAGTCCCAGGTGTGAACGTTCGCGGAGACGAGGGCGGTCTTGGATCTATTCCCAATATTGGTATTCGCGGACTGAACCCCAGTCGCAGTTCTAAAGTCCTGCTTTTAGAGGATGGGGCACCCATTCAACCCAGCTTATTTATTTCCAATGCTTCGTACTATAGTCCTCCAGTCGAACGCATTAGCAGTATTGAGATCTTAAAGGGTGCTTCTGGACTTCAGTACGGCCCATCCAACATCGGTGGTGTGATCAATTACCTGAGTAAAACTCCCGCTTCGGGTTTTAAATTAACCGGTAAGCTTGGTAATTATGGATACCATTTGGCAGAAATAGAGGCTGGCGGAAAATCTGATTCCAATGGAATGATTGGAGGGATTAATGTCATCCAAGCTGAGTCGAATGGTTATCAAAATAATGGATTCAAGATGTATGACATCTTGCTCAAAGGAGGTATGCAAGTTGCTCAGAATCAGTGGTTAAGTCTGAAATATAGCCACTACGACAACAACATCAATACCTCTTATGTTGGTCTGCGTCCAAATCAGTTTGTAGCGAACTCGGGCATTAATCCAGCCCCTAACGATCGCTTTATTACGCAAAGAAATGCAGTAGACCTCAACCATTCATTGGAGATTGACTCTGATACCAAGATCAATACATTGGTGTATTGGAGTAGGTTGGGGCGAGATTACTGGAGGCAGTCAATTGCAGATCGCACCCAGGATGCAACAGTTTTTAAGCCCTGCAATGTTGGAGCAGATTGTTTGGCAGGTCGCAATCGAGAGTTTCAAATGCTAGGAATAGATTCCCGTGTTTCATATGCCTATGAAGCTCTTGGCATCTCTAATGAGGCTGAGTTTGGTATTCGCCTACATACAGAGTCACAGTCTAATCAAGTTGTGACTTCGCAAACCTTTGCACATTCTGGACGGCTTTCATTACATGAGGAAAATAAGGCTAACTCAGTTGCAATGTACGCTCAAAACCGATTCTCAATTACTCAAAACTTTGCCCTGATTCCTGGGGTCCGAATTGAAAGCTATAACCAAAATCGTTCTAATGTGATTTCAGGTAAAAGTGGTAATGCCAAGAATATTGAAACTGTTCCCCAGCTTGGCGCCACTTGGCAACTCATTCCAGAGGCACAGATTTATAGCAGCATTTATAAGGGCTTTGCTCCAGCTCAATTAGCTACAGCAATTGATGATAAAGGAGTAGATCAACAGCTTGCTCCAGAGCGTTCTACAAATATGGAGCTGGGATTGAGGGGCCGCTCGGGAGCTCTTTCTTATGACTCTGCTGTTTTCAGTATGGATTTCAGTAATCAGATCGTCAATCAGAGTCTTGCTTCAGGAATATCAAAAGCAAATGGCGGAAAGAGTCTGCATCAAGGTCTTGAATTGGCTTTAGGCTATGAGCTGGGTCGAGGCTGGAGTCTCAACACTAATGCAACCTATATACCTGTTGCTAAGTTTGTTGGTACGAGCTCAATGGGAAGGGATGGCAAACGAATTCCTTACACGCCCGAGCTCACTTCTAACTTAGGTATCAATTATCAAAAAAATGGCTTCAATACTTTAGTCTCAGTCAATTATATTTCTGCTCAATACGCTGATGCAGCAAATACAGTTACACAAAATGCAATTGGAACGCTGGGTGAGATTCCTGCCTTCGCAATGGTTAACTGGAGTGCAAACTACGCTATCAATAAAGAGTGGAAAGTATTTGGCGTGGTGAATAATCTATTCGATAAGCGTTATATCGCTAGCCGTAGCCCAGATGGAATCTTTCCAGGGGCGCCCCTTAATTTCCAAGCGGGCATGAGTTATCAGTTCAATTAACGAGGTAGAAAAATGCCACTCTTGTGAGTGGCATTTGCCTCAGGTTGGTCTGATAACTCTTTTGGGGTTCTCTTCATAAGGTGGAGAGTAGATGACCAAGACCTTCACTGGTTCTTCACTGATGACGGTAAATACATGCATGGCATCTGCAGGGAAAAAACAGGCATCACCTGGGCCCATTTCACAGACTTCGCCATTCACTTCAGCTCTGGCGCGTCCTTCGAGCATATAGCAGACCTGTTCTATTCCAGGGTGAGCATGGGGTAGAGCGCCCTTACCTTTTTCAATGGTGCCATGAAGCACTTCTAGCTGTTTTGCGCCAACAGTCTCACTACCGATGAGTCGACGATTGACGGTCCCATGATGGTTTGCTGGGTGATAGCCTTCAACTTCTCCAGCTTTAACGAAGTAACGTGATTTAGTATTGCTCATCGATGTGCTTTCTAAATAAATATCAATAAGATTTTGGTAGGCCTAAGACCTTTTCGGCAATAAAACAAAGAATGAGTTGTGGGCTAACCGGGGCTAAACGTGGAATCCATGACTCTCGAAGATAGCGCTCTACATGGTATTCCTTGGCATAACCCATGCCACCATGAGTCATGATGGCATTCTCGCAGGCATGAAAACAGGCTTCTGCTGCTAGGTACTTAGCAGCATTTGCTTCTGCGGCGCAAGACAGTTTTGCATCATACAAACTCGCAGCCTTAAATACCATGAGGTCAGCAGCTTCTAATTCCATCCAAGATTTAGCTAGTGGGTGTTGAATGCCTTGGTTTTGACCTATAGGTCGATCAAACACAATCCGTTCTTTTGCATACAGAGCTCCGCGAGCTAAGGCTGCTTGACCAAGACCAATGGCTTCAGCCGCAATCAAAATTCTTTCGGGATTTAAGCCATGCAGAATATAAGAGAAGCCTTTACCCTCTTCTCCAATTAAATCTTGTACTGGAATCTTTAGCTGATCAATAAACACTTCGTTAGAGTCGACACATTTACGACCCATTTTTTCAATTTCACGCACATCAATACAGGAGCGATCGAGGTCGGTATAAAACAGGGATAGACCTTCAGTGCCCTTCGCGTCTTCAACAGGCGTAGTACGTGCTAGCAGTAAAATTTTTGTAGCAACCTGAGCGGTCGAAATCCAAATCTTTTGTCCGCTTACAAGGTAGTGATCTTCCTGTTTCTCAGCTTTAGTCGAAAGCTTAAGGGTATTGAGGCCAGCATTAGGTTCTGTCACCCCAAAACAGGCGCGATCTTTGCCTGCAATTAATGGCGGTAACCAGCGTTGCTTTTGTTCATCTGAACCAAATACGACTACTGGGTGCAAACCAAAAATATTCATGTGCACTGCAGAGGCCCCGGATAAGCCTGCGCCACTTCCTGAGATAGTGCGCATCATTAAGGCGGCTTCAGTAATGCCTAGACCTGCACCACCATATTCTTGGGGCATTGCTATTCCCAGCCAGCCAGCATCGGCTAGTGTTTGATGGAAATCAAAGGGAAAGTCGCCCAACTGGTCTTTTTTAAGCCAATAGTCTGCATCGAATGGTTTACACAGTTTTTCAATAGCATCTTGAATTTGCAGCTGCTCTGGCGTGAACTGAAAATTCATTTTTTCATTCCTGAGCGGATTAAGGATGCAATAGCATCTTCTGCGTAACCCAGTTCCCGCAAAATCTCGGCAGTGTGTTGACCGAGTGTGGGGGCGGGACTGAGGTTTTCTTCTGCAGGCGTTTCAGACCAAGATACGGGACTATTCATGACCCGAATTTGTCCTTCACTCGGATGATTTTCAGTATGGATGAATGCAGTCTGATTGAGGTGCTCATCCTGAATTAAATCGCTAATCGAATTCATGGGCTGATTTGGTAGGTCGTACTGATCCAGAAGTTGACGCCACTGCGAAGTAGTTCTGGTTTGAATGATTTTCTCAACCTCGCTATAAACCTGGTCGATATTGTTGGCGCGATTCGTGTGCGTGCAAAAGATTTCTTCCTGTAGTCGCTCTGCTTGGCCAATGGCCTCAAAAAAACTTTTCCAATGTTTATCGTTATAGATCAGGATGGAGATATAGCCATCTTGTGTGGCATATGGTTTGCGGTAGTGGGATAGAAGTCGGGCATATCCCGATTTACCAATCGGGGGGATGAAGGATTCTCCGCCTAGGTGATCTCCTAAAATAAACTGGGCAATCGATTCAAACATGGGAACTACAACGTGTTGCCCCTTACCTGTTTTTTCTCTGGCGTATAAGGCTGAAGTCACTGCATATACTGAATGAAGACCCGTGACCCTGTCGCCCAAAGTAGTCGGGGCATAGCGAGGTTCGTGTACCCCATGTTCTTGCATTAACCAGGGTACACCTGTGGCGCCTTGGATCAAGTCATCATAAGCAGGTTTGTCTGCATATGGTCCATTCAGGCCAAATCCTGAGCAGGAAACATAAATAATCTTCTCATTTACCTTTTTTACATCTGCATAACCTAAACCAAGACGATCGAGCGCTTGAGGTCTGATATTAGAAATAAAGACATCTACCGTTTTCGCAAGATCTAATGTGACTTGCTTGGATTCGGGATCTTTCAGATCCAAAACGATACTCTTTTTACCGCGATTGGCTTGTAAAAAGATGTGACCCATCTTTGGATTTCTCATGGGGCCAACATCGCGCATATTGTCACCCTCAGGAGTTTCAATCTTAATAATTTCTGCGCCCATGGATGCCAATATTTGAGTCGCAAAAGGTCCCAATATGACTGAGGTCAAATCTAAAATGCGAACGCCAGCTAATGGGCCCATCATACTCCTTGAGAATTTACGAATTAGTTAAGTTCAGACTTAATGCCTGATTGAATAATCAACTTACCCCAGTAGGCCATTTGATCACTAACGTATTGAGCAAAGTCTTGTGGGTTCTTGGATGGCCAAATGACAAAGCCAAGTTGTGCTAATTTGGCTTGCACTTCTTTATCTTTAGTAGCCTCTTGAATCGCAGCATTGATTTTGTCTATGATGGGCTTAGGAAGATTGGCTGGACCAAAAACTCCATTCCATGACACAAGATCAAAGCCTGCGATGGTTTTCGCAATAGGTGGAACATTCGGTAATTGTGCATAAGGTCTGTTACCAGTTAAACCAATGGCGCGTACTTTACCGGCTTTAATCATCGCCATCCCTGAACCTGTATCTGCCACATACACCTGAATTTGATTTCCAATAAGATCAGTCAGCGCTTGTGGGCTGGATTTATAGGGAATTTGTGTCATGCTAATTTTGGTCAAATGCATGATCGTTTCGGTTGTCACTAGTGAAGTACTGTTTGGTGTGCCATAAGATAGTTTGCCAGGATTGGCTTTGGCGTAATCAATCAGTTCTTGGACGGTTTTAACGGGGAGGTCGTTGTTCACACAAAGCACGAATGGTAGTTCACCAACGCGTGCAATCGGTGTGAAGTCTTTAATGGGGTCGTACTTTAGATTTTGAAATAACCAAGGGTTGGCTGAGTGCGAAGTATTGGTAGTCATCAACAGGGTATAGCCATCAGGCTTGGCTGAGGCTACTAGTTGAGCGCCAATCTGTGCGCTCGCACCAGGTTTGTTATCAATGATGACGGGCTGTCCTAAGATACTGCTCATCTTGGTCGCCATCACACGAGCGACTCCATCTGTCCCGCTACCAGCTGCAAAAGGCACAACCATCGTGATATTCGAGGATGGATAGCTTTGCGCGGCACAGTGTAATGAGCCTGCGGTAAGCGCGAGTGCAAAGAGTGTACGTAATCTATTCATATTAATCTCCGGTTGATTTTTTAGCAGTAATGGCGCGTCCAGCACGAGAAGCGTTGGGCCTACCAATTTTTTCGGTGATGTATTCGCCAGCGTTAATTGCGGCGTCAAAGTCGATACCTGTTTCAATGCTCAACCCTTTGAGCATATATAAGACATCTTCGGTAGCGACATTGCCAGTTGCACCTTTGGCATAAGGGCAGCCACCTAATCCAGCAATGGAGGAGTGAAAAATACTGATACCCATTTCCATGGCAGCATAAATATTGGCAAGCGATTGCCCATAGGTGTCATGAAAGTGCCCAGAGAATAATTCTTTAGGAGCAAATGCCAGTATTTCTTCAAATACTGCAGCAACCTGTCCGGGAGTGCCCACTCCAATCGTATCTGCAATATCGATTTCATCGCAACCTAAATCCATCATTCTTTTAACTACCTCAGCAACTTGCCTAGGCTCTACTAAACCTTGATAGGGGCAACCAAATGAACATGAGATGCTGCCGCGAACCCGAATACCATCACGTTTGGCGGCATTGACTACAGGAATAAAACGCTCAACCGATTCAGCGATACTGCAATTGATATTTTTTTGAGCAAAGACTTCGGAGGCAGCAGAAAAGATGACGATCTCATCTGTTTTTGCTGCTAATGCGTCCTCATATCCTTTCATATTGGGGGTGAGGGCCGAATAGATGATGCCTGATTTCCTGGCAATCGTAGCCATCACTTCAGCGCTGCCTGCCATTTGTGGAATCCACTTAGGCGATACAAAGGAGGCTGCTTCGATATTGGGGAAGCCTGCATTGGAAAGTTGATTGATGAGCTCAACTTTGGTCTCAATGGGCACAAACTCTTTTTCATTTTGCAAGCCATCTCTAGGGCCTACTTCAACGATCTTGACCTTTTTAGGAAGATTTGGTGATGACTTCATTTGCTTTTCTCGAGAAAGGCTTTCATGCGAGCTTGCGCTTCATCACTAGTGCGAATATTGGCGATCCGTTTTACGGTCTCCTCAATTAAAGGATTTGTAATAGCTTGATGTGAAATATCCTGCACAATTTTTTTGCACGCCATCACCGCCATCTGACCATTACTAATAATGCTTTGACAGATCTCATTGACTTTACTGTCAAGTGCTTCTGGGTCAACTAGCTCATGGACAAAACCTAGATCCTTTGCATGAGCAGCAGTAAAGACTTCTGCAGTAACAAAATATCTACGTGATGCTTGTTCACCTAGCGCTCTAATGACATAAGGGGCGATTGTTGCTGGTAACAAACCTAATTTAGCTTCCGATATGCAGAAGCGAACTTGTGAGGAGGCAACTACGATGTCGCATACTGCAGCTAATCCGACGCCACCAGCATAGGCATCGCCTTGCACTTTGGCAATTACTGGTTTTGGGCAGGAATAAATAGCATTGAGCATCAGCGCCATCTTTCTAGAGTCAGCAATATTTTCTTCATTGGTGAACTTGGCCATACTCTTCATCCAATTGAGATCAGCGCCCGCACAAAAACTTTTACCCAAAGCTTGAAGCACAATCACTCGACAGTGATCATCAGCCCCTAACTTTGTAAAGACATCATGCAACTCGCCAATCAAACCCGCGTTAAAAGCATTGCGTACTTCAGGTCGGTTTAAAGTGACTCGTACCAAGTCCGCACCCTCAACGGTGAGGTATTGGTAGGTAGGCAATTGATTGTTGGCCAACTTCAGTCTCCAGTTTCTTGATTTTTCTTTAATTTACTGGAAACCCAGGAATTTCGTTTTATTGTCTAGCAAAATACATTAACGGCGCGATATCGCCCTTATCCGCAGTGCGCAGTGCTGATAAGTAGTTTTGGCGGACAACATCTAGGTTGGTGATTGCAGTATTACTACCCCAAGAAAATCTCTTGCCACCAAGATTGACAATGAGTGCGTCTGCTATGAGGCGAGCATGTCGACCATTACCGTTCGGAAACGCATGGATTAGCACAAGTTGATGATGAAAGCGCACTACGATTTCATCAATGGACATCGCTTTATTTTTAATCTGATAGCTAGTGTTATCTAAGAGATTCTTAAGGGCAACAGCAATCTGGGTCCAGTCAATACCGATATTCTTAGCGCTCTTTCTGAACGTGCCAGCCCAGAGTCATGTTTGGTTAAACATACGGCGATGTAGCTCACGTACCAGCCCTTCATTCAAGCCTTGAATAATCTTTTGACGCGCGATCCAATTTGCGCCTTCGACAATATTCAATTCTTCCCAAGCATTTAAATCAGCTTGCGTACTAATGTGTTTTGGAATAAGACCAAGGGCTTCATCTGGATCAATCGGAGTAGCCCCTAGCGGATATTCAAAACGAATCACCACAGATTCCTTCTAGGACCATCCAAAATCTCTTTCGCCAGTAGTTGCAGTTGCTTTTCACTGGCAGACTTGTCCACCGCCTGATCTTCAAGACTCATTGAGTGAGAAATGGGGCGCAAGCGCTCCCGCGCAACAGAAATAGCACGATCTTCCAGGATTTCCTCTAATGACTTGCGTGGCACCAGGGTGTATTGCAATTCACAATCTAAAGCGTTAGCCAGTTTTCTGAGACTAGCCAAGGTGATTTTTTCATCTACCTCAGCTTTTTCTAGCTTGGCGATGCTATGGGGTGTAACACCCAGCTTACGAGCCAATGCAGATGCTGACATGCCTAAGGATTCTCGAATGGCTTTAGCCCACCCATTACCTGGGCGGTTTGGAAGGTGAGTTTCCCTTAACTTAGTAAGGGTAGATTCCATTTGATGGAGCTGTAGGTTAGCGAATTTCTTATTCATATTGATACCTATGGGTATTAATTAATAATCATAATTGTAACTTACAGGTATCAATAATGAAACTAATTTAATACCCATAGGTACCAAATATTTATAAGAACAAAGGTTTTTTACTACAATAGACTTGTAAACCTGCCTTCACTGTAAAGAAAAACGCCACCCTATTAGGTGGCGTTAGACTGTTACAGACTTCAAAATGGTGGAGTCGGCGGGAATCGAACCCGCGTCCGCAAATCCTCCACAACAAGTTCTACATACTTAGTCATATCGTTTGATTTAATCAGTTAGGCACGGATTGACACGTTCCTCGCTGACGATTCACTAGGTTTTCGTACTATTCTTCGTGACGCAAAATAGTCTTATCTCTTGTAAATGACCCTGATGTAGCTTGCGCTACCTGACCCAAGAGAGAATCAGTTCAGGGGCAACCGCAATTAAGCGGCTAGTGCGTAACGTTCGTCGTTAGCAGTTATTACATTCCCATTGATTTACGAGATAACGGGTCCTCGGTATGCCCTTGATGCTTTGTAATCCACGTCGAAACCATGTCGACCCCAGAGTTCATGCATAGGAGGATCTATTTTAAAGCCGCTGGCCTTAAATTGTTGAATATCTTTGACTTAACCCTGATTGGGGAAGATAATTTTTATTAGTTCGAGTGGGGTATTGATGATGAAATCTGCGCCCCAGGCCTCAGGAGGCTCTTTGCAGCCACAATAACCATAGGCAGCCGCAACGGTTTGCATGCCCGCTGCTTTGCCTGCAATCACATCCCGAATATCGTCGCCAATGTAAATGGATTTTGCAGGGTCAATACTGGCGATCCTTGCGGCATGCAATATCGGCTCAGGATGGGGTTTTGCATGCGCTGTAGTGTCACCCGAGACTGTCGATATGGCCCTTTGATGTAGGCCCATTTGTTCAGTAATGGGCCTAGTAAATCGTTCATGTTTGTTGGTAACAATTCCCCAAGGAATGCTGGCGGCTTCGAGTTGATCTAGCACCTGACTTATCCCATCAAATAAAGTGCTATTCACCATCAGCGCATTTTCGTAATTACTTAAAAATTCATCTCGCAAAGAGAGGTAATCGGGGTGATCAGGGCTCATTCCGAATGCACCTTCAATTAGCCCGCGGGCACCAGCAGAGGCATAAGGGCGAAGCAGTTCATATGGTTTTGGCGATGCCTTGCGCGCTAGGACGAGTTGATTCACTGCAGCCACCAAGTCGGGCGCAGTATCTGCGAGAGTGCCGTCTAGATCAAAGAAGACTCCCTCGTAAGGACTCGATAAGTGATTCACGCTCTGAATCACTTTCGCACTGCAATCATATAGTTCACATCTACATCATCATTCAAGCTATAGACTTGTGTGAGCGGGTTGTAAGTCATACCCTTCATGCCAAGCATCTCCAAGCCTGCCTGTCGTGTAAAAGCGACCAACTCAGATGGCTTAATAAATTTAGCGTATTCGTGAGTACCTTTAGGCAGTAGTTTGAGGATGTACTCTGCGCCAATAATGGCAAATAAGTAGGACTTCGGATTGCGATTGAGAGTACTGAAAAATAATGTGCCACCAGGTTTACAGAGTTTGGCACAAGCACGTACTACGGAAGCTGGGTCTGGAACGTGTTCGAGCATTTCCATGCAAGTAACAACATCGTATTGTTCGGGATGTTCTTCAGCCAAGGCTTCTGCTGAGATAGAGCGATAGGTGAGCTTAGCGCCCACTTCTAATGCGTGTAGCTCTGCAACCTTTAATGCCTTTTCAGATAAATCGATACCAGTAGTATCGGCGCCTGATTTTGCTATTGATTCCGCTAGAATGCCACCACCACAACCAATATCGACTACCTTCTTACCCTCAAGATTCACGATGGATTGAATCCAATTGAGGCGTAATGGATTGATTGCGTGCAAGGGTTTGAATTCGCTATTAGGATCCCACCAACGATGGGCTAGGGCGCTAAATTTAGCTATTTCGGATTGATCGACGTTCATATTGGGTTCATTCAGTGTGAGACTGTTTGTGAAGTTTATGAATATAGTGGAAATAAAAAAGCCCGCTAGAAGCGGGCTTTTTTACAAGTAAAAAGAATTACTTAGCAGCTGTACCAACAACTTCGATGTCAGTACGGCGGTTCTTGGCGCGACCTTCTTCAGTTGCATTGCTTGCAACTGGATTGCTCTTACCTTTTGATTCTGTGTAGATACGGCTACCGTCAACACCCTTGCTTACCAAGTATGCTTTAACGGATTGCGCACGACGCTGACCGAGGGCCATGTTGTATGCATCTGAACCAACGCTATCAGTGTTACCAACAGCAATAATTACTTCTAACTTGATCTTGCCCAAATCTCTAGCGATCTTGTCCAAAGTTGCTTTGCCTTCTGGCTTCAAATCAGACTTGTTGAAGTCATACAGTGTGTCAGCTTGCAAAGTAATCTTGCTTTGGCTAACGCCAGAAGCAGCAGCAGCAGGAGCAGCAGTCAAAGCACCGTCGCAACCTTTAGCAGCAGTTGCAGGAGTCCAGCTGTTGTCACGCCAGCACAATGCGCCGTCGCCGTTTTTCCAGTTCAAGCCAGAGCCGTTTTCCCAGTTATCAGAAGCCATAGCTGCAGAAGCAGACACGGTAACAACAGAAGCTAACAACACTCTTAGTGTTTTGTTCATTTTTAGTCCTCAAAAATCTCTTTTTTAATTAAAGTCAAACTTAAATGTAATTCGCCCTACTTTGAAGCAAAAAACCGCAAAGCGACACATCTCAATTTCGTACAAACTGACAGAATCTTAGCATAGCGCCCCTCTGTCATCAAAATGATATTATTTCTAGATGGAACAAGCCGCTAAAGAAACACTACCAATATCCCTAGAAGACGAAATGCGGCGGTCCTATTTGGACTACGCAATGAGCGTCATTGTCGGCAGAGCCCTGCCAGACGTGCGTGATGGCCTCAAACCGGTTCACCGCCGGGTCTTATTCGCAATGTATGAATTAAACAACGATTGGAACCGGGCTTACAAAAAATCTGCCCGTATAGTTGGCGATGTCATCGGTAAATACCATCCGCACGGTGATTCTGCGGTGTATGACACGATTGTTCGGATGGCCCAGGATTTCTCTCTGCGCTATATGCTGGTTGACGGCCAGGGTAACTTTGGCTCCGTAGACGGCGATAACGCTGCTGCAATGCGGTATACGGAGATCCGTCTGCGCAAGATAGCCCATGAGCTTTTGGCAGATTTGGACAAGGAAACCGTCGATTTTGGGCCAAATTACGATGGTAGCGAGAAAGAACCCCTGATTCTTCCCGCAAAAGTGCCTAATTTATTGATTAACGGCAGTTCAGGCATTGCGGTAGGCATGGCGACCAATATCCCCCCTCACAACCTGGATGAGGTGATTTCAGCCTGTTTACACGTTCTCCACAACCCTGAATGCTCAATTGATGAGCTGATTGAGATCATTCCAGCTCCTGATTTTCCGACCGCCGGCATCATTTACGGGGTTCAAGGCGTCCGTGAGGGTTATCGCACCGGCCGTGGACGTGTAGTGATGAGAGCAAAGACTCACTTCGAAGACCTAGATAAAGGTGCCCGCCAAGCCATCATCGTTGATGAGTTGCCATATCAGGTGAATAAAAAGAACTTACTCGAGCGTATTGCTGAGTTGGTGAATGAGAAAAAAGTAGAAGGTATTTCTGATTTGCGTGACGAGTCGGATAAATCCGGTATGCGTGTTGTGATTGAACTCAAGCGCGGTGAAGTGCCTGAAGTCGTTCTCAATAATTTGTACAAGAGCACACAACTGCAAGATAACTTCGGTATGAACATGGTGGCATTGGTAGATAACCAACCACGCTTGTTGAACTTGAAGCAAATGCTGGAGTACTTCTTACAACATCGTCGCGAAGTGGTGACACGTCGCACTATTTTCGAGTTGCGCAAAGCACGCGAGCGTGGCCACGTCTTAGAAGGTCTTGCTGTTGCATTAGCAAATATCGACGAATTCATCGCGATTATTAAAGCTGCTGCAAATCCTGTGATTGCGAAGCAAGAGTTGATGGGTAAGGCTTGGGATTCATCGATGGTGCGTGAGATGTTAGCGCGTGCTGAGACGGATACACCCGGCGGTCGTAACGCTTATCGTCCAGAAGGTTTATTGCCTGAGTACGGTATGCAAACGACTGGCTTGTATCGCCTGTCAGATAGTCAAGCGCAAGAAATTTTGCAGATGCGTTTGCAACGCTTGACTGGTCTTGAGCAAGACAAGATTGTGAATGAATACAAAGAAGTCATGGCAGAGATTTCTGACTTGCTCGATTTGTTGGCCAAACCAGAGCGCGTTACTTCTGTAATTGAGACTGAATTAAAAGAAGTCCAAGCAGAGTTTGGCAAAGCCGGCGGTGATAGTGGTCGTCGTTCATTTATTGAAATGAATGCAACCGAACTCTTCACAGAAGATTTAATTACTCCACAAGATATGGTGGTCACACTTTCGCATACTGGTTACATGAAGAGTCAGCCTCTCAGCGAATACCGCGCACAAAAACGTGGCGGTCGTGGCAAGCAAGCTGCAGCTACTAAAGATGAAGATTGGATTGATACTTTATTCGTAGCGAATACACACGATACGATTCTGTGCTTCTCGGATCGTGGTCGTATGTACTGGCTCAAGGTGTGGGAAGTTCCGCAAGGAAGCCGTACCTCTCGTGGTAAGCCCATCGTCAACATGTTCCCGTTAATTGAAGGCGAAAAGATCACCGTGATTCTTCCAATCAAAGGCTATCAAGATGATCAATACGTCTTCATGGCTACTAGTTTGGGTACCGTGAAGAAGACCCGTTTGTCTGACTTCTCTAATCCACGTAAGGCCGGCATTATTGCGGTCGATCTCAATGAGAACGACTTCTTAGTTGGTGCAGCGATTACTGATGGTCAGCATGATGTGATGTTGTTCTCTGACGCTGGCAAGGCGGTACGCTTTGATGAGAATGATGTGCGTCCAATGGGCCGTACTGCACGTGGTGTGCGTGGCATGAACTTAGGTGAAGACCATCAGGTTATTGCTATGCTAGTCGCTCCAGCAGAGGCTGCTGAGGGTACTGAAGCGGTGGTTGTTGATACGAATGACATGGCGATTCCAAGTAGTGTCTTAACTGCTACTGAGAATGGTTATGGCAAGCGGACTCCAATCGCTGAATACACTCGTCATGGTCGTGGTACCAAGGGCATGATTGCAATTCAGACAACCGAACGTAACGGTAAGGTTGTTGCAGCAGCATTGGTATCACCGGAAGATCAAATTATGTTGATCACCACTGGTGGCGTCTTGGTTCGTACTCGGGTATCTGAAATTCGGGAGATGGGTCGCGCTACGCAAGGCGTGACTTTGATCAATGTAGATGAAGGTACTCGTTTATCTGGTTTGCAACGCATTGCTGAAAGCGATTCGGACGATGATGTTGATGATGCAGAAGAGGGTGATGTATCTGCAGATCCAGCAACTGATACCAATTCTGATGCGGCAGGTGACGCTTAAGGCGTCATCACAAGACTAGTAACACTATGACTTTTGACCGCCGCATTTTCAATTTCGCTGCGGGGCCTGCTACTTTGCCCGAAGAGGTGTTAAAGCAAGCGGCTGATGAAATGCTCAATTGGCGTGGACTGGGCACCAGTGTGATGGAAATCAGCCATCGCAGTAAAGAGTTCATGGAAGTGTATGAAGAGGTGTTGCGAGATTTGCGTACCTTGATGAATATTCCAGATGCTTACGAAATCTTGTTGTTACAAGGTGGTGGGCTCGGCCAAAACGCAGCCATCCCAATGAACCTCATGCCTCTGGCCAAGAATGGTCCAAAGGCGGATTACATCGTTACTGGTATATGGTCAGAAAAATCCTATAAAGAAGCCCAGAAGTACGGCATAGCCAATCTGGCTGCAACATCTGCTGCAGAAAAGTTCAATACGATTCCTTTAAGAAGTACTTGGAAACTATCGAATGATGCTGCTTATGTTCTTTACTGTGCTAATGAAACCATTGGTGGTGTTGAGTTTCCAGATGTGCCGGATGTTGGTAGCACTCCTCTCGTTGCCGATATTTCTAGCAATATTCTCTCTAAAGAGATGGATATCAATCGGTGTGCTGTATGGTTTGCTGGAGCCCAAAAGAATATCGGTCCTTCCGGGGTCACCATCGTGATCATCCGTAAAGACTTAATCGGACACAGCATGAGTATTACTCCAACGATCTGGGATTGGGCTATTCAAGCTAATACCCAATCTATGATTAATACTCCGCCGACATTCTCGATTTACATGGCTGGTTTAGGCTTTAAGTGGTTGTTAAAGCAAGGTGGCGTGAAGGTAATTGAGAAGCGTAATCAAGAAAAGGCTGAATTGCTCTACAACTTCTTAGATCAAAGCAGTCTGTATGAAAACCGCGTCACCAAAGAATACCGTTCACGGATGAACGTGACTTTCTTCTTAAAAGATGAGAACCTGAACGCAGAGTTTTTGGCGCAGTCTAATGCTGCTGGTTTGGTTGCTTTGCGAGGCCACAAAGCCGCTGGTGGTATGCGCGCTAGTATTTACAATGCAATGCCCATTGAAGGTGTAAAAGCCTTGATTGAATTTATGCGCGATTTTGAAAGGCGGGCTTAATGAGTACTGAAGAACAGCGCTTAGCTCCCTTGCGGGAAAAAATTGATTCGCTCGATGCGCAGATTTTAGATTTACTGACTCAGCGTGCTAAAGCTGCACAAGAGGTTGGTCATGTCAAAGGTGGCTTCTCCTCCCCAGTCTTTCGTCCCGAGCGTGAGCGTCAGGTAGTTGCTCGTTTACAGGAGATCAATCAGGGTCCTTTACTTGCAGATGGTATTGCTGCCATCTGGCGTGAAGTGATGTCTGCCTGCAGAGCGCTAGAGGCGCGCCAAACGATTGCTTACCTTGGACCAGTCGGAACTTTTTCAGAGCAAGCAGCGCAGACCTACTTCGGTCATTCGATTGCTGCTTTGCCTTGCGCAAGTTTGGATGAAGTTTTTAAAGTGGTTGAGAAGGGCGCGGCGCAATTTGGCGTTGTTCCAGTCGAGAACTCGAGCGAAGGTGCGATCTCTCGCACACTAGATTTACTATTGGATTCATCGATGCGTATTAGTGGCGAGGTGGTATTGCCCATTCGTCATCATTTACTAACTAAGAGTGGTAATTTAGATGGCGTCACAACCGTTTGTGCTCATGCACAAGCATTGGCACAGTGCCAGCAATGGTTGAGTGTGCATGCTCCACAACTCAAACGACAAGCCGTGAGCAGCAATGCAGAAGCTGCTCGCTTGGCCGCCGCTGATCCAAGCGTGGCCGCTATTGCTGGCGATCCAGCTCAGGAGGCTTATGGTCTGCAGGCAGTTGCTGCACAAATTCAGGACGATCCGCATAATCGTACCCGTTTTGTAGTGGTGGGTAACTATGTGTGTCAGCCAACTGGTAAAGACCAAACGTCTTTAGTACTCTCTGTAGATAATCAACCGGGTGCTGTACATCGCTTATTGGCGCCTTTAGCAAAACATGGTGTATCCATGAATCGTTTTGAATCTCGCCCGGCACGCAAGGGCACTTGGGAATATCACTTCTATATTGATATCGCTGGTCATGTCGATGATGCAAAGGTAATCAAAGCTTTGGATGAGCTCAAGGGTGTTGCGGCTTTTTACAAGAACCTTGGCTCTTATCCACATTCTGCTTAATCGAGTTAAAGATTCAGCGCAAATTTAGTAAACACATTATTAAATCCAAATGACTTCTAAGATTGGTCTAAAACACATTCATGCCATTGCACCTTACGTTGGCGGGCGTCCCATCAGCGAGGTTGCACGTGAATATGGCTTAGATGAAAACAAGATTGTGAAGTTGGCTTCCAATGAAAATCCATTGGGTATGCCCAAGTCTGCGCAAGATGCAATGCTTAAGGCAGCAAGCGATTTAGGTCGTTACCCAGATTCCAATGGCTTTGAGTTAAAGAATGTTCTTGCTGCCTCCTTGGGTGTGCCAAGCGATTGGATTACTCTAGGTAATGGTAGTAACGACATTTTAGAGTTGGCTGCCCGCGCAGTTGCGCAAGCTGGTGATGAGGTGATCTTCTCTAAACATGCATTTGCGGTTTATCCCCTGGCTACGCAAGCTGTTGGCGCCAAGGCGGTAGAGGTGTCAGCAACTACTACTTATGGTCACGATCTGCCAGCGATGTTAGCTGCAGTGAAAGCAGCTGGTGATAAAGCGAAGCTAGTATTTGTGGCTAATCCAAATAATCCTACAGGTAGTTATCTCAGTGCAAAAGACATTGAAGACTTCTTGATGGCTGTGCCATCACATGTAGTCGTAGTATTGGATGAGGCCTATAACGAGTATTTAACACCTGAGCAGCGGTATGACGCTATTGCTTGGGTGAAGCGTTTCCCCAATATGATTTTGTCTCGTAGCTTCTCCAAGGCTTATGGCCTTGCAGGCCTGCGGATTGGTTATGGCGTTGCCCAACCCCATTTAACCGACTTGCTTAACCGCATTCGTCAACCGTTTAATGTCAATAGTTTGGCGCAGGCTGCAGCGATTGCCGCGTTTCAAGACAAAGCATTTCTGCAAGAAGGTTTTGAGCTCAATTGCGCCGGTTACGAACAACTGACTAAAGCATTCGATCAACTGGGTCTTCAGTATTTGCCTTCTGCTGGCAACTTTGTCTTGGTGAAAGTGGGTGATGACGATCAAGCTGGCGCTCGCATCAATTTGGAATTACTCAAGCGAGGCATCATTGTTCGCCCAGTAGGTAACTATGGTTTGCCACAATGGTTGCGTATCTCCATCGGATTGCCGGAAGAAAATGCGGCATTTATTAATGCCTTAAAAGCGATCCTGAAGTGATAGCAAAAATCAGAATTTAAAAATACTAATGACTATCATCAATCCTGCAAGTAATTACGGCACCGTCACCATTGTTGGTGTTGGCTTGATAGGTGCTTCATTAGGATTGGCGCTAAAAAAAGCTGGTGTGGTTACCAGAGTCTTGGGTGTCGGTCGCAGTAAAGAAAATGTAGATCAAGCGCTGAAGATGGGTGCGATCGACAGTGTGGTGGATTTAGTTGAAGCAGCCAAGCAGTCTGATGTGATTGTGCTTTGTGTTCCAGTAGCGCAAATGCGCGCAGCGTTTGAATTGATGGAGCCTCATCTTGAGCCCCGCACGATGATTACTGATGCTGGTAGTACCAAAGGCGATGTGATTCTGGCTGCTAAAGAAGTATTGGGAAAAAAGGCGTGTCAGTTTGTACCAGCCCATCCCATTGCAGGTGGTGCTCAGCATGGTGCTAGCGCTGCCAAGGCAGATTTATTCAAAGGTAGGCAAACCATCATTTGCCCTCTACAAGAAAACTCTCCCGAAGATGCTGCCTTGATCACCGGCTTTTGGGAGTCCGTTGGTTCCGAGGTGAAAAAGATTGGTGTTGTACAGCACGATGCCATTTATGCAGCTGTTTCTCACTTGCCACACCTCTTGTCTTATGCCTTGATGGCTAGCGTAGTGAATTCTGAGGATGCAGATCAAAAATTGGGTCATGTTGGCGCAGGCTTCAAAGATTTCACGCGCATTGCAGCTTCTAGCCCAGAGATGTGGCGAGATATTTGCTTGGGTAATCGCACTGCTATTTTGAAAGAGTTAGATCAGTATTTATTGATCGTCAATCATATGCGTAAGCTCATTGCCGAAAATGATGGTGCTGGTCTAGAAAAATTATTTAATAAGGCGAGCAAAGCCCGTCAAGATTTGGATTCCATTTGATGAGTGGTTTGCCTGATATTAGTATTGGCCCATTCAAGCAAGCACAAGGTTCGATTGTGTTGCCAGGCTCTAAGAGTATTTCAAATCGCGCCTTATTGTTGGCAGCTCTCTCTACCGGCACAACAACGCTCAAGAATTTGTTGGATGCGGATGACACGCAAGTGATGCGTAATGCTCTGCGTCAGCTTGGCCTGTCTGTCACTGATCAGGCTGATAAGGTTTGCGTAGTGGAAGGCTGTGGTGGCAAATTTCCAGTGCGCGATGCCGACCTCTTTATGGGTAATGCTGGTACAGCAATACGCCCTTTAACAGCGGCGCTAGCGATGCAAGGTGGTAACTATCGCTTATCTGGCGTTGCACGCATGCATGAAAGACCCATTCGAGATTTAGTAGATGGTTTGCGTCAAGTGGGCGCGAAGATTGAATACGAATTACAAGAAGGCTATCCCCCAATCAAAATCTTGGCGGCGGATATTCAGATTAAAGATGTTGTGAAGGTACGCGGTGATGTTTCAAGTCAGTTTTTGACGGCATTATTGATGGCTTTGCCTTTGGTAGCGAGCCAGCCTGTCCGAATTGAAGTCGTTGGCGAACTGATCTCCCGTCCATATATTGATATCACCTTAAAACTCATGGCGCGCTTCGGCGTGATTGTTGCTTGTCCAAATCCACAATCATTTGTCATTCCCGCAAAAACGTCTGATGCGGTGTATCAAAGTCCAGGTCAATTATCTGTTGAAGGGGATGCTTCCTCGGCTTCTTACTTCCTGGCCCTTGGTGCCATTGGTGGCGGACCTGTGCGAGTACTGGGCGTGGGTAAAGAGAGTATTCAAGGGGATGTTGCTTTTGCGGATGCGCTGGCTTTGATGGGTGCCAATATTACTGCTGGTGAAGATTGGATTGAGGTCGCTGGCGTTAAAAATGCAAACGGCAAGCTCAATGGCATCACGATGGATTGCACTGAGATTCCAGATGCTGCAATGACTTTGGCGGTAGCTGCATTATTTGCAGCAGGCCCCACTCGTTTAAATAGCATTGCCAGTTGGCGTGTCAAAGAAACCGATCGCATCGCCGCGATGGCAAAAGAATTAAAAAAGCTTGGTGCGATTGTTGAAGAAGGCGCTGACTACATTGTTGTTCAGGCGCCAGCATCATCAAATGATTGGAAGTCACCCACCGAAGGTGTTGATACCTACGATGACCATCGGATGGCGATGTGTTTCTCGCTTGCGGCGTTTGGTCCAAACGCGCTCAAGATTAATGACCCTAATTGTGTAGCCAAAACTTTTCCTACTTACTTCGCTGAATTTGCGAAAGTAGTCAGTTAATTCAAGATTGATTTCATGAGCAATTACCCAGTCATCGCGATCGATGGGCCTACTGCCTCAGGTAAGGGCACGGTTGCTGCTTTGGTGGCAGAAACGTTAGGCTTTCATTATTTGGATAGCGGGGCCTTGTATCGCCTAGTTGCCTTGGCGAGTGAACAACAGGGGATAGACGTTAAAAATGGCCCTGAATTAGGCCTTTTAGTCCCTAAGTTATTGATTTTATTCAAAAATGGACAAATTTTCTTGAATGGTGAGGGTGTGACGGACGCCATTCGTACCGAAAGTATCGGTTTGAGGGCTTCCGCCGTGGCTATTCATCCTGAGGTGAGATCAGCTTTGGTGGGTCTGCAGCGCAGTTTTCGCCAGGTTCCCGGTCTAGTGGCGGATGGTAGGGATATGGCCAGCGTCATATTCCCGGATGCAGTTTTGAAGGTTTTTTTGACTGCTACCGCCGCTGCCAGAGCGGAACGTCGCTATAAGCAATTGATAGCTAAGGGAATTTCTGCTAAACTTTCTGACTTACTGCAGGATTTGCAGGAGCGCGATGCCCGGGATAGTAGTCGAGGTACCGCACCCTTGCTAGTTGCAGATGGTGCAAAAGTGCTTGAAACGTCAGATTTATCGATAGATCAAGCAGTTAAGACGGTTTTAGATTGGTATCAATCTGCGATTGCTTAGCTTTGTAAGCAGTAAAAGTAGTGAGAAGTAAGTAGTAGTTTTGGCGTCTTGAGAAACTCCACAACGCGATTATTTCATTAGCGTGTTTCTTTAAGGCTTTTTTAACCTAACCCGTCGGGCCTTCTGACGGCACAAAGTGAATACACATGTCTGAATCATTTGCAGAATTATTTGAAGAATCATTAACCCGCTCGAATATGAAGACCGGCCAAGTTATTTCGGCTGAAGTTCTTCGCATCGACCATAACTTCGTCGTTGTTAACGCTGGCTTAAAGTCTGAAGCGTTTATTCCTGTTGAAGAATTCCATAACGACGCTGGCGAGATTGAAGTAGCTCCTGGCGATTTCGTTTCTGTTGCTATTGACGCACTCGAAAACGGCTATGGCGACACTATCCTCTCTCGTGACAAGGCTAAGCGTCTTGCATCATGGTTGAACTTGGAAAAAGCGCTTGAGCAAGCTGAGATCGTTACCGGTACTGTTACTGGTAAGGTTAAGGGTGGCTTGACTGTGATGGTGAACGGTATCCGCGCATTCTTGCCTGGATCACTCGTTGATACACGTCCAATCAAAGACACTAGCCCTTACGAGGGCAAGACCATGGAGTTCAAAGTTATTAAGCTTGACCGTAAGCGTAACAACGTTGTGTTGTCACGTCGTGCGGTAGTTGAAGCCAGCCAAGGTGAAGAGCGTGCTAAGTTGATGTCTAACTTAAAAGAAGGTTCAGTAGTTACTGGCCTCGTGAAGAACATTACGGATTACGGCGCATTCGTTGACCTCGGCGGTATCGATGGCCTCTTGCACATTACCGATTTGGCATGGCGTCGCGTGCGTCATCCAAGCGAAATGTTGACCGTTGGTCAAGAAGTTACCGCGAAGATCTTGAAGTTCGATCAAGAGAAGAACCGTGTTTCACTTGGCGTGAAGCAGCTTGGTGATGATCCATGGGTTGGTATCGCGCGTCGTTACCCACCAAATACCCGTTTATTTGGCAAAGTTACTAACTTGACTGATTACGGCGCATTCGTAGAAATCGAATCTGGTATCGAAGGTTTGGTACACGTTTCTGAAATGGATTGGACTAACAAGAACGTTGCTCCAAGCAAAGCAACTGCATTGGGTACCGAAGTTGAAGTCATGGTTCTCGATATCGATGAAGACAAGCGTCGTATTAGCTTGGGCATCAAGCAGTGCAAAGCAAATCCATGGGAAGAGTTTGCACGTTCACAACAAAAAGGCGACAAGCTTTCTGGCGCAATCAAGTCTATTACCGACTTTGGCGTGTTCATTGGCTTGCCTGGCGGTATCGACGGTTTAGTTCACCTCTCAGACCTCTCATGGAATGAGCCAGGCGAAGAAGCTGTTAAGAAATACAAAAAAGGTGATGAAGTTGAAGCCACTGTATTGGCAATTGATGTTGAGAAAGAGCGTATCTCTCTTGGGATCAAGCAATTGTCTGGTGACCCATTTAACAACTACACCTCTGTGAATGACAAAGGCGCTTTAGTCACTGGCACTGTCAAGGCCGTGGATGCTAAAGGTGCAACCATTCACTTAGCTGATGAAGTGGAAGCTTATTTGCGCGCTTCTGAGATCTCAACAGATCGTGTTGAGGATGCACGCAATGTGTTGAAAGAAGGTGATAGCGTTACTGCAATGATCATTAATATTGATCGTAAGTCACGTGCCATCAATCTTTCAATCAAGGCAAAAGACAGCTCTGATCAACAAGATGCAATGAACAAGCTCCAAGGTGATGCGCAGTCTGGCACAACCAATTTGGGCGCTTTGTTGAAAGCAAAAATGGACAATCAAGGCTAAATCAATATCGCCGCTTTCCATGAGGAGAGTGGCGGTTTTTTATTGATAGATCATGACAGATCAAGAGCAACAAGCAATTACCCGCTCCGAACTCGTGGAGAGCCTCGCGGAACAGTTTCCGCAGCTTCTGCCAAGGGATGTGGAGTTGGCAGTAAAAACATTGTTGGACACAATGACTCAAGCATTGGCTGAGGGTAAGCGTATTGAGTTACGCGGTGTGGGAAGTTTTGTACTTCATCATCGCCCAGCACGTACTGGTCGTAACCCAAAGTCTGGCGAGAAGGTATTGATTCCAGAAAAACGCGTTCCGCACTTCAAGCCTGGCAAAGAGTTGCGTGAGCGAGTAGATTACAAGCCATTAAAACAGGCGGGCCCCAAAGAGGGTTCTGGTGCCTAGTATTCTGGCTCATCCTCAGTGGTCCATACGGACCATTTTTTTATTTAGATTCTGTACGCCATGATTCAGATAGCGACATCTTGGTTATTGCTTCTGCCTGTGATGTTTGGCATTGGCTGGTTAGCATCGCGTTGGGATTTGCGCCTTGAGAATCGCATGGATGAGCGTGAGCGGATGCTGCAGCAGCGTTCTACCTTTAAGGGTTTAAGTCTCCTACTGAATGAGCAGCCCGATCAAGCGATTGAAACATTGGTGAAGATTGCGCAATTAGATCCTGAAACGGTGGAATTGCATTTTTCACTGGGCAATTTATTTCGTCGGCGCGGCGAAACCGAGCGAGCCATTAAAGTTCATCAACATTTAGCCAATCGGGATGATTTAAAGCCCCGCGATCGTGATCAGGCTGCCTATGAGTTGGGTCGCGACTTCTTGCGTGCAGGCTTACTGGATCGCGCTGAGGCATCACTCAATCGTGTTGGTGATGGTAAGTTTGCGGTTCCTGCCAAGGAAAGCCTTTTAGAGATGTATCAAGTAGAGCGTGATTGGAAAAAAGCCATCATCGCCGCTACTGAGCTTGAGGGCTTGCAAGGTAAATCGCATCAAACTGAGATTGCTCAGTTCCATTGCGAACTGGGGCAAGACGCCTTGCGTCGTAAAGACCTCACTGATACTGAACAATCGATTGAGCGCGCTCTACAAGCTGTGCCTAATCACGCCCGTGCTTTGATTTTGCAGGGCGATTACTTAATGGCCTTAGAGCGTCCAGCGCAAGCTATTGAAGCGTGGAGTTTGGTTGCTGCATCTCATCCTGCCTACATGCATTTATTGGCAGATCGTTGGATGGTGGCACATGCTGCTCTAGGTAAAGAAAACGAGGGGCTTGAGCGCCTCTGTGAATTGCTGAAGACGCAAGCTTCTGGTGAGCTCTTGGATATTGTTCACAAGCAGGTCATGAAAATACGGGGCCCCCAAGCTGCTGATGTGATGTTGTCTGAAGTGATGCAGTATTCACCTAGTTTGAGTGCTTTATCTAAGTTGGCTGAGACCCGTTTAGCCTTGGAGGAGGGCAGTGCCAAACCAGAAAGACTTGCTGAGTTGCAATCCATCCTCAATCTCTTGCGTCAACGCACAACGAGTTTGGCGCGCTATACCTGCGGCAATTGTGGTTTCCGTGCCCGGAGATTTTATTGGCAGTGTCCTGGCTGTAATCATTGGGAGGCTTATTCCCCAAGACGTTCTGAAGGTGTCGCACCTAGCGGTCCTTCCATGTAAAGATTAATGGAATCGTCATCAAGTTATAGTTCAATGATGATTGTTCAATAAACATAAGAAAAGTTGGAGCTATTTTGAAAGTTACGATCATAGGCAGTGGTTACGTAGGTTTGGTTACTGGCGCTTGTCTTGCAGAGCAAGGTAATAATATTTTTTGCCTAGACTTGGATCCGAAGAAGATTGAGATCCTCAATTCTGGTGGTGTACCCATTTACGAGCCGGGCTTAAAGGAAATGATTGAGCGCAATCGCGCTGCTGGCCGCCTGCAGTTTTCTACGGATGTCGCTGCTTCTGTAGCTCATGGAGATGTTCAATTTATTGCAGTAGGCACTCCGCCGGATGAGGATGGCTCTGCTGACCTACAGTATGTTGTTGCGGCCGCGCGCAATATTGGTCTTCATATGAGCAGTGCTAAGGTGATTGTTGATAAATCTACGGTACCGGTCGGTACGGCGGATAAAGTATCGGCAGCGATTACAGAAGAGTTAGAGAAAAGAGGTTTGTCTGCTGAACTCTGCTCGGTTGTTTCGAATCCAGAGTTCTTAAAAGAAGGTGCCGCCGTAGAAGACTTTATGCGCCCTGATCGTATTGTGATTGGCACTGAAAATACCCCAGCAGGTTTGCGTGCCAAAGAGCAAATGCGCAAACTCTATGCGCCCTTTAACCGCCATCATGAGCGTACCTATTACATGGACGTCAAAAGTGCAGAATTAACAAAGTATGCTGCTAATGCCATGCTAGCAACTCGCATTTCTTTTATGAATGAATTGGCTAACTTGGCTGATTTGGTTGGTGCGGATATTGAAGCAGTTCGTCAAGGTATTGGTTCTGACTCACGCATTGGCTTTGGTTTCTTATATCCAGGTACTGGTTATGGTGGCTCTTGTTTCCCAAAAGATGTCTCAGCTTTATCTAAGACTGCCAAAGAGCACGGACGTGATCTCAAGATTTTGGATGCGGTTGAGGCAGTCAATGAGATTCAAAAGTATGTTTTGGTTGAGAAGATTGAAAAGCGCTTCGGTAAAGATCTTTCTAAGATGAAATTTGCTTTATGGGGCCTTGCATTTAAGCCCAATACTGATGACATGCGTGAAGCACCAAGCCGAGTAATTATTCAAGAGTTAGTGAGGCGTGGTGCAACTGTGGTTGCCCATGACCCAGTAGCGATGCCAGAAGCAAAGCATTGCTTAGAGGTGGATTTCAAAGGAAATCCAGAGGGTCTAAAGAAAGTATCAATGGTTGCCGATCCAATGGCTGCTTTAGATGGTTGTGATGCACTCGTGATTGTTACCGAGTGGAAGGCATTCCGCAGCCCAGATTTTGATGCCGTTCTGCAAAAATTAGTTCACCCAATCATATTTGATGGACGTAATCTCTATGAACCACAAGCCATGGATGAGTTAGGTATTGAATACCATGGCATTGGGCGACATAATTGAGCTAAATCAAAAAATATCAAGTCTCCAAATGGAAAAAGCTAATCGCGAACAGTTTTCTAAAGCACGCCTGCTAGTAGTCGGTGATGTGATGCTAGATCGTTATTGGTTTGGCGATACGAATCGCATTTCTCCTGAGGCACCTGTCCCAGTGGTGCAGGTGGGTAAGATTGATGAACGTTTGGGTGGTGCTGCAAACGTCGCTCGTAACGTCGCTGCTTTAGGTGCACAAACCACTATTCTCGGTATTGTTGGTCAAGACGAGCCAGGTCAGCGAGTCATTGATTTGCTCAAGTCTGGTGGCGTTGATAGTCAATTAGAGATTGACCCTAAAGCGCCAACGATTGTGAAGTTGCGTGTCATTGCGCGACAGCAGCAGTTAATTCGTTTAGATTTTGAAGAAACGCCGAGTGAAAAAGCTTTAGCGCATAAATTAGAGCGTTTTGAGAAGTTGGTTGGCTCTGCTGACGTTGTCATTCTCTCTGATTATGGTAAAGGTGCCTTAGGTCAAGTGGCGCATATGATTGAGCAAGCTAGAGCGCAAAATAAAGTGATCTTGGTTGATCCTAAGGGCGAAGATTATGAAAAATATCGTGGTGCCACGGTCTTAACTCCGAATCGCAGCGAGTTGCGCCAAGTGGTTGGTCAGTGGACGAGTGAGGAAGACCTCACCCGCAGAGCGCAAGATCTCAGAAGATCACTTAATTTACAGGCACTTCTCTTGACGCGTTCTGAAGAGGGAATGAGTTTATATACCGAAGCAGGTGTTAGTCATGTTAAGGCTCAAGCACGTGAAGTATTTGATGTATCGGGTGCTGGAGATACTGTGATTGCAACTCTAGCGGTTGCTTTGGCTGCGAAGTGGCCTTTAGAAAAGGCGATGGCCTTAGCCAATCGTGCTGGTGGTATTGTGGTTGGTAAGCTCGGTACTGCTACCGTTAATTCAGAGGAATTACAGTGACTATTATCGTAACTGGCGCTGCTGGTTTTATTGGGGCCAATATTGTTCAAGCGCTTAATGCCCGTGGCGAGAAAAACATCATCGCTGTAGATGATTTGCGTCCTGCTGATAAGTACCGCAACCTTGCCGATCTAGACATTATTGATTACCTTGATAAAGATGAATTTCTAGAAGCTTTTAGAAGTGGTCGGCTCGGAAAAGTAAAAGCAGTCTTTCATGAAGGTGCCTGCTCTGACACCATGGAGACTGATGGCATTTTTATGATGGCGAATAACTATCGCTACACCATGGGGTTGTTGGATATCTGTACAGCGCAAAAAGTACAACTACTCTACGCCTCTTCAGCAGCCACTTACGGTGGATCTGATATTTTTGTTGAGAGTCGTGAACATGAGAAGCCACTCAATATCTATGGCTACTCTAAATTCTTGTTCGATCAAGTGATGCGTAAGCGCTTTGCTGAAAATGCTAATACCACCCAAGTAGTCGGTTTCCGTTACTTCAACGTCTACGGTCCCCGTGAATCACATAAAGGCCGCATGGCTTCAGTAGCTTTTCATCAATACCACCAATACAAAGCTAACGGCCACGTCAAACTCTTTGGCGAATACGGTGGTTATGGTCCAGGCGAACAAAGTCGTGACTTTGTTTCTGTTGAGGACGTTGTCAAAGTGAATTTATTTTTCTTAGATCATCCAGAAATCAGTGGCATCTTCAATTTGGGTAGTGGTCGTGCTCAGCCATTTAATGATGTGGCTCATGCAGTTGCAAATTCAATGCGCAAGCTGGATAAGGCAAAACCTGCCAGCCTACAAGAGTTGGTCAAGGAAAAAGCAATTGAGTACATTCCGTTTCCGGATGCGCTCAAAGGTAAGTATCAGTGTTTTACTCAAGCCGATTTAACAAAACTGCGCGCTGCTGGCTACAAAGAACCCTTCCTAAATGTTGAGCAAGGCGTCAGTCGTTATATCGAGTGGTTGGAAGCCAATTCTGGTTTCTTAGCCAACCCACTGTAGGCTAGTCAACCCAATACTTTTTTCTTCGTTATAAGCGATCCACGTGCACTTTGTGTCCGTGGATTTTTTGTTTACTACGGAGAATATATGACGAATAGTTTTCATATGAGAAGTGCTGGTTTGATGAGATCTGCCTTGGTTTCTGCAGTTTTGGCAATTACTTCTCTAGGGTTTGCTAACGCTTCACCCATTAATGTCAATACAGCAACCCAATCTGAATTAGAAAGTATTAAGGGAATTGGTCCATCTAAAGCAAGAACGATTATTAGCGAGCGTACCGATGGCGGTCATTTTCAAGATGCTAATGATTTACAGAAGCGAGTCCGTGGCATTGGCATGAAATCCGTTGAAAAAATGGTGGATAACGGTTTAACTATTGAAGCCCCTGGCTCCTTTCGGGAGCCTAATGGTCGCACCAAGAAGGATGGCGGAGCCTCTGGCCGACGCAATTCGCGTCATCAAGCTGGTAGCCGCAATCAGCCGGAGCGTACGACGCCACATCGCCGAAATTAAGCCCTTCAGAGTGTAGGCTTGCTTATGGCTAAAATGGGCTCATGAGCAAACCTTCTTACCTAACGATCTCACAAACTGTGGGCAACACCCCATTAGTACGCTTGCAGCGTATTCCCGGTTTAGAAAACGAGAATCGTAACAATGTCATTTTAGGTAAGCTAGAAGGCAACAATCCAGCCGGGTCGGTAAAAGACCGACCTGCGCTGTCAATGATTATGCGCGCACAAGAGCGTGGCGAAATTAAACCTGGTGATACCTTGATTGAGGCAACCAGTGGCAATACTGGTATAGCCTTAGCAATGACTGCAGCCATGCTGGGTTACAAGATGGTCTTGGTAATGCCTGAAAACCAAAGTATTGAACGACGTCAAAGTATGGCGGCCTATGGTGCAGAACTTATTTTGACTGCTGCATCTGGTGGCATGGAGTTTGCAAGAGATTACGCGCTCCAACTTCAGCGCGAGGGGCGTGGCAGATTGTTAGATCAATTTGCCAACCCGGATAATCCTAGGGCCCATATTGAAACTACAGGCCCAGAGATTTGGCGCGATACCGATGGGCAAGTCACTCACTTTGTCTCTGCGATGGGCACCACCGGCACAATCACTGGTGTATCGACTTATCTCAAGTCAATGAATCCTGCCATTCAGATTATTGGTGCCCAGCCTGAAGATGGCTCACAGATTCCTGGTATTCGGAAGTGGGCGCCAGAGTATTTACCAAAGATTTACCAAGGCGATCGGGTTGATCGTATTGAGTATGTCACGCAGGCAGATGCTGAAGATATGGCAAGACGTTTGGCAGTGGAAGAGGGAATCTTCTGCGGCATCTCGGCAGGTGGAGCGCTAGTGGTAGCTTTGCGCATTGCACGCCAAGTGGAAAATGCCACTATCGTTTTCATAGTTTGCGATCGCGGTGATCGCTATTTATCAACAGGCGTATTCCCTGCTTAATTTGGTTTAGTTTTTTTCTTGGTGTTAGATTTCTTTGAATTCTTAACCTTTGATTTATCTGCAGAGCTTTTTTGATCTGCTGCTTTCACTAGTGCTTCATTTGATAAGGTAGCTGGTACTACGCTTTGGTTCTTATAACCTAGTGCTTCTGCAAACTCTGCCACACTCTGAGCGTAGAAATAACTGCGGTTGTACTGAACAATCGTTAAAAAATTATTTAATCCCACAAAATACTGTGCTTGATCGAGTCCGTCTTTGTCAGGGTAGGGTAGATCCACAATCAAGGCTTTACTTTGGGGTGCTACCCCACCATTTTGAAGATCGCCTTGTTGAGGCAATAGGATGCCCTGTTCAATTAGTTCTGCAACGGTGTATTTCAGTTGTGGTTCACCATCAGCCCATTGCTTCGCAACTGGTATTGCGTTTTCTTGTACAGGAAAAGAAATCGGCATGCCTGCTTGCCAACCATGTTGCTTCATAAAGTTCGCTACGCTCGCGATCGCATCTTTAGGACTTTGTTTAAGATCAATGCGTCCATCGCCGTCACCATCAACAGCAAAACTGCGGATACTGCTGGGCATAAATTGTGGCAAGCCAATCGCTCCAGCATAGGAGCTGTTTTGATTGAGGCAGGTATTAAAGCGAGTCACATTTACGCCTCGGATGCTATTTTTGGCTGGCAACTTACCGCCAGCTTCTGTCCAGCACAGCAGGATCAGTTCTTGAAGTTGATCCTTAAAAAGCTGCTCGCGGGCAGGCTTATTAGGGGTATCGGGATAGCTGAAGGCGAGTGTTGACAACACATCCTTGACTCGAAAATTACCAGTCTGACGCCCATAAATAGTCTCAATTCCAATAATGGCGACAATCATCTCTGCTGGCACCCCTGAGTCTTGCTCTACCTGACTTAAAAAGGCGCGGTTTTCATCCCAAAAGGCCTTACCAGCCTTGAGGCGCACTGGCTCAATAAAGCGTTTGCGATACGCTAGCCAATTTTTCTTAAAAGTGCCCGATGGGGGTAATACCAATTTGCGGATAGAGGGAATCGTTTTAGCATCAAGAAAGCCGTTTTCTAGGGTCTGCAGTGGGATTTCTTGGGTTTGTGAGACTTGGTTCAATAGGGTACTCAAGTTTTGGCTATAACGTGCTTCGGTGATCGCATCATCGGCTTGGTTTACGATGGGTTGTTGGGTATTACTTCGTTGCGAAGGAGTGCTCGAGCAGGCCCCAAGTAACAGTGCGAGCAGCAGGTAGCAGACCCGAAAGTTCATGCGCCAGAGCAAGGATTGTTGAGAATTAAGCACCATTAATTAGAGTATAAAAAATACAGTTTTGCTATTAAGGATTACAGCTAATGACAACAGGATACATAACTCACCCAGACTTTCTGAAACATGAGATGGGTAGCCATCACCCAGAGTGCCCTGAAAGGATTCAAGCTATCAATGACCAGATGATTCGTAGTGGGGTAGATCGCTTCTTACATCACCTCGATGCGCCATTGGCTAGCGAAGATCAACTAGAACTGGTGCACAGTCCTGATCATGTTGCTTTCGTCAAAGAGAAAGCACCCCAAAGTGGGTATGCCATGCTCGATGGCGATACCATCATGAATCCCTATACATGGCAGGCTTCCTTGCGTGCTGCTGGGGCAGCGATTGCCGGGGTCGATGCCGTCATGAAGGGTGAGGTTGAAAATGTCTTTTGTGCAGTAAGACCCCCAGGACATCATGCCGAACCTACCCGTTCAATGGGATTTTGCTTATTTGATAACGTGGCTATTGCCGCTCGTTATGCCATGGAAGCCTACGGTCTTGAACGCGTGGCCATTATTGATTTTGATGTGCACCATGGCAATGGCACAGAAGCCGCATTTTTCAATGACCCGAGTGTTTTGATGTGTAGCTTTTTCCAGCATCCGTTTTATCCCTATAGCGGTCTTGATCGTGCTGACAATATGGTGAACGTACCTTTGCCGGCAGCGACTCGTGGCGACGTGGTGCGCTCGATTGTGGAAGAGCAATGGCTACCAGTGCTCCGCAACTTTGAGCCCCAACTCATCATCATTTCAGCTGGATTTGATGCGCATCGCGAAGATGATCTTGGTCAAATGGGTTTGGTTGAGGATGACTATGTTTGGATCACCAAGCGCTTGAAGGAGATTGCGCATGAATATGCTAACAATCGCATTGTCAGTTGCTTAGAGGGCGGTTATAACTTATCAGCCTTAGGGCGTAGCGTTGTTGCTCATGTCAAAGCCTTGGCTGATATTTAAAGCATTACAAGAAAAACGGTTATTTAAAGATTGAAAGCAAAAGATGGCAAATATTTATGAGCAAGGTTTAGATCGTAATCCTGCAAATTACACCCCTATTACTCCACTCTTGTTTTTAGAAAGATCTGCCGAGATCTATCCGAAGAAGGTTGCCGTTATCCATGGCAAGTTACGTCAAACTTGGGCGCAAACCTACGAGCGTTGCCGCCGCTTGGCTAGCGCCTTACAAAAGCATGGCATTGGTCTTGGCGATACTGTTGCTGTCATGTTGCCGAATACGCCACCGATGGTGGAGGCGCACTTCGGTATTCCGATGGCAGGTGCAGTATTAAATGCCTTAAACACCCGCTTAGACTCAGAGTCCATCGCCTTCATGTTGAATCATGGCGAAGCAAAGGTCGTGATTATTGATCCTGAGTTTTCAGGGGTGATGAAGATAGCTTTAGAG
The DNA here is from genome assembly GCF_018687935.1 of Polynucleobacter sp. JS-JIR-5-A7. Taxonomy (NCBI): domain Bacteria; kingdom Pseudomonadati; phylum Pseudomonadota; class Betaproteobacteria; order Burkholderiales; family Burkholderiaceae; genus Polynucleobacter; species Polynucleobacter sp. JS-JIR-5-A7. The sequence goes on along the minus strand of NZ_CP061308.1, from coordinate 1,564,433 downwards.
ATTGCCAGGAAAGAAAGTGGTCGTGAATTCTTAGTCATTGATGTCGAAGAAAAAGAGTACGACGTTGCAGGTGAGAGGCTAGGCAAGCTTACTTATGAGCAATTATTGGCAGAAGGAGACCCTCAATTTGCGTGGCAAGTACCTGCTGATGAGTGGCAAGCGATTTGTTTGAACTACACCTCTGGCACTACAGGTAATCCTAAGGGAGTGGTCTATCACCATCGTGGCGCAGCCATTAATGCTGTTTCAAATGTACTTGATTGGGATATGAATAAGCATCCCATCTATTTGTGGACTTTGCCAATGTTTCATTGCAATGGTTGGTGTTTCCCTTGGACGATTGCTGCTCGTGCTGGTATTAACGTGTGTTTGCGTCGCGTAGATGCGCAACATATCTTTGCTGCTATCAAAGAGCATGGCGTGACCCACTACTGCGCAGCACCGATTGTGCATAACCTCTTGGTCAATGCCCCAGATGAACTTAAGGCTGGAGTGCCAGCAGGTGTCAAAGGTCTTATTGCTGGGGCTGCACCACCCGCTTCGATTATTGAGGGTATGGAGAAGTTAGGCTTTGATCTAACCCATGTCTATGGTTTAACAGAAGTGTATGGCCCAGCTGCTGTTTGCGTTAAACAAGATGAATGGAATGATGTGGATATCAGCGAGCGTGCCCGTTTGAATGCGCGTCAAGGTGTGCGCTATCACATGCAACAAGCGATCGATGTACTCAATCCAGAAACGATGGAGCCTGTTCCCGCTGATGGTGAGACGATGGGTGAGATTATGTTTAAGGGCAATATTGCAATGAAGGGCTACCTGAAGAATGAGAAAGCTACGCAAGAAGCCTTCGAGGGTGGCTGGTTTCACTCAGGTGACTTAGCAGTAAAGAGTGCCGATGGTTATGTAAAGATCAAAGACCGTAGCAAAGACATCATAATTTCTGGGGGTGAGAATATTTCTTCGATTGAGGTGGAAGACGTGCTCTATCGCCATCCAGCCGTGATTGCTGCGGCAGTGGTAGCAAAACCCGATCCAAAGTGGGGCGAGACCCCTTGCGCTTTCTTAGAAATCAAGCCTGGTGTCGAGGTAACCCCGGCTGACATCATCGCCCATTGCAAACAGCACTTAGCAGGCTTTAAGGTTCCGAAAGCGATTGTTTTTGGAGAGCTGCCAAAGACTTCAACTGGAAAAATCCAGAAGTTCGAGCTGCGCAAGCAGGCTGGCTCGGCCACTGCTATTGATGTCTAGTTCAATAGAGAGGGCGGTAAAATAAGGGTTACCCGATTTTTTAGATAAATATCGTTTTTGAAGCGTTTGAGGATTGTGAAAGTCAGATGAAGATCTTAGTTGCAGTGAAACGCGTTGTTGATTACAACGTCAAAGTACGTGTGAAGTCAGATAATTCTGGTGTCGATATTGCGAACGTCAAGATGAGCATGAACCCCTTTGACGAAATCGCAGTAGAAGAAGCAGTCAGACTCAAAGAAGCTGGTATTGCTACTGAAGTTGTAGTGGTGACTGCAGGCGTAACTCAATGCCAAGAAACTTTGCGTACAGCCTTAGCTATTGGTGCGGATCGCGCTATTTTGGTAGAGGCTGATACTGAGTTGCAACCTTTGGCAGTAGCCAAGATTCTCAAGGCGCTTTCAGAAAAAGAACAAGCACAAATTATTATTCTCGGTAAGCAGGCGATTGATGACGATAGCAACCAGACTGGTCAGATGTTGGCAAGCTTGTTAGATATTCCACAAGCAACTTTTGCCTCTAAGGTGGTGATTGCGGATGGTAAAGCTACTGTGACTCGTGAAGTAGATGGTGGCTTAGAAACGATTGCACTGTCATTGCCGGCAGTTATCACGACTGACCTTCGTCTCAATGAACCCCGCTATGTGACCTTGCCTAATATCATGAAGGCAAAGAAGAAGACGATTGATATTGTGAAGCCAGAAGACTTGGGTGTTGATATTGCGCCTCGCCTGAAAACCCTCAAGGTAGAAGAGCCACCTAAGCGCAGCGCTGGTGTGATAGTTGCTGATGTAGCTGCTCTTGTTGAAAAACTCAAAAATGAAGCGAAGGTGGTTTAAATGGCTGCTCTTGTTATAGCTGAACACGATAATCAATCATTAAAGGCGGCTACCTTCAATGCAGTTGCAGCTGCTTTGCAATGCTCTCCCGAAGTAGACGTACTAGTTGCTGGTAACGGTGCTGATGTCGTAGCCACAGCCGTAGCCCAAATAGCGGGTGTCCGCAAGGTGATCCAGATTGATGCCTTAAATCTAGCGGATCAATTAGCAGAACCTTTAGCTGCGCAGATTTTGTCACTAGCTGGTAACTACAGCCACTTATTGGCACCTGCTACTGCTAGCGGTAAGAATGTCATGCCACGCGTTGCTGCAAAGTTAGATGTTGCGCAGCTTTCTGACATTACTAAGGCCGTGAGCGCAGATACTTTTGAGCGCCCGATCTATGCGGGTAATGCCATCGCTACTGTTAAGTCGAGTGATGCAGTGAAGGTGATTACTGTGCGTACGACGGGCTTTGATCCTGTTGCTGCTACTGGTGGGTCTGCTGTGATTGAAAAAGTGGCTGCTACTGATAGCGCAGGTAAATCCGCTTTTGTCGGTCGTGAGTTGACTAAATCAGATCGTCCAGAACTGACTGCAGCCAAGATCATCGTATCTGGCGGCCGTGGTTTAGGCTCTGGCGAAAAGTATCAAGAGTTAGTAGTGCCTTTGGCTGATAAGTTAGGTGCTGCCTTAGGCGCCTCACGTGCTGCCGTAGATGCGGGCTATGTACCCAATGACTATCAAGTGGGTCAAACTGGCAAGATTGTTGCTCCCCAGTTATATGTTGCCGTAGGTATCTCTGGCGCTATTCAGCACTTGGCTGGCATGAAGGATTCTAAAGTGATCGTGGCCATTAACAAAGATCCAGAAGCACCGATTTTTGGTGTTGCTGATTATGGTTTGGTTGCCGATCTCTTTACTGCTGTTCCAGAATTAACGAAAGCACTCTCGTAATTTTGAATAGCCCACCTGATTCGAATCCATAGGAGTTGTAATGCCATATGTAGCCCCCGTGAAAGACATGTTGTTTGTAATGAATGAGCTTGCGGGGCTATCAGATGTAGTGACTTACCCATCCTATGCAGAAGCAGGTGCTGATGTTGATCTTGCGCCAGCAATTCTAGAAGAGTCTGCAAAATTTAATCAGGATGTCGTTGCCCCACTCAATTGGCCTGGCGATCAACAGCCAAGCTCATTCAAAGATGGCGTAGTGACTACGACTCCTGGCTTCAAAGAAGCATTTGAACAATTTGCTGCTGCTGGCTGGCAGGGCGTCATTCATCCGGCAGAATTTGGTGGTCAAGGTTTGCCAAAACTCATTGCTACTGCCTGCTTTGAAATGGTTCACTCAGCCAGCCTCTCTTTTGCTTTATGTCCGATGCTCACTGATGGTGCTATTGAGGCATTGCTCACTGCAGCAAGCCCAGAACTCCAAGAGCAATTTGTCCCGAGCATGATTTCTGGGGAATGGACAGGCTCGATGTGTTTGACGGAGCCCCAAGCAGGTTCTGATTTATCGATGGTGCGTTCTAAGGCTGTACCTGAGGGCGATGGTAGCTATAAGATCTTTGGGACTAAGATCTATATCACCTACGGTGAGCATGATATGGCCAAGAACATTATTCATTTAGTTTTGGCTAGGACGCCTGATGCACCAGAGGGTGTTAAAGGGATTTCATTATTCGTAGTGCCGAAGTTCTTGGTTAATGCAGATGGCTCATTAGGTGAGCGCAATGATGTGCATTGTGTATCAATTGAACATAAGCTCGGAATTAAGGCGAGCCCAACCGCGGTACTACAGTTTGGCGATCATGGTGGCGCCACCGGCTATTTAGTTGGTGAAGAGAATCGCGGTCTGGAATATATGTTTGTGATGATGAACGCTGCGCGTTTTGCAGTGGGGATGCAAGGCGTTGCAGTCGCAGAGCGCGCCTATCAAAAGGCCGTGCAATATGCTAAAGATCGCGTTCAAAGTCGTGATCTCGCTGGCTCTCCTGGCCCCGTAGCGATTATTCATCAGCCTGATGTGAAACGAATGTTGATGACTATGCGCGCTTATGTAGAGGCTTCTCGTGCCTTGGCATACTATGCTGCTGCTGCATACGATGCACAGCATGCTGCACCAGATGAAGCAGTACGTAAAGCAAATCAAGCAATCTATGAATTCTTAGTGCCGATTGTGAAGGGCTTCTCTACGGAGATGTCGATTGAGGTGGCGAGCCTGGGTGTACAAGTCCATGGCGGTATGGGCTTTATTGAAGAGACTGGTGCTGCACAACACTATCGTGATGCTCGTATTCTGACGATTTATGAAGGGACGACAGCCATTCAGGCAAATGACTTGGTCGGTAGAAAAACTGTCCGTGATGGTGGGGCTATTGCAAAAGTACTGTCACAAAAAATTGCCGAAACGGAAAAAGAGTTAGCAGCTAGTGCTAGTGCTGATGCGAAAGCAGTTCTCAAGCAATTGACTGTTGGGCGCGCTGCGTTTGATGAAGCGGTTGCTTATATTTTGGCGCATGCAAAGACGGACACTAAAGCGGTATACGCCGGTAGCTTTGCTTACTTACGTTTATCAGGTTTAGTCTTCGGAGGATGGCAAATGGCACGTGGCTTATTAGCTGCCGAACGTTTGCGCGATAGCGATCCAACTTTCTATAAGACGAAGATTACAACGGCGCGCTTCTTTGCGGAAAACTTACTACCACAGGCACAGGCCTTGGCCACCTCGATTATTGAAGGTGGTTACTCTACCAATGCACTAGAGCTTGAGCAGTTCTAAAATATTGGCAATTCGTAAATCACGAAAGCTATTTGCTATTACTGGGATAGCTTTCTGGCTTCTTGGAGTTGAGAAATAAAGAATTGCTCAAAGGCTATAGCCAAAAAGGTCATCATGACACCCGCACCTAGTACTAAGGAAAAGATGACAGTAAGAATCACTAGCCAGCCCGATTGACTGCGCTCAGGTTCTGCAATGCCGGGATTAAATTGCGCATCCCATTTTTCATCGGGGCGTAAACCAAAGGTAATCGTGGTGAGCCAGCTGGCCTCAATCGCAATAAAACCAAAGGTCAGCAGTACCCAGCCAGGTCCTGAATGAAAGTGCGCATCTTTGAGTAGACCCCAGCCAACAAAGCCTCCAAATAATGCGAGTAACTGTGTCCAGGACCAGAAGGATTTCAGTCCCTGCAAGTAAAAACAATTGAGGCCAGTGCCCGGAAAAAATAATCCGAGTGCGCAAAATAGAAGTTTGGATTTTTTCATCAAGATATCAATACTCATTTATTTTATTTATTGGTAACAGGCCGTTGGGTAAAACTCAGCACTTCACGATCGGTGCCGATCATGAGTAATTGATCGCCATTGCGAACGATGCTGCGATAGTCATTGAGTTCATAAAGGAAATCATTTTCTAATTCCATGCGTTGCGGAGTGCAGGCCATTTTGGTGCTAGCAATTTTGCTTAAGCTAAAGCCTCGTGCATCTTCATTCAGCTCCGCAGTAAAGCGATTGCATCCAGTAGATCCGCTAACCCTTTGCCCATTCGCATCAAAGTTCATTTGAATAGGGTTGCTCGCTTCCCCCTGAGGAATTTGGCGTGCACGAACTTCACCATTGCTATTGGGGGGTAAGTTCCAGCGAGTGAGCTCCCACCGGGTATTGCGCAGTTCGCTGCTCGGAGGACTAATTTTGGCGCCACAAGGCGGAATCACATTTGCGCAAGCGCTCAAAAGCCCTAGTCCCACGCAAGAAAGTGCGATCCAGAGGCGATTTAAAGAGCCACGATTGTGGGTGGATCGCGTTGTTTTATTGGCCATATCGGTATAAGTAATTGATTTATATGTATTTTTTATATTGATTTGGATTCTATTCTACTGTCTTGGGTACTTAAATAGGTGGAAGAAGTAGGGGTTTTCGTCTAGAATATGAGGTTTTCCGCTTTACCGTACGTTTAGTTGGTGAGCTGGACCCCAAGATTTTTGTAGAAATTTCATTGGGTTGTAATCAACCTGTTTTCATTTTTAGATTTTAAGGAATAAGTATGGTCGTCATTCGACTGGCACGCGGCGGCTCTAAGAAGCGCCCTTTTTACAGCATTGTTGCTACTGATAAGCGCAACCGTCGCGACTCGAACTTTATCGAGCGCATTGGTTACTTCAATCCACAAGCAGCTGAATCTGAGCAAGCCATGCGCATTGCTCAAGATCGTTTGACTTATTGGACTGGCGTTGGTGCGCAAGTATCTCCAACGGTTGTTCGTTTAATTAAGAACAATCCTGCTGCTTAATATTCTGTTGCTAAATGCTTCATCTTTGAGATGATGCATTTAGTGGCGAAATTGTTGGTGGTTTATTTTGGGAAAATAAGGTGACTTGCAAATGAGCACACCTTCCCTAAATGATTTGATTGAACTTGGCGCCATTTCTGAGGCGCAAGGTTTGCAGGGGCAAGTGAAGGTTAGACCTCACTCAGCAGACCCTGTGGCGCTTCTCTCTTCTAAGACAGTTTGGTTGTCCTTGATCCCACGTCGGGATGCTGGCGTTTCTGTATCTGTAGAACAAGCCTCGTTGACGCAATATAAAGTGAAGAGCGCCAAGATGCATAGCGGTAATGTCGTGCTTGCATTAGATGGTGTTACTGATCGTGATCAGGCCTTGGCATTAAAAGGTGCGCGCATATTAGTTGCCCGTGATGCATTTCCAAAAGCGGATAGTGATTCTTATTACTGGGTCGATCTGATTGGTTGCCAGGCAATCAATTTGCAACATGAGGCGCTAGGTGAAGTGCTCGATGTCACTGAAAATGGTGCTCATGGTGTGATTGCTATTGGTGATCCTGTTTCTAAAGAAATCAAATATCTTGTGCCCTTTGTCAAAGAAGTGGTGCAAAACGTCGACTTGCCAAATCAAGTGATTACGCTTGATTGGCAATTAGACTGGCAATAAAACTAAACCATATTCAAGAAACAACCCATGCGCTTTGATGTCGTGACCTTATTTCCCGAGATGTTTACTGCACTCACGCAGTGGGGTGTCACTGGTCGTGCCTGTGAGCAATCATTAGCGAGTGTTCATTTGTGGAATCCACGAGACTTTTGTTTGGATGCGCGTAAGACGGTGGATGATCGTGCCTATGGGGGCGGTCCAGGCATGGTCATGATGGCCAAGCCCCTCGAAGACACTATTGCAGGGATTAAGGCGGCTCATCAGGCTGCTGGAACTCAATCGGGCCCCATTTGCTTGTTGGCGCCCCAAGGAGAGCGCTTCTCCCAAAAAATGGCCTCAGATATCTTAAATGACGGCAATCTGAGCTTAGTTTGTGGTCGATATGAGGCTATAGACCAACGTTTTGTGGATCGCAATGTCGATTTACAGATATCCATAGGCGATTTTGTGCTGTCTGGGGGCGAAATCCCTGCTATGGCCATCATGGATGCGGTTATTAGGCTTATTCCTGGGGCTCTCGGAGATGGCGAATCTGCCACCCAGGATAGCTTTATGAATGGTCTTTTGGACTATCCGCACTACACCAGGCCTGAGATTTATGAAAATTTATCGGTGCCGGACGTGCTTTTAGGCGGACATCACGCTAAAATAGCGGATTGGCGCCGGCAGAAGTCTTTAGAGCTGACGTTCAGGTTAAGGCCGGATTTAATTGAATCGGCTAGAGCCAATGGGTTGCTAACCCGAGAAGATGAACAATTTCTTCGCTCGCTGTGAATACTTTTAATGGTGCGCAGTTGTGAATGAGTGGTTTGGTTTTTGGTTTAGTGAAATTGTTTTAACTACATCCTCTATTAGGTCCGTTGATTTAGGTCTCGGGATTAAACGCTAATACGATGTTTAAGGATTAAAAATGAATTTAATTGAAAAAATTGAGCAAGAAGAAATTGCTCGCTTAAGTGCTAACAAAACTTTGCCAAGCTTTGCGCCTGGCGATACAGTGGTTGTTAGCGTAAACGTGGTTGAAGGTACACGTAAGCGTACCCAGGCCTTTGAAGGCGTTGTGATTGCTAAACGTAATCGCGGACTAAATTCTAGCTTTATCGTGCGCAAGATTTCTTCTGGTGAAGGCGTTGAGCGTACTTTCCAAACATACTCACCTTTGATCGCTAGCGTTGAAGTAAAGCGTCGTGGTGATGTCCGTCGTGCAAAGTTGTACTACTTGCGTGATCGTTCTGGTAAGTCTGCACGTATTAAAGAAAAGCTTCAGGCTCGCACCAAGACAGTGGCTGCTCCAGCTGCTGAATAATTGCTGCTTTGATGCAAACAAAAAAGGCGGCCTAGGTCGCCTTTTTTGTTGCCTTAGAATATGACTATGCCCAAGACCTCTCAGCCTGAAGAAGACGTAATCAATGTCGCTGCGCCTCCAGGCTTTAATGCGGAAGCCATTCCGATTCATGAGGTTTGCGTCAATGACAAAAAAGTAGCGCCTGAATTTCTCGAGCCAGAGGGCTTAAAGACCCGTCTTCAATATCCACCGGAGTGGCAACCAGAGATTACCGATGAGAATCGTCATGTGATTGCTACCGATATCATCTCTAAGCGCCAAGCTGCTGGCAAGATAACGCGAGCAGCGGTATTGATCCCTTTGTTGTTAAAAGAGAATGGCCTCTCAGTATTGCTGACGCAAAGAACGAATCATTTGCGTGATCATGCAGGGCAGATTAGCTTTCCGGGTGGACGGATGGATCCAGAAGATCTTAGTCCCGATGACACTGCATTGAGGGAGAGTCAGGAAGAGATTGGCCTTGATCCTAAACGGGTGGAAATTATTGGCTATCTTCCGCAGTATTTGACTGTTTCTGGTTACAGCGTCACACCAGTAGTGGGGTTGGTGCAAGCTCAGGAAGAATATGTTTTAGATGAGTTTGAGGTGGCGGATGTTTTTGAAGTGCCGCTACATTTTTTACTAGATCCAGCCAACCATCAGATCAGGCTGTGGCAAAGCGAGCAGGGTGGTCGTCGTTTTTATTCGATTCCTTATGAGAACCGCTTTATTTGGGGCGCTACTGCGGGAATGTTGCGGAACCTATATCATTTATTAAAAGTATGACTTTCTTTTCTATTCTCTTCGCCCTCATTGCTGAGCAATATCGCCCAGTAACCTCTAGCCATTGGATTGCGCGTATGAGCGCTCGTTGGTTAGATTGGGTCGCTGGTGAATTCGGTGGCAAGTCTGAAGAAGGTGCAAGTCCAATTGGCGCACGCATGGCTTGCTTGGTTGCTTTTGTGCTACCTACCTTTTTGGTATTTATGGTGTATGTCACCTGCATGTTGACTTATCCCATTCTTGGTTTCTTATGGAACGTCGTCATTGCGTATTTATTTTTCGGCTTCCGTCAATTCAGTCACTCATTTACTTTGGTGCATGAAGCAATTGAAGCGCATGATCTACCAGCTGCGCGGGCAGCACTGGGTGAATGGTATGGCCCAGAGTTAGATACTGCCAATCTTTCTGAGACAGAAGTGATTTCATTAGCGTTAGAGCGAGCTATTATTGGTTCACACCACCATGTGTTTGGCGTGCTGTTTTGGTTCATGATGCCAATGGGTCCCGCAGGTGTGGTGCTGTATCGTTTGGCTGATATTGCTGCTCAGCGTTGGTCTGAGCGTGACTTCAACTTAAGTGAAGCAGCGCGTCATTTCTTTTATGTATTGGATTGGGTTCCCGCGCGTATCACGGCAATGGGCTTTGCGATTGTTGGAAACTTTGAGGGTGCAGTATATGGTTGGCGCTATCTCACCCAAAAATGGTCTGATTCATTATCGGCTGTGATCTTGGCTGCAGGTAGTGGTGCCTTAGGCGTGCGACTCGGTGAGCCCTTGAGCGAGCCTGAAAGTGATGAGGCACTGCGTATGGCTGAGGCCGGTGAACCTTTAATCTATGAAGTGGGTCTTGAGCCTACTGAGCGCACGATGCGTTCCGCGGTTGGCTTGGTATGGCGCTTGGTTATCGCTTGGATGGCTTTGTTGCTAATGCTGACCATCGCTCTTTGGCTTGGCTAATTCCCTGAATTTGCGTATCTGCTGTTTTCGAATCTGAACGCAGCTGTCTAAATAGCGCCAATCTTTCTGGCGCTATTTCATTTCTGTCTACCGCATCACGTACCGCGCAATCAGGTTCAGATTGATGAGCACAGTTATGAAAGCGACATTTACCGTGCAAGTCTTTAAATTCCCTAAAGGCATGCTGTAACTCGCTCACAGACATATGTGCTAAACCAAACTCCTGAAAACCTGGTGAATCAATTAATGCACCCAATTTGCCGGCTGCATCTCGCCCCCAAGATTCCGGTAATTCAAAATAACGACAGGCGGTAGTAGTGTGTTTACCGGTATCTAAGCGCACGGAGTATTCCTGGGTGAGTGCAGCAGCATTGGGTACCCAAGCATTGAGCAGGCTAGATTTACCCATGCCGGATTGACCAACAAAGACGGATACCTTACCGGCTAAGGCAGGACGAAGTGTATCAATCGAAGCGGGGTCAAATTTAGCGGAGACCTCGCTGACGGGATAGCCCATGCGCGCATAGGGTTCAATGATTTTGCGCGCTTGCACTAAGTTATCTTGGAGATCACATTTATTGAGTAGGATATGCAAGCCAATTTGATTGGCCTCAGCCGCCACGACCGCTCTGCCCAGGAGGTCGGGAGAGAAGGCGGGTTGGGTTGCTAGTACCACCAGAATTTGATCGACGTTAGAAGCAATGATTTTGCTTTTAAAAGCGTCAGAGCGGTAGAGAATATTTTCACGAGGCTCAATTTCAATAATGCGCGCTTGATCTGCAGATGTCATCTCCAGCAACATACGATCACCCACAGCACCAATATGCTGCTTAGCGGGAGTGCTCACTTGAATTAAAGGACCGCTTGGGGATTCTTTCCCTACGGTATCTGCTACTAGGCGCTGCGCTAAATAATGTCTTCCGTAGGAAGCAGTCAGTAGCGCGCGAAATTGTTCCATGCCGATAATTGCAATCAGCTAAGGCGCTGTAGGTTTGCGATACGCAGTGGCGCAGGTGGATGCGAGCTATAAAAGGCGGTATAGATTGGATCTGGCGTCAGTGTTGCAGCGTTATCTTGATATAACTTTACTAGGGCAGAAATTAAATCTTTTGCTGATGATTTTTCTGCGGCAAAGCCATCGGCCTCATATTCATGTTTACGCGAAGCAAGACTTCCTAGTGGCGTGAAGAAGAAGCTAAATACGGGCGAGACCAACATAAATAGTGCTAAAGCCAGACCGCCATTATAGCCATTCAGATTAGGCATTACACCCAGGTCGGTATAGAACCAAACCTGCGTGCTGATCCAGCCGAGTAATGCAAACATAGCAAAGCTTAAGGCAAAGGAAACGATGAGACGCTTACGAATATGTTTGCACTTAAAGTGACCCAACTCATGCGCGAGCACTGCTTCTACTTCACCAGGATTGAGTTTTTCAATGAGGGTGTCAAAGAACACAATGCGCTTGGCTTTACCCATGCCAGCAAAGAATGCATTGCCATGGGCGCTACGCTTACTACCATCCATAACAAACAAGCCTTGACTAGCAAAATCGCAACGGCTTAGTAAGGCCTCAATTTGGGTTTTGAGTGGACCTTCTTCTAATGCTTGAAACTTATTAAATAAGGGTGCAATGAAGGTTGGGAAGATCCACTGCATCAACAGACTAAATATCGAAAGTACAGCCCACGCCCAGAGCCACCAAAGATCGCCAGCCTTGAGCATGAGTGTGAGGATGACCCATAGCAAGGGAATGCCAATGGCGCCACCTACCGACAAACCTTTCACCATGTCGCTAAAGAACAATTTTTTATTCATGCGATTAAAGCCAAAGCGCTCTTCAAGATAAAACTGTTTGTACCAAGAGAAAGGTAGATCCAGTATTCCGGAGATGATGACAATCGATACTAGCAGTGCAATTTGTTGTGCAATACCTTCACCAAGTAATTGTAGAAGAACAAGATTGAGGATTTCTAATCCGCCCAACAATGTGAAGGCAATTAAAATGACGGCGCTCACCCCGTTTTCTAAAATCGCTAAGCGCAATTTTGCGATCGTGTAGTCAGCAGCTTTTTGGTGTTCGGCTAGAGTGACTTTTTCAGCAAACTCTGTCGGGACCGCATCTCGATGCTGGGCAACATAGCGAATTTGACGTTGGGAGAGCCAGTGGCGCAGGCCAAAACTGGCAATAAAAGCGATTAGGAAAATAATTGTGAATGTCATGAGATCATTATATTTTGATTATATTTGTAAAAGTGTCATTTTGGACACCTGAGTCATACCCTGTATAGGCTTTAAGTATTAATTTGGTATCTTTTTGGTATTTTGTCATGAGATTGTTTATAATCTCCAAATGAAGCTAAAGAATCTATTCATCCGCCAAAGCGTCTTTCATGGTGAAACGTATACCCATCGATGGAATGTCCCGGATGATTTAAAGAATGAGTTCAATAATAAAACGATTATCAAAACACGGCTTGGAAATAACAAGAAAGAGGCGCTCATAAAACACGCTCAGTTGGAGCATTACTATGAGCAAAGGGTCCAACTCCTCCGATCACGTAGCGCGCCCAATATGACCGCTATAGATGTTTTAAAGGCTTATGAGTTGCCCGTCCGGAAACTCCAAGCCACAGAGTTAGACGAGTTTGGTGAGCCATTCAATCAAGCCTTTATTGCCAAGGGTGATGGGCTTGAATACGACCAATTCCCACAAGCCTATAAACAAGCTGTTGGAATCGTTACTGGTAGGAATACCCACACCTTATCAATTGCCTTAGATTTATATATGACCGCAACTCGTAAGCGTGGTCGCTCTTCTTATGACGCTGAGAAATCTATGAAGGCGCTAATCGCTCTTATTGGCGATATGGAGCTATCTCAATTACGCCGTCAAAACGCCAATCAATTCTATGACTGGTTGATTTCGCAAGATTACAAGAAAACTACCGTGTCGACGTATATCTCATCGATCGCAAAGGTAATTAAGACCGCCATCATCGAAGGCGATATGACTGGTATTACAAATCCATTCGCTTCATTCAAAGTAACGATTGACGATAAAGATGATAGAAACGGTTTAACCAAGGAAATGTGGCAAGAGGTAATGAGTGGCACTGATATGACGCCCGAGCGCCAACTACTCCTTCAAACCATCTTTGCCACTGGTGCGCGTCTTGCCGAGATATGCGCTTTGCGGGTAAGCGATCTAGTTATCAAAGACGAGAAGGTAACTTCTATCGCAATTGTGGTCCATGACGGTAGAAGATTAAAAAATTCAAACTCTGTCCGAGAAACACCGATCTGTGTTGATAGCGTTAGCGAGGGCTTGCTTGCCGCAAGTAATGGCAAAGCGAAGAATGCATATTTATTCCCAAGTTACGCTGAAACATCAAACACCGCTAGCGTGTATTACAACCGTTGGTTAAAAACTAAGTTTGCTAAAGAGGGTGATACCGCTAAGATCATGGTTCACTCAGTGCGCCACTTGCTCAACACCGCTATGTCAAATGCTATGGTGCAAAAAGAGCTTGCCGAATCTATTCTTGGTTGGTCATCTTCTCAAAAATCTATGACTCAATACTACGGTTTGGGCTATAACATTGAGAATAAAACTATAGCTATGAGTAAAGCGATTGAGTGGTTGGAAGCAAAATGATTGAGCCAAAAAAACCTAGACCACCAAAGCAAACATTGGAAGATTTACTGAAATCTAATCAAGTAGTTACCGGTAAAGTAATTGTTGAGCGCAAGAAGGTTATGGATGAGGCTATCGAGTTTGAGATCCGTGAGCGCCGCTATAAGGCTAACAATACAAAATGACCGTTGAATTCGTTGGGAGAATGAATCCTAAGCCGATTAAGGGTTGGGAGCAAGAACTCGCCGAAGAAAGAGCGCAGTTTCGTGCCGATGAAGAGCGCCGTAGATTAAAACGTTTAGGCTTATTGAATGAACCTAAGCCCGAAGAGACTAGAGAGCGCTTCGAGGATTAATTACCAACCCTTCATCACTGGCGCTTGAGGCGCTTGGCGTGGTGTATTGATGGTTGTATTGGGTTGCATCGGAGCCGGAGTAGCCGTATTCGTTCCTTGGTATGCGCCATTGGGTGAGTAGTAGCTCGTTTGCCCGTTATCCACCTGTGATGACCCCACACTTTGACCGGATGGCGTGTAAGTCGTAGTCACACCGCTTGGGCTTGTCTGTGAATATCCTTTGTATTGGCCATTAGCGTCATAGATCGCTTGAGCGCCACAAAGTTGGGTAAATAGGCCCAAAAAGACACCAAAAGTAAGGAATTTCATCATCTAGCCCTCTTATTTAATAGGTCTATATTAAGCCTTTTATGGCTTGTTACACTGATGAAACTGGACTTTAGCTATGAAACCGATCACCTACGTCAAATACCCAAATAGAAGGCTCTACGATACTGAAAACAGTTGCTACGTAACCTTTCCCAATCTTCGTTTAAAGATTATGGAAGGGCGCGACATCGTTGTTCTCGATAACAAAACCAAAGAGGACGTTACACGCGAGGTATTGGTTAGCATCATTATGGAAGAGTCGTTTGTTGGAGAACCTCTTTTCAGTGAAGATTTAATGAAGATGATTATTAGGTTTTATGGAAACCCAATGCAAGCACTTTTAACCAACTCATTGGATCAAGGCTTGCAAATATTGACTGGCATTTGGTCAACCCTCAGTGCAAACAAAAAGAATACAGAAGATAGTAAATAGTTGCTGCTTTTTAAAAGCAAACAAAATATACTCAAAAGATGGCTAAGAAAAAATTAATATTAGGTGAGTTGTTCTCAGGACCCGGCGGTATTGCAATTGGCGCAGAAATGGCCAATGACACAATCAAGGATTTCAGTGATGTAGAACTTGTCCACGGTTGGGCTGTTGATTATCACGATGAAACTGTAGCTACATATCGACGCAACGTTAAAGGCGCGGATGAAAAGACCGCGATAGTTTCGGATGTAAGAGAGATAACCGCTAAAGATTTAGCCAAGATATCAAAGAAGATTGATGGCTTTGCTTATGGCTTTCCATGCAACGACTTCTCATTGGTTGGCGAGCATAAAGGTATTGATGGGCATTTCGGCCCTTTATACACATACGGCTTACCAATCCTTAATGAATTCAACCCACTGTTTTTTATTGCTGAGAACGTCGGTGGTATTCGTAGTGCCAATGAAGGTAAAACCTTAATCAAGATTCTTGACGACCTTTCCAATGCCGGTAAAGGTTACACAATCACTCCACATCTTTATAAGTTTGAAGAGTATGGAGTTCCGCAAGCACGACACCGTGTAATCATGGTTGGTATTCGTAAAGATTTAAAGAAAACATTCCAACCACCGGCACCAACGCACATCAAGAAGCAAAAGACGTGTAAAGAGGCTATTGAGAAGCCGCCGATTAAGAAGGGTGCCGATAACCACGACCTTACAAAGCAACATCCAAGAGTCGTTGAGCGCTTGCAACACATCAAGCCCGGCGAGAATGCTTGGACTGCAAACTTGCCGCCTCATTTGAAATTAAATGTAACTGGCGCGCAAATTAGCCAAATCTATAAGAGATTAGATCCAACCAAGCCGGCTTACACAATTACCGGTTCCGGCGGTGGTGGCACTCACGTTTATCACTGGTCAGAAGATAGAGCATTGACGAATAGAGAGCGCGCTCGCTTACAAACCTTTCCAGATAACTTTGTATTTGAAGGTAATAAAGAAGCTATCAGAAGACAAATCGGTATGGCTGTTCCGCCCGAAGGTGCAAAGGTTATCTTTGAAGCGATTATCAAAACTTTAGAAGGTATTGATTACAAATCAGTGCCGGCAAATATCGAGTAACTATGTATCGCCAAATATGGATGTTTCCACGCAATAAGCGCCGTATTCTTCCATTAGAGACGGCCTTATTCTTGAAGGCAATGGTTGTGGCATCCGAACTAGGATCCAACTGGACGGGCGATCAAAAACAACAAAATCACTTTGCTAAGTTATTAGAAGACTATGGCCTTAAAGGTGGCGGCAATCAACGCGATAAGAATAGCGGTGGCGCTAGAACGTATGAAGCGCAGTTACGTTTATTGGGATTGCTATACAAGGATAAAGAAGGCAATCTATCTCTTACTCAATCCGGCTTAGCCGCGGTTGAACTAGAAGATCTTGCTAATACTTTTATTTGGCAAATCCTTAAAGTTCAATACCCATGCCAATATTCAGTTGGCCGCAATGTAAACATCGATCCATCTATCAAAGTAAGGCCATTCGTTTTATTACTTGATTTGATGCAAGATCCGGAACTCAATGGCTTAACCGATGTTGATATGGAAGTGCCTGTTGTATTTGGCCATAATCACGCTACGTATGATGAGTGCAAAGCAAAGATCCTCTTAGCAAGAAAGAATGGGATTGCTTCTGTATTACCCGATGGTGAATATCTACGCACCACCAAAACAATTGATACACCATACGATATGCGTTTGGCCGATATTAAAGATATTGCCAATACGTTTAAGAATGTTTTGCAAGGCGCCGGCATGATTGAAGAGCGCGTTGTTGAGGAAGATAAGACAAGATGGTTCATTGGTCGCAATATCATTCCAGTTCTCAATGAAGTAAAGCAAGTTCCATTCGTTGATTTCGATAAGCTAGAGCCATTACAAGCCCAACTGCAATATGGCCTCAGAAAAGATTCTTCAAAAGACACAAGACGCTCTTTAATGCCATTCAAACTGCCAAAGCTAGATACGGCAAGCGGTGTTATTTACGAAAGATTTCTCAAGGATGTTGAATTACCAGCAACACAAAGAGATATCACTGAGTTTGCAAGGAAGATGACCGTTGAATTGGGTATTAGCTATGATGCCGTGATTAATGCTTTACAGCCGATCATCAATAGCTCCGATACTTATGTGAATAATCGTCTAGTTGAGTTATCTAAAGGCGGCACAACTACCGCCGAAGCCTTCGAAAAGAATGTAACCAAGATATTTGAAGTTGATTTCGGATATGAGTCTACTTGGATTGGTCGAAAGCAAAGAGCCGGAACAGGCGGCTACATGGATGTGTTTGTTGTAGAGCTTGGTAGAAATCTGTGTGGAATTATCGATACTAAATCTATGGATGTTTATGATTTGCCATCCCAAGACGTATCAAAGGCTAAGGACAATTACGTTAAGCATGCCTATGAGCTATATGGCTCACGCAATCTTGAACTCAAGTTTGTTGCCTATATCTCTCACTTAATTGGCTCCGGTGCAACGACTAGGGCGCAAGACATATACAACGATAAACACGTGCCAGTTACATTGATATCGGCTTATGGGTTGAACGATATGCGTAGTGATCCCGCTCTTATCGGCAATGCCAGTGCCGTTACCAATAAGTTATCGAGTAAGCCAGTTAATCTGATTTCGTAATTCATTGTGGCAAACAAGAAGCCCATCTCGTGGTCTAAAGACCCAATAGAGCTAATCAAAACCTCGTCAGTCCCTTTACGCCTACAAGACATCGCCCGACTCTGCGAAGGTGATCGTCGGCAAATCCTAAGAGCTATTGAATCTCAACGCCGTAAAGAGCGTTTAGAACTCCAAGAGATTTGGTATGCCAATGGTGGTGCTCAAGGTATGTATGAAGACATAAGTGACGAAGAGGAAGAGGATTGGGATTCGGAAGAAGAGCAAGAGCCCGAAGAGATAAACCCAATGACCGACCTTCGTTGCTACATTCACTTCGTTAGAGTTCGTAAAGGATTCCCATTCATGGAGTTGTATACCGACTTCAGTGCCATACGTAATAAATGGTATGTGCATGGTAATGAGGCCAATAACAATCCAAGAGGCTATGAGCGCCTATTCATGCCTTACTGGGTCAAGCGCCACATTATGAGTAGCAAGGTAGATAAAGAGGCGATTAAAGCCATCTTCGATGGTATTAAAGCCACATATCCACCAAAAAGGAAAAGGTTATAACACCTTAAATCCTTATATATATTGGCTTCATAGTTTGTATCGTTAAGGAAACAATATCGTTTCTTTTTCACTACTTTTTATGAAGGAATTACCAATATGAATACAAGAGCTACATTCACGGACGCACAAAACACCTTTCATGCTTTATTAGACAAAGCTGAAACACGAAGTCTAAATTCAGGCAATAAGTTGAGAAGTGCTTTATTGGAAACCCTGTATTTATTTGAATCAGATTACTTTGGTATCCCTTTAGTAAAGGGGATTGATGATAAAGACAGCTTTAAAGCTTCAATCATCCGAAAAAGATTCAATAAAAAACTTAAAGAAGATGTAATCGAGGCAATCATTGCTCTCGCTATAGAAAAGAAAGATGACAAAGATTATTTGGAAAGAGTTGAGCAATCACTTTTTACTTTTATATCTGTCGCCTTGAAATACCCTAATACTAAAAATCTAACTAAATAAGGAAATAAACAAATGAACACAATCAAAATCGATAGAGACCTCATAGCCCTTTACGAGGCACTACCAACTAAAGAGCACTATGACGCTATCCATGAACATAACGTCAAATTAGCGAGTATTTATGCAGACTTCGCAGTGAAACACTTTGGTTACTCAGGAAGTAGCGAGGCAGTTTTAGCGGGGCTTAATTTAGCTATCCAAAATGACGGTAAGAAAGTTGCCCGTGCGGCAATGGATCCATCGAAGTATTTAGAGTTGTTGATTTTGACAAAACTCGAAGACAACCCAAACATCTCTCTTTTGGAAATATTGCAAGACCGCTTTCAAAATAGGATGAAAGAAATGGCAAATATTTCTAACCAATAAGGAATAAACATTATGAATACAAAATTGACACAAAAAGAAGTTGTAGATTTATTTAATCAAGAAATGGCTCGACACCAACAAGCAATGGTAATGGCTGAATTAAAGTATCAAGAAGCACTAATTACATTTGCCACTGAAAATCTTGGAGTGACAGAGCAAGAATGGACAAACAATGTAAGCGAGAGAATGATGGATTTGGTCGCTGTCGATTACATCGTTGAGGCAATAGCGGATAACGTAACTGACAATCTCCCGCACCATTATTTAGCGCATGAATACGCTTTAAGGCATGAAATCTCAAATATTGGAGATGGTGAGCAGTGGTTTAATTTAAATGTGACAGCGTAAGTCTTAAGGTCTATCCGAAAGGGTAGGCCTTTTTTTCACTTCCAGAGTCACCACGTGAGGCCGAGGGACACCCAAACTCGAAGGATGTATATACCAACATAGTTGGCTTATGGCTAATCACCCGGTCGATCCGGAGTGAACCGGAGGCCTCTGGATTCATATACCACATGGTGAAACTTTGAGGACTCCCTATATAGAAGGAAGCGGGATTAGGCTAGTTTGATTTGAATACTCTCTAAAAGAAAAGAGCTCAAAACCTAACTGAGATCACAAAATCTCACTTGGATTAACCTTGGTTAACTCAAACTGATCCAATGTTGAGTTTTCCATGGAAAATCCAAAACTGACCAAAATCAGTCAAAAATAAATGTTTCTAAAGAAACAATAAAAATGATAGGTAGGCATCAAAAGTGACCTTTTAAAACATCACTCCGGTGCATCAGAATTAACCTTTTTTATGAGGAATTTCTACCAGAGGCCTCCGGTGCTCAATTTTTACAGCCGGTAATAGTTGCATATAGGTAGCGAGATTTAAGCCTCCCAAAAGCCTCCAAATACCAATTGTTATACTTAAAAGAAAGAGCAAATAAGCCTCTCCGGCAACATGTTACCGCTATAGATAAAGCATCTCCGGAGTGCCTCAAAAGGCCTTTTAAAAATGTTATACCTATAGATAAAGACTATCACCGGCACACCCAAAGTGCTGATTCCTAAGTAGTAGACAGACAAGCCGAAAACCGGCATATAGCCATCCCCCTTTGCGGATGGTTAAGTTTCGATTACACAAATTACACCCAAGGAGGTCCCAATGACCCAATACGACAATCGGGGTTATTTCATCCCGAGTGAAGATACAACCTATATCCACTGCGAAGTAGAGAAATCTAAGCTATTTGCAGTTCTTGAGAAGTTCGGTATTGATAAGGAACGAGAAATCATCCTATCCAAAACTGCCGCAGTAAACCGAGCTTTGGATTTAGCCTTAAAGGCATAGTTCTCGCCGGTGCATCCATTCACACTTGGTGGAAGTTCTGGTGGAAGTTCTGCTATATAAATACATATAGAACTTTGAAAACTAAGAACTAGCAGAGCAAGCTCTAAAGCGAGCATTTAGAGTGCTATGGAGCGTCTGGACTACTACTGTAGCTTGCGATGCCCTTTAGAACTCTTAAAGAAATACACCTATCTCTTATCAGCGGTTGAACCGCAATCTTCTCGCCACTAAGGTGAGATTCACTTTATTTCACTTGAAAGTTTCACATGAAATCAACCTTACACGATCAGGTCAAGGATCTCCTACGCATCAACCTATCATCTGCAACGGATATCCTAGCCGCACACGAACCGGAGCTTCTTCGCTCCCTTGAGTCCGCTCAAGCCCGTATCCTCAGTATTCCAAACAACGACCCAAACTCACTCTTACTTAGACGTGCCTATAACGCATATCTAACTTACTCAAGAGCAGTGGTCTGGAACGACACCTTGCGAAATGTAGCAGAACGCAACGAGGAGATTACGGGTCATGCTAGCTAACTCAAAAGTAACCTACACCGTATTCCCAAGCGCCAAAAGCTATCTTGGGCGCGAATACACAACCTCATGGCAAGAGATGGCAAAGTTTATCTCCCGTCACAAAACCTACGCAAACAAACAAGACGCTCAACTTATCCAACTATCCTCAACTCAAGTAATCGAGAAGGCTAATGGTAAAACTGGCGAACTTTATAAAACCATGCGTGGATATGACGCTATGAAATCCGTAACTGCAATTGGCTTAGATGTAGATAACAACGATAGCAAGGTCCCTTACAAATCCCTTGGCGATGTCAAAGCGATCTTGAAAGAACTCAATCTCGCCTACGTTCTTTACACCTCCTTTAGCCACTCAAGCGATCACCATAAAATGCGAATCGTAATACCTTTATCTCGTCCCATTGCAAAGCACGAGAAAGACCTTTACGAAGTGATATGGTCCCGCTTAAACAGTAAGTTTGACTTTGCTTTAGATGGTTCCTGTTGCGATATGGCTCGCATCTTCTACATTGCCTCACACGCAGAAGACGCCAAAGCATACACATCAGAAATCAACCTAAACGGTAACGCGATAAATGTATCCAAGTTCGAACCTTTAGCCGAAGACCTTCGTTTTCAGCGAGAAGAAACCGAGCGCCTCCGCAAATACAACTCACAGATAAATCCATCTCAAAATGGCTCAATCGATGTGTTCAACGAGCGCATGGATATTAGAGTGATGTTAGAGCGAAACGATTACCAGTGTATCGGCGATCGATATCTCTCACCTCAATCTAGTAGCGGTAGTGCCGCGTGTGTAGTAAGCGACAACATCGTCTTTATCCATCACGAAACCGATCTTTTGATGCATAAGATGATTGAAGTAGCTGAACGCAATGATTGGCCTCGACCTCTTGGCGGTAGTTGGTATGGCCGTATCGCTATCTCTCCATTCGATGTATTACATCATTTGGAATGTAATGGCGATTTCAGCAAAGCGATGCGAATCGTAAAAGGCGAGGTAGTAGCATGACCGCTTTTAACGACTTAGATTTATCAAAGCCCATCCCAACACAGGACACAGTAACCTTCCGTAACCGAATTCTTTCGTCCCGAATCCTCCCAAAAGAGATCAAAGCGACCGAATGGTTAATCGATGGCTACATGCCCGAAGGTAACAACCTCAAAATTGGCCACACTCAAGCGAAGAAGACCTTTAGCAACGTCGGCGAGATCGGCGCCATGCTCGGTTACATTCACGAAGAGTGCATTAACGTCTCCGTCCGTGATACTCGCAAGGTTATTTACATCTCTGAGGATACCGACCAGTTCACTAACATGATGATGACCTACTTACAGGAGTGTGGATGCAGTAACGAAGAAATCACAGAAATCTTCGAATCCTCTTTACTTGTAACAGGACTTCCATCTGATCATGCTAGCGAAGAAGCGTTTGTCTCCGCTTTAGGTCTATTAATCGAAGAGATGACCGTCCAAAAGCCCATGACAATCGGAGAAGGCACTTACGAGGTAAAGCCAGTTATTTACTTCGATACACTCCGCTTTTGTTTCGCCGTTGATAACGAGAATGACAATAGTCTTTTAAGTCAGTTAACTAAATTGATTAAAGGCCTTCAATGTCCAACCGTTACAGTCCACCACACCGGAAAGACTTCAGAAGGCGAACAAGGCCTTCAACGCGGTCGTGCCGGATTTGAAGAAGGCGTAATCGTTCATGGTGCCGGCGGCAGTTCGCTTGTCTCCAACCTTGAGGCCTCGTTCATCTCCTCATGGGACATGGATCTCAACATCCCACGAGTAATCGCCAATAAGAAACGGCAAACTCGTATTTATGAGGTCTGTATTGCCGGTGGTAGAACAGTCTCTCAATCTGCTCTTAGTCGCAATGGAGAGTGGACCAAAGAAGACATATGGTTTCCTATCCTAAAACTCTACACTCTTGATGAGTATCGCCACCTTGCTTCAAATGGTGCCGAGATCAAATCTAAAAGCATTTACGAGAAAATCGCTCAAAAGCTGATTAACCTCTCTGAAAGTGTCAAAGAGATTGAGTTCAAAATAGGAAGAGGCGGTAAAGCTGAAGTATCAGAGATATCTAAACAGTTTGATACTGCATCCTTTACTCGCTTTTACGGCATAGCCAAGCAAGACTACCCTCAGTATCGGGATTGGTTGTTTAAGGTAGCCGAAGTAGAGCTTCCCAAATCAGGCATAGCCATCCTGCCGTTAACGCAGTTCGCAGCAAACTATAAGTCACCTCCTGAATCTGACTTCTAGCAAGCACTAAGTTCAAAGTTCTTAATATATTTATATAGCAGAACTTCCACCAGAACTTCCAAACGCCCTCCCTTGGCTCATGTCATCGGTGGGCTTTATTCATTTATTTCACCTATTTCAGAAAGACTTACTTATGTCTACTAAGACCCAATACGCGTATCCATCTCACTCAGATCGAGGTATGACCTTGCGTGATTACTTCGCCGCCAAAGCTCTTGAAGCTCTTGCCGAAAAGTCCTATTACGAAGACGGCATTTCTAACGAGAGACTAGCAAAGCACGTTTACGAGCTAGCCGATGCCATGATGGAGGTTCGCTAACATGCCAAAAATCGCATGGCACAAGAACCTAATCAACGTCTATCTAGACAATGACACCAACGAGATAACCGTAGAGCGACATAAAGACACTCCACACTCTATTAGTTGGTATTCACTACACGTAACCAAACTCTTTACAGAGCGATACGGCAATAAGAACCACATCGTCTTTGGGAAGGTGAGCGATCTCAACTCAATCGATGATGTGATTGCCTTAGCCAACCATAAAGAGTTCGGCTTCGACTACATACCCACAGATGTAGATGACTTAGAGGATGACTTTAAGTCCGCCATGAATGTATTAACTAAAGCAATCATTCGATAGGAACAACAAACATGTATTCAATTAAATACGCCGATCGTGTAGTTACCTACGCCCGCATCGGTAATACCGTATCCATATACGCAGTAGAGAAGCTAACAGAAAGAGCCTAATGAACACAACAACAATAATAGATGTATCAAATACCATTACCAATTACTTAGATATAGTGCCACAGCTATTCACAACAGAGGATGGTAGTAGTGTCGTAACTGCTGTGTGGAACGTAACAACAACTGATGAAGGACATACTACTGTGGGTATCGTATTAGATACCGTGCATGACACATTAACGGTAGTGGAGAATGAAGAGCAACAGTTAGGTCTGTATCAGAAGTATTGTGTATGCGGTATAGCCACCACTAATGGCCTTGCATTCGATGTAGTCGTTAGTGATGAGTGTGTTACGTGTGCAGTCGGTGAAGACGTGTCCAACAGGGTAGCAACCGAAGCGGACAACCAAACAGACTCCAACAAACCAGTGCTCCATTAATTACAAAACGCCTTAAACGCTACAAGCGGGCTCCCATAAAGAAGTAGGCGGCTATACGCAAAATGGGTGCACTGCTTCGTAACCTGTGCGGAGGTGTTTTCCACACGCACGTGATCATCGGGCCGACCCAAAGCGCATCCGGATCACCCACGTTTCACCCAGTCACTCCCGAATCTACCGGGAATAGAACCATATTAACTACCAATCAGAAGTGATCTGAGCCTCTTCTGCGCTCAATCTCACCCGTTCAACCCGTAACCAAAACGAAAGAACTAGCAATCCATGGCTAAAAGCAAATCCAACTCAGTAACGGGCCGTATTCAAATCTTTGCCGACTTCTCGGCGTTAGTCGAATACACCCAAAGCCTCGTAATCGATGAACCCCAAACCGTAGCCGAGAAAACCTTTACCTACTTGGCATGTAGAGCACCTCGACTTTGGAATAAAAACGAAATCAACCTATTGATCGTTTTAGCCCGTCTTGAGGCAACTCTCGCAAACCTTACATCGCAACAAACCCAATACCTAGCCAAAGAGATCCTCCTCCCAAGCGATATCAAATCAATTAAAGAGATCTCCACCGCTTGCGCTTCGGTAGTAACCCAGTTGCACACCCTCACTACCCGCCTAGGTGTTAGCGCCGCACAGTTAAACGGTTCCGCCATGCGGAGTGAGGCCATGAATACCAACTCCCGAGAGGTAGCAAATTTAGTGCTCTCGAAATCCACAAACTCAACCACTGACGCACAGACGTTGGATATCAAAGATATAGAAGCCCGCCGTAAAGCTACCGCCTTCTTGGATGACTTACCTTTAGAAAGTATTACCCAATGACCCACGAATACGTAATTGTCGATAGCAAGGGCGCAAAGCACTACATAACACGTGCCTACATCCAATACGCCTATCGCCTATTACTCCAAGCCGGCTACGAAGCCACCGAAGCAAAAGATCTAGCAATCGATTGGATTAACGCTCGCATTCAAATTAGCGCAATTGCCGAAAGCGATTTGGTTTACCAAAACCACTCCTTTGTTAATGAAGATCGACTGCTCTCACAAATTAATCACAAGCTCCTACAAGCGAATCTTCTCGAAGCCGATAACTTCGCTGAGTTTGAGTAACTAATAAACACGAAAGTAAAAAATGCCACAGAACAAAACACCTAACCCCAATGTCTCAACCTCCGCAATCCTTGTAGCAAGGTTTAGAGAAACCGGTGCCACCATCAAGATTGGTGCCATCCTACTTGACCACAAATCCGATAGTGAGTTCGTCCTTATCCGTCATGGGATTGATTTATCTCAATTCGTTGACCCACATCGCCCCGATAGCGGTTACATCAAATTACAACTTATCGCAAAGGACAGTGAGAATGATTAATCAATACTTCATGGCAATTTTTGTAGTTGAAACACCAGAGTTACGCTCAAACGGTCGTCCTAAACAAAAGACTATTAGCAGTTATGTAGCGCTGTATGACAACTTCGAGTCTACCGTCAATAAGTTTTCGGCTCGATTTGCCAATCAAGACTTCACAATAAAAGAAATTACCGTCTTTGTTAGTGACGTCAACTTCAAAGATGAGTGGGAGTTACTCAAAGCCGACGCATCCGTTGCATGGAGTCGTAAAAATTCTGAGTTGTTGCAACTTAGACCAGATATCACTGTTACTAATGTGTTTTGCGCTGATGACTTCCACCCACGTAACTACCGCAAATGAGGCGACATCCCACATTTGATGCCTCAATCTTACATAACCCAAATAACAGCTTTTCACTCAAAGTAGTAATAAAGAATAAATCCACTATAGATTTATATATCCCTCAGTGGGCGATTGTCTCAACCTTGCAAGACTACGTTGACCAAGAGCCCGACGCCATCCGCATCTATTTCTCCAACTCCCCGATTTATAAAAAGATCACCGACGAGTTATTAGCAGATCGAGAGCTATCTTTCTTTGACAAGCTAAAGCGGATGGAGGCACGCGTCCCATTTCTCTACTTCTCAGACATAAGAAAAAACTATCAACTATGACCAAACAAAACCAATATATCGCCTTAGCCACTCATCCTTTCATCGATTGCGTTGATGGCACAAGAGATTTAGTAATACGCAAGAAAGACGCACCTAAAACTCAACTATGCCCGCTACTAGATCATCATGAGTATGAAACAGAGCCGCTTGGCTTTGCCGAGTTGGCTTTCATCCCATGCGCTGAAATCTCAGATACAACAGAATTGTGCGTAGTAACTGCACTAATTAATACCGATAAGGAGTTGCCTCCAAATCAATGTGTATCAATTGGCGCACCAATCGACAAGATTGTGGGCAAGTATCAAATCTATAGCGACATTGTCGAACTATCTTTGGTTGATAAAGGCCATTTAAATGGCGCCGCAGTTATCGAGTTCGAAAACTGGAACAACGTTATTCGCGCTTTATATGAAACTGCCCCAACAATCGTAATGAAGATTGTTAAGGACTTGGCCCAATGAGGCGTAAAAAACACCCGGAAAAGTATTGGTATGGTCCTTTAGAGTTAGATGCCGAAGGTGCTTACATTCTTCAGCGCTTCGCTCAATGCGCCTACAACGAGTGGCGAAATGAAGTGCCAATCCCACGCAAACTTGAGCCTTATTCATTCAATGATTTTCGGTCAAAACTTTGGTGGAAGCTATATCGCATGTATGAAGATGGCGCCTTCTCTTTCGAGTTGGAGTTATTCGATATAGAGAGCGATCGACCACCTCCTGATTTATCCCGCCTAGCGGATAAGTTTAGTAAAGAAGTCTAAGAAATCTTATAAATCATCTCTATGCGAGATCGCATGGAGTTCTATTACTCCTCAATAAGGAGAACATATGGCAGTTTTAAATTTCCCAGAGAATCCATCGCTTGACGACATATATACAAGTGATACGGGTATCTCATATAAATGGAATGGCTACGCTTGGGATGTAATACCAAAAGACGTGCCACCCGTTGTTGGCCCACAAGGCGAAACAGGCGAGCAAGGTCCAATTGGTCCGCAAGGTCCTAAAGGCGATACCGGAGAGCAAGGCCCACAAGGTCTTCAAGGTGAGCAAGGCCCTAAAGGCGATATAGGCCCACAAGGTCCCGCCGGCGCCGATGGTAGTGGCAGTGGTGGCTCAAGTGGTCCCGCTTTTCGCGCTACACCTTCACCAACAGCAAACCAATCTATCCAACAAAATACCTCCACAAAGGTTTATTTGAAAGATACAACATTCAATATCGGCAACGGTTTTACTGCCGCTAATGATGGACGCTTTGTTGTAGCTACCGATGGCGCATATCTCTTCAACTGGCGTGTGCGAGTTGGCACTACCGCAACCAACTTGCAATCCAAACTGTATAAGAATGGAACGCTCTTGGTAAACGGCTTCGTAATCCCTACTGGCAATTCAAACAGTAGCGGCTCCGCGCTTGTTAGCGGTGTTGTTGGTGATTACTTTGAGTTGTATGTCCAACATAGCGCTACCTCGGCATCCGTTGATTACACCGATACATATTTTGATGGTGCATTTATAAGGAGCCTAGTATGACCCTATACGAAAAAATCCTATCCCTTTATCCCGCTTTAACTGACGAAGATTTCAACTCAGTTATCTCGCTACAAGACGATGGTCAAGGCGCTTACGTCAAGTTCTGGAATCACCCAACACTTGCCCGCCCAACTGATGTGCAACTCGCATCTATCTAAATCTTATTAACACCAATCTTCATGCGAACGTGTATGGAGTTTATCAATCCTAAATAAAAGGATTATTTATGTCACTAAAATTAAAACGCTCCGGCGATCAAGTCATTATTCTCGTTGACGGCGAAACCGCAACTATGCCCCTAACCGATAAGGCCTCTGTTCACAAGACAGTTGATAACTTATTGGAAGTAGTTCATCGTGTCCAACACGAACTTAATGATTTGAACGCTTTACGTTACGACGACGCCGAGCGCTACGACACTAAAGGTGTTAGCGCACTATTCAGAGATACAACATCCCATTTCACTGCGGCTACACGCCACAATATTGAACAGGCGATGTCATTCTCACCGGCGTATTTACAAACTGAAAACCTTCGCAACCAAGTGAAGGCTCTCGCTAACGCTTATAAAGATGCCGCCGAAAGCGTATTGTCCAGTAATGGCGATACTCTAATGGTTGGCAAATCTCTGTATGCCAAATCTTCTGCAATCCTTCGCGATTTAGATTTACTTGAGCCACAACTTTCCGCTCCGCTAGAGAAACTCAAAGCGATCAAGATGGAAAAGTCTATGCGCCAGTCAATCCTCCGCAAAGGTATCGAACAGGGCAAGATGATCGCCAATGCCGGATTTAGCGGTATGACCAACGACACCCTCGAAACTGCCGCCGCCTTGAATAAGGCCAAAGCCGTATTGGGCGATAAGAAGACTAAGCGCGAGAAGATTATCCGTGACGCCCAACGCATCTCCAAGTAAGGAGACGCTATGTCACAGACAATTAGTCAGTTATGCGCGCTTTACCCAAAAGCCGCCGCCGCAACCGAAAATCTTCGCTTTAATAAGAAGCTAAGACGCTTGGTAATCGAGAAACTCTCCAAACTTGAAGGCTCAACAAGTCCACGCGACTTAGCGACCAAGATAGTCAATGAGTTATCAACCGATACCAATCTCAACTTCTTATTTGGCGAAGAGGTTGTGAAGAGTATGGATAAGTCCCACTTGGTTTATTCCAAGTTAGACCATGCCATCGCGCTTTCAATCAATGCCTACACCGGTTTAATCAGTAAATCATCCTTTGAAACCGAACTCTTTTGGCGCAAGTCAAAGAAGTCCGCCAACATAAAGAACTTATGTGGGAACTTTGATGTCCATTTATTAGGTAAGGCCGAACACTATCGTGTGTATGTAACAGACCCATCCGTAGAGGTGTGTGTTGCCAAGAATGTCCAACCGTTCCGCTTCCTTGAAGAAGATGTGCGTGATAGACAGAAAATGGTTACACCACGCGATGTGACTTTCGTAAAGTTGTCAGAAGATAGGGCGCTAATGTTATTTAATAGCCCCAACGATGGTATTCAACGCCGATTTGAAATCGGAATGGATAAGGTAAGTGGTTATAAGTTCAAAGCCATTACTGAATACATTCAAGACGGAACAATTCTTGTTGACCGCGATTTCTCTGGTGATGAGTATTTAACTAACAACTTCGGTGAGTTTGTTGGTGAGAAGCGCTACGGTGTCACTCCAACCGTATGGATGATTGATACTACTAACCAAGGCCGTATGGGAGACCAAGGGCCACGGGGTAAGCGCGGTGAGAAGGGCGTCGATCGAAACAAGTTTGGTATCAATGCCGGCTTACTTCAGTTAGATGTTATGGAGCAACGTAAACGTCTAGTTACAAACAAAGAAGAATACGACCGTGCCTTCATTGAGCGTAGCGGTTGGGTTTTGCCCATGAGTAAAGCCCTAATCAAAGATTGGAGTAAGTAATGATCGTTCTGACGAACAAATCAAACCTACCAATTGAGATCTCATGTATTAAATCTGGCGAAGAAATAACTTATTCAGTGCGGGTGAGCAAATCACTGCGTGAGCTATTTGCTAGTCAGTAATATGTAACACCCTATGGATTTGAAACATAGTCCATAGGAATGTTATTTATTCCCACTTACTAAAGGAGATTGAGTTGATTTTGAATCTACCCACAAAGAAACTTATGAAAGCGTTGATAGTTAATCAAGCCAATAATAAATCTCCACAAACGATGTTTCGAGAGGCGTTGATTGTTTATCTCAACTCAGATTACTTTAAATCCCTAGAACAGAAGGTTACTCCCAAGCTTTAGGCTCGGGCATCCAATCCTCAAAGTGTTCTTTATATTGTTCGAGTAGTAAATCTACATACTCATCCACTGCCTCTTTCGTCTTGAGAGAGGCCAGTTCTTCATCCATCATTGAATATTCAGACTCAAAGTCATCTTGACCACCGAATACTTCAAACATGCGATCCATAGCGTATTCACGCAATTCTTTTTTTGTAAGTTTCGTAGCCATATACGTTAGATCTTTGGCTGTGCTTTAACGATTTGTTTGCACTGACCTTGAAAGCTATTATTAGCAATACCGCTATCTAAAATATAAGACAGTTTCATAGAAAGTGTATTTCTATTTACTTGATACTTTTGACGGCTAATTAAATCCTTTGCGGTAAACCAGTAATCTTCCCCATCGCTATAGAGTTTTCCTGTCCCATCCAACTTTCCATTAGTCGTTGCACTACCAACTTGCAAGTCTGTATCCATGGAAATATCAGTGGTGTTAGTCCCGCCTTTTAAATTAATCCAGTCGCATGAAAGAGTTATTACTTTGGCATTTACCGATTGGACTAGGCCCAACAGAGCTAGGGCAAATAAAAACTTTTTCATACTTTACTTTCGGCTAATTTAATTTCTACATTCTATAACCAGCGAGGTAGCTCGCCATAAGCCCATAGATCAAAATCTTCTGCCGCTCTTTCAGATGCTTCGATAAATAATGGTGTTACTTCGCCCAAGGGATAATCACCTATGGGATGAGGACAGGCCTCGTAATTTCGCAACATCCACTTGAGACATTTGCTCGAACAACTCATTCTTCGCAAAAGAGGTTTGTTATCAAGGTGCTCGGCGAATGAATCTGTAATCCAATCCCATAGCCATTCAGTGATGTATTCTTTCTCAACCTTGCTAATAGACATACGTATTCCTTGTTTGTTTCAGGAATAACTTATTTTATATAGACGGGCGAAAAAGAACACAGTTATTTGGTATCTTTTTGGTATCTTCTCATGAGAAGCTAAATTACTGTCCTATACCCAATATACCTCTCGTGTCCGTTTGACATGAGTTATGAAATCATTATAGATATGAGCGAACAAACGAATACTGCAGCAGCAAAGACGGCACCAGCCAGCGAGCACCTAATCTGGGTGGATATGGAGATGTCTGGATTAGATCCAGAAACTGAGCGTATCCTAGAAATCGCCATTATTGTGACCGATGCCCACCTCAATACCATTGCTACGGCACCTGTTTGGGTGGTGCATCAGGATGATGCACTTTTAGATGCCATGGATGCTTGGAATAAAGGTACCCATGGGCGCTCGGGGCTGATTGATAAGGTCAAGGCATCGATACTGGATGAGGCGACAGTAGAGGCAGAATGCATTGCCTTTTTGAGGCAGTACATCAAAGCGGGTATTGCTCCGATGTGCGGAAATACTATTGGTCAAGATCGTCGCTTTATGGCGAAGTACATGCCCAAGTTAGAAGCCTACTTTCATTATCGAAATGTCGACGTCTCCACTCTGAAAGAGTTATGTAAACGTTGGCATCCAGAGTTGGTGAAAGGCTTCACCAAGCAACAGGCTCATACTGCCTTAGCGGATATTGAAGAATCGATTGAAGAGCTGAAGTATTACCGCGATAAATTTATCGTACCGCTACCCTAAGAAATTTATTTTTTAATAGCGCTATTGGGTCTAAAGGCTTTAATGACTTCTTCATTGGTCTCGATATACGGTCCACCAATCAGATCGATACAGTAAGGCACCGCAGCAAAGATTCCGGGCACGATTGATTTGCCGTTCTCATCTTTGAGGCCCTCTAGGGTTTCAGCAATCGCCTTAGGTTGCCCTGGTAGGTTAATCACGAGAGCCGCATGTCCTTCGATTTCACGCAGGGCCGCTGTCTGTCTAGACAAAATAGCCGTTGGTACAAACTTGAGGCTTATTTGACGCATTTGCTCACCAAATCCAGGCATTTCTCGGGTTCCCGCCTCTAGGGTTGCCTCTGGGGTGACATCGCGACGAGAGGGGCCGGTGCCACCCGTGGTGAGGACTAGGTCACAACCCATCTCATCAACCAACTCCACAATGGTTTCGGTAATGATCTCAGACTCATCAGCAATCAGGCGTTCATGAAAAACACAGGGATTACTCATGGCTTTCATCAGCCAGGTTTGCAGGGTTGGAATGCCTTCATCTTGGTAAACACCCTTACTGGCTCTATCTGAGATCGAGATTAGACCAATTTTGACTTCGTTTGGGGTATTACGCTTCGAGGTTTCGGTATGCTTCATATTTCTATTCTAGCTATTATTAGGGCATGTTTACATATTCATCTAGCCAGTTTCAAGAAATTATCAATTTCATGCTCAAAGAGGCCAAAAGAAGGGGCGCCTCGGATGCAGTAGCCGAAGTATCGGAGGGTCAAGGCCTCTCGGTAACCGTTCGTAAAGGCGAAGTCGAAACCATTGAACAAAGCTTGGACAAGCAAGTAGGGGTGACGGTATTTTTGGGGCACCACCGCGGCAATGCCAGTACGAGTGACTTTTCAAAAGAGTCTTTGAAGGCGACCGTTGATGCTGCGTATCACATTGCCCAACACACAGCAGAAGACAATTGCGCTGGACCAGCCGAAGCAGAGTTACTAGAAAAAAATCCACTGGATCTTGATTTATTTCACCCCTGGGATATTGATGCAGGACGCGCTGTAGAAATTGCACGGATTGCGGAGGGCGCGGCATTTGCAGTGAGCAAGCAAATTCAAAATAGTGATGGCGCCTCAGTATCTGCACATCACGCGCATTTCATGATGGGTACCTCACTTGGATTTATGGGGGGTTATCCATTTTCACGCCACTATATTTCATGTGCGCCGATTGCAAGTGAGGGCGGGAAAAAATCTCCTATGCAAAGGGACGATTGGTATTCGAGTTCGCGTATACCAACAGAGTTAGCTGATCCTGCAGCTATCGGTCAGTACGCTGCCCAGCGCGCCTTATCGCGTTTAAAGGCAAGGTCATTGACTACGCGGCGCTGCCCGGTCATCTTTGAGGCTCCTTTGGCTGCGGGTTTGTTAGGTAGTTTAGTGCAGGCAGTATCTGGGGGTGCTCTGTATCGTCGCTCTAGTTTTTTGCTCGATAGTTTGGGTAAGCAGGTATTGCCTAAGCACGTCAGTCTGTTTGAGAATCCCCATCTCAAAGCCATGTCCGGTAGCGCACCATTCGATGAAGAGGGCGTAAAGACCAACGCGCGTACTGTAGTTGATAAAGGTGTTTTGCAGGGTTATTTTCTGTCGACCTATTCAGGGCGTAAATTGGGAATGAAAACTACTGGTAATGCAGGCGGCTCACACCACTTGACTCTGCAAAGCAAGAAAACACCTAAAGGCGGTCTACCTGCTTTATTAAAAGAAATGGGTACTGGTTTATTGGTAACTGAGTTGATGGGGCAGGGCGTGAATTATGTAACGGGAGATTACTCAC
This sequence comes from Polynucleobacter sp. JS-JIR-5-A7, assembly GCF_018687935.1. NCBI lineage: Bacteria > Pseudomonadati > Pseudomonadota > Betaproteobacteria > Burkholderiales > Burkholderiaceae > Polynucleobacter > Polynucleobacter sp. JS-JIR-5-A7. Next base: position 1,530,937 of record NZ_CP061308.1, on the reverse strand, counting down.
GTGGCGCATTTGGTTATTGGGTTGAGAATGGTGAGATTCAATATCCAGTGGAAGAGGTAACGATTGCAGGTAATTTACGCGATATGCTCTTAGATATTGAGTTGATTGGAAGTGATTCCTTAATTCGGGGTACCAAAGAAACTGGCTCGATTCTGCTCGGTTCTATGACAGTTGGCGGAAAATAAACCTCGCTATAGAATTCAATGACAGAATCTGTATACATATCTACTAATACTAGAGGGAGATGGTGATGCAAAGACGTTCATTTCTGAAGAAGGCAACTGTAGGTGCTGGAGTAGCTGCCCTGAGTGCACCAGCGCTTGCGCAAAACTTACCTACGCTCAACTGGCGCTTGGTTTCTAGCTTTCCTAAATCTTTAGATACGCTTTTTGGCACCCCTGAAGTTTTTGCAAATTCATTGCGTAAAGCTACTGATGGTAAGTTCAACGTCAAAGTATTTGCTGCGGGTGAAGTGGTTCCGGCATTGCAGGTATTGGATGCTGTTCAAAATGGTACGGTTGAGTGTGGACATACCGCTAGCTATTACTACTTAGGGAAAAATAGCGCTTTCATCTTTGATACTGCAGCACCATTTGGTATGACTGCGCGTCAGCAATCTGCATGGATGCTTCATGGTAATGGTATGAAGTTAATGCGTGAGCTTTATGCAAGTTACAACATCGTCAACTTTCTTGGCGGTCAAACTGGAACCCAAATGGGTGGCTGGTTCCGCAAAGAAATTAAATCACCAGAAGATTTAAAGGGTTTGAAATTCCGCATTGCTGGCTTTGCTGGCCAAGTACTCGCCAAATTAGGCGTAGTGCCACAACAATTGCCTGCTGGTGAAATTTACTCTGCATTAGAAAAAGGTACGATCGATGCGGCCGAATTTGTTGGTCCCTACGATGATGAAAAGTTGGGCTTAGCAAAAGTTGCCAAAAACTACTATTACCCTGCATTTTGGGAGGGCGCTGCTGGACTCTCCTTCTTAGTCAATAAGAAACAATGGGATGCACTGCCACCTTCTTATCAAGCCGCATGGGAAGCGGCTTGTTATGAAGCTCATACTGATATGTGCGCAAAATACGATGCACTCAATCCACCTGCTTTGCAGCGTCTCATTCAAAATGGCGCTGTTTTACGCAAGTTCAACACTTCCATCATGGATGCTTGCTTTAAAGCCAGTCAGGAAACTTATGCAGAAGAGTCTACTAAGAATCCTCAGTTTAAAAAGATCTTTGATGACTATCGCGTTTTTAGAAACATGGAAGCCCAGTGGTTTGGGGTTGCAGAGCAGGCTTTTGCTCAATATAGCTTCAATAAAAAGCTGTAAGTATTCACCGCGCTCTCCGATCAAGGGCTCAGCAGAGCCCTTTTTCTTTTTAAATCTCTATACGCACTACACTAAGGTGATGATTAAGAGCTATTTGCAAATATGATCAGTCTCTCTGCCATTTGGGTGCGTATTAAACAGCATCCTTTATCTAGAGTGGGACCTGGCTTAGTTACAGGTGTCGCAGATGATGATCCAAGTGGAATCGTGACTTACTCTCAGGCCGGTGCGCAATTTGGTTTCAATATGTTGTGGACAATGCCTTTTGCTTATCCATTGATGTCTACTATTCAGGTATTGTGCGCGCGTATTGGTAGGGTAACAGGCAGAGGTCTCTCTGCCAATATGAAGTTAGCTTTTCCTCCGCTGGTGTTGATCCTATTAGTCAGTATTTTATTGATTGCGAACATTCTCAATATTGCCGCTGATATTGCAGCAATGGGCGAGGTTGCGCAACTGGTTACAGGAATTAATTGGCATATCATGACGGGCTTTTTTGTTCTGCTTACCCTGACATTGCAAATATTGATTCCTTATCGGCATTACGTATTTTTTTTAAAGTGGTTATCACTCTCATTGCTGGCCTATGGCGCTGTTTTATTCACCGTTCATGTTCCTTGGACAGAGGTCGTTTGGAGTACTTTCTTTCCCCAGGTTACTTTGAATGCAGATTCAGCAGCAGTAGTAGTGGGTGTCTTTGGTACAACGATCAGCCCTTATTTATTTTTCTGGCAAGCTTCTCAAGAAGTGGAAGATATGAATTTGCGTCATGAGTTCAGTTTGCTGAAAGATGTTGGCGAAGCGGGAGAGCGGGAAATTCACTCTGAGTTACGTAGAATTTCTTGGGATACTTGGAGTGGCATGCTGTATTCCAATATAGCAGCGTATTGCATTATTTTGGCTACCGCAGTAACTTTGCATGCTTCTGGAATTCACGATATCAATACTGCTGCAGAGGCTGCATCTGCCTTAAGACCGCTAGCAGGAGAATTTGCTTTTCTCTTGTTCGCCCTAGGTATTCTGGGTGTAGGCTTAATGGGCGTTCCAGTCTTAGCAGGTTCGGCAGCATATGCCTTATCCGAAGTCTTTGGTTGGCGCTCTAGTCTTGAAGATAGTGCACGGCAGGCTGGCAAGTTTTATTTAATTATCACTTTCAGTGTCCTTGGCGCCTTAGCAATTCAGTATTCTCCCATTAGCCCAATGAAAGCGCTGTTCTGGAGTGCGGTGCTCAATGGTGTAGTTGCAGTTCCCTTAATGGTGGCGATCATGATTCTCTCAAGTAGGTCATCTGTGATGGGCTCGCATGTAGCTTCATTGCCTCTGAAAATACTGGGTTGGCTTGCAACACTGTTTATGGCAATAGCCGCGGTCTATATGTTTGTAGCTTAAGGTAATGTCATCTTGGTAAGATGGATAGATGCCTGATTCATTATTAGCCCCATTAACCCAAGCTTTTCATGCGCATACATTGACGTTTTTTATTGTCGCCATTATTAGTGTATTGCTGGTGGGTATCTCTAAGAGCGGTTTTGGTGCTGGCTTAGGAACCCTCTCGTTACCTTTGTTAGCGAGTCAGGTGAGTGTTGCTGAAGCATTAGCTATTTTGTTGCCTCTACTGATTGCAATTGATTTGGTCGGGTTAAGACGTTTTCTGCGTAATGCCAATTGGAAAATTTTGACCCTCGTATTGCCACCTGCTGTCTGTGGGATTCTGGTTGGAATGGTCTTTTTCACAGTGATTGAACCTAAAGTGTTAACACTGTGTATTGGTATTTTTATTTTGCTTTATTTGCTCCAAGATTTAGTCATGAGTTATTTGGATGCAAAAGAAGCGAAGTTATCGCCTTGGGTCGGGATGGTAATGGGCTTACTTTCAGGGGTGACTTCCTTTGTTGCCCATAACGGAGGGCCTCCCATTACCGCTTATATGTTGAGAGAGAAACTGTCGCCAATAGTCTATACATCTACTTTGGGAATTTTTTTCGCTTGCATGAATTTTGCGAAGTTAGGCCCATATGCCTATTTGGATTTAATCAAATTAGATTATTTGACTACTTCGGTTTTAATTTTTCCCTGCGTACCTGTTGGTGTGTATTTTGGCTTTTACCTGGCAAAACATATTCCTGTTCGGTGGTACTACCGTATCGTGCGATTTTTCTTGCTAGTGGCTGGAGTTAAATTATTGATTGATGGGCTCATCTAGCTCTCAGCTTTAATTAAGACGCTTTGTAAGAATCGCGAAATATCCATGAGTTCTTCGTGATTGACTGAGTGCTCCATTGGATATTCATTCCAGCTGACTTGATGGCCCATTTTTTCTAACATGGCATAGGATGCTTCGGCTCTTTCAGGAATCACTACTGCGTCATATAAACCATGCGCCATAAAAATGGGTGTCTTTTGGTTAGCTGCTTGTTTTTCAGTATGGAGCGATATCGCTAAAGGCAAATATCCAGAAAGAGCGATGATGCCTGCTAAACGATGCGGAAAGCGCAGGCCAATATGCAGAGCCATTGCACAGCCTTGTGAGAAACCCGCTAGAACAATATTTTCGTAAGCAATGCCGCGACTCGCCTCACGCTCAATCAGCTCACTAATTGCTGCAGCTGAGCGATGGATGCCTGCGGCATCTTCTTGATCCATGAGGTCTCTGCCAATGATGTCGTACCAGGCTGGCATGACATAGCCACCGTTAACGGTGACCGGCATGCTGGGCGCACTTGGAAAAATAAACCGAATTCCAGGGCATCCCTCGAGCCGTAACTCTGGAATGATGGGTACAAAATCATTGCCATCAGCGCCTAGGCCATGGAGCCAAATAACAGCAGCGCTTGAATTGGGGGAGGTTTCGAGTTCGACGCAGGGCAACATCAGATTCAAGACTTTATTAAATGGAATACCTCATTATCAACTCATCTGCCCTTTTTGGCGATATTTGACCCTCAGTTGAAATAGATGGGGTGTAAGATATTTATTGAAGTAGTAAGACCTAAAAGTCAAAGGAGTTGATGGTGAAGCCGTTCTATATTGATTATCCACAGGAAAAAATAGAAGAGCACCAACATGCCTATCGATGTGCGTATTGCAAAATACCAACCACGGTCATTTTTGGTTTATTAGAAAATCATGCCGAGGATTGCACATACCGTACACAGCAGAGTAAATGGGTTCAAATGGAGGCTAAGCTCAAGCCCCATACCGAACATTTTGATGAGCCCCACGCTGACGAGGTCGATTAAATGAAAACATATCCTATCGCAATTGAATTAACTGTCTGGTTTGATTTGGGTCTCAATCAATATGAGGTCACTATTGATGGCGTCTCTAAGATTTCGGTGAAGAGGACAGATGATGTGCTGCACACTAGAGAGCTCTCGGCAGCAGAGACACAACTGCTCCTAAAGGCCATTGAGATATTGAAGGTTCCAGTGACTGAGGAGATGGAAGCCAATCCAAGTAATAAGGCCTCTTCCAGTTATGAGTTGATTGTTGAGTCTGCACATTTCTCCTTGGAATTTAATTGGGAGAATGTAGATGTAGAGGCTAGTGACTCTAATGCATTTGAATCGGTTGTGAAGTTGGCGAGTCTAGTGCAGAGCTTAGATCTCGATCACTAAACGCCTTAAGCTTCCATGACCACAAAGTCGCCCTGTGACACTTTTTCTCTGAACTGAGAAAAGGAAAATAGCGCCTTAATAGATTTGGTGTTGACGACCTCAATCTTGCCATCTGGAGTCAGGTTGGCGAGATACTCCCCCTCCGGAAATAAGGCTTCCGGAACGGTCTCCGTATTATGAATTTGGGGATTGAGCACCAAGCTTTTTGTAATTTTGATACGCATGCCTCATCATAGGTTCCAAAATTTAGTAGTAATTACCACCCTGCACAATTTAGAAAATCAGATGCACCATTTGGGTGTTTTGGGAATAGCGCTCAGAGTGCCTCGAAAGCTGATTTTTAGGGGAATCCTATATAGATATTGGGTATTTCACGCACCTTGATAGTGCATTATTGTTGGATGGGAAAGACAATTTCTTATTGCATCAAAATAGCATGGCTCAATAGTATTGAAAGATAAAAGAGAGGGAATATGAATTCTGTAGCAGAGGCTATTCAGTCAAGAATGTCAGTGCGCGCATTTACAAAAGAACCGGTTTCAAAAGAGCAGATTTTGAAGATTCTAAATCTCTCAGCTAGAGCCCCCTCAGGAACCAATACTCAGCCTTGGAAAGCTTACGTACTCGAGGGTGCAAAACTCGAAGGCCTCTGCAAACAAGTATGTGATGCTTATGACAGCATTGCAGCTAATCCCGAATTAGAAAAAGAATACCAACCAGGTTATGACTATTACCCCAGCAAATGGTTTAGCCCTTACATTGATCGACGTCGTGAGAACGGCTGGAGCTTATATGGATTGCTTGGTATCACTAAAGGCGATAAAGATAAGATGCATGCACAGCATCGCAAAAACTTTCAATTTTTTGGTGCACCTGTGGGAATCTTTTTTACCATCGACAAAGAATTGGGTAGGGGCTCCATGCTGGACTATGGGATGTTCCTCCAGAATTTCATGGTTGCAGCAAAGGGGGAGGGTTTAGATACCTGCCCACAGGCTGCCTGGAATGCTTATACCAAAATCATCTTGCCCTTCATCGGGGCTCAAGATCATGAGATGTTGGTATGTGGCATGGCGCTCGGCTATGCGGATAAACAAGAGATTGTTAACACCTTCCGAGCACCCCGTGTTACTGCAGAAGAATTTACAACTTGGCTTGCTTAACCCAGTTTTAGATTGAGTAGGCGCGCTGCATTTCCACCCAAAATTCCAACACGATCAGCGTTACTTAATCCTTTAGTCTGCATGACTCGTTCTACCGGAAATTCTTCCCACGGGATAGGATGATCGGTTCCAATGACCACTTGACTGGCGCCTACCTGCGAGACTAAATATCCTAGGGCTTCCGGCGTGAAAACAAGAGAATCAAAATAAAGCTGCTTTAAGTATTCAGAAGGTTTTTTCTTGAGCACAATGTTGGGATCACAATTTTGTGGAGAGACAAAGCAACTGTGATCCATGCGGGGTGCGTAGGATCCCAAGAAGCCCCCACCATGAGCTGCTAGTACCTTGAGTTGTGGGTATTTATCTAACACCCCTTCATAGATGAGATGCTGCAGTGCAATGGTTGTATCGAGTGGATTGCCAATGACATTGGACATCCAGCCATTTCCCTTGAAGCGTTGCGCGAGTTGAGGGGTGCTCTGAGGATGAATGAAGAGTGTGACATTGAGTTCCTGAGCCTTTGCTAATACTGGGTGAAATTTAGGATCTGAAAAATCTTGTCCTACAACACTCCCACCAATGGCGGCACCGCGTAGACCTTGATGCTTTACGGCGTATTCTAGTTGCTCCACGGCAAGTTCTGGAAATTGCATACTGAGTGAAGCAAAGGCTGCAAACTTATCTGCTCTTAGCTCACATAGCTCGGCTAAATGCAGGTTATTCAGGCGGCAGATTTCTGCAGCGGTTTCCTTATCTTTGCGATACCAATAGGGGTTGATGCTGAGAACTTGCATGTCAATGCCCTGAGCTTCCATTGCCTTAATGCGCTCATTAATTTTGATGAAATGTTCTGGTACACCTTTGGTTGGAGGTGGAACTGACTTAGCCTCATCTCCCATTAAGTCAATCGCATCTTGAAACATGCAATGGGCATGTACATCAATTGTTTTGATACGTTTGCCGTTAATCAAAACAGGGGTTACCCGTTTTGTTTGATTCTCTGCAGCATGTGCGAGACCGCAGCCGCAAAAAAATAATCCACCCAGTGCTTTACCAGAGGTTTTTAAAAATGATCTACGGTGATTCATAGGTAATATTCCAATGAGTTTTGCTAGCGGACTAGATTCATGCCGCTATTTTTAATGGGTTCGGCTGCGTTTGGTGAGCTTAGATATCCAATTAATTTTTTTGCAGCCTCAGAATTGGATGAGTTCATCACTCTTGCTGCAGCAAAGGTTTGAATGAGTTGAATGCTATTGGGTAGGGGGCCAACATAATCAATGCCCGAAATATTCACGAGTTCGCTGCTGGGCTGGACGGCAATATTGGCTTCGCGCGCAGCTAAGGCGGCGGTGGCCTGAGAACCTCGTTCGGTAATCTGTACTGAGATTTGCTCACTAATGCCAAGCTTAGGAAAGAGTTCCTTGCTTAAGTAAATACCGCTGGTACTTCCGGGAACAACAATTTTTTTAGCCTTGACTAAGGCATCTGCAAACGCTTTCGTGCTAGAGATGTCAGGTTTAGCATTGCCTGCAGGTACAGCCAAGCCAAGCGGGGCTTGTGCTAAATCAACATCTGAATTTGGCACGATTTTATTTTCTGCAATGAGTTCGGCTAAACCCTCGCGTGACAATATGACCACATCTGCAGTAACACCAGTGGCTAGTTGTGCTTTGATCGTCTTTGGGCCGGAGCCTTGTGAGGCGCCTGATTTAGTGATGACTGTAATGCCAGTCATCTTTTCAAAAGAGGGCAGCATTTGGCTGTAAGGACCTTGAAAGCCTCCCGAAATTAAAACCTCAAGCTGAGCCATTGCGGGAGTGCTCAGCAGGAAAGAAAGTGCGCATACCAAGAGAAGTTTCAAGTAAGGTCTCAAGCGAGGTCTCAAATTTATTGAGTTCTCATAAATTTTTGGGCACGTTTTCCAGTATCTACCTCAGTGGTATAGACGCTACCCTCGGAGTCAACGGCAATGTTATGCACCCAATGAAATTCACCGGCATTTCTACCGCTTCTTCCAAATGAACTGAGCTTGCGGCCAGTATCGCGCTCAATCACTGTGATTTCATTGTTGGTGCCATCAGCAATTAAGATGTACTTTTGATTGCTATCTGCAGGGATGAGGTCCCATACAGAGCCAGATCCTTTAGTGTCAGTCTCAAACGCCATTTCTCGAATGAATTTTCCACTTTTCTCAAAGACTTGAATGCGATTGTTTGCTCTATCGCAAACAAATAGGGTGTTGTCCTTCATGAGGCGAACGCAATGAACTGGATTAGCAAATTGCGTTGATGTCGGATTAAAGTTTGGGATCTTTTCATCACTGGGCATGTTGCCATAAGCACCCCAATGACGCTTATAGTTGCCAGTATTGGAATCAAACACAATCACTCGTTTGTTTAAGTAGCCATCAGCAATATAGACTTCATTTGCAATCGGATCTACATTCATGTGTGCAGGACGACCAAGCTGAGTTGTGTCGTTACTACCAAGACTTGCACCAGGTGACCCAATCTGCAGAAGAAATTTCCCTTGTTGGGTGAATTTTAAAATCATATGGTCAGCTTGATCATTGCCACCAACCCAAACATTTCCATTTGGGTCGATATAAATTCCATGTTCATTTTTTGGCCAGTTGTAGCCATTGCCAGGACCGCCCCAGGCTTGCAATAAATTACCTTTTTTATCAAACTCAAGAACGGGTGGGGCTGGGATACAACATTTTGATCTTTTAGGAGTGAGCGTCGCACCTTTTTCATCATCCGTAATGGTTAATGGGCGATGAATAATCCATACATGATCATTTTTATCAGTAGCTACGCCAGCTACTTGACCCAATATCCAATTATTGGGTAATGTTTTTGGCCAGGATGCATCCACTTTATATTCTGGGGCCTTCGCAGATGATTGGCCTTGTGAGAATGTGCTGCAACTTACAGCTACTAACGCGATGACAAGTCCGCAACGAATCATTTTTTTCATAGTAATCTCCTTAATGGCTTGCTGGTTTTGATAGGTAATTGAGTGACTGAGCTTCGCTTTTTAGCGGTGTTACCTTATCTGGATCGAATCGGATCATCAGGTAATTGATATGGTCTGGAATTTCTGTAAACCAATGCCCTGTTCCTGCGGGTATCACCACCACATCTCCCGGCTGGAGGTTGCGTGAGATGCCATTCAGAATTTCGCTGCCATTATTTCCTGGGCCGTTAAATTCAACCACCGTTTTTTGGGTGGCTGGTCTACGTTGACGATTGGTGATGTCTGGTCCAAGAACTAATGTTCCGGAGCCGGAGATGATGTGATAGACCTCGCTAATCTGATCATGCTCTGCTACTGAGTCTGGATTTGGGGCATCAAGCTTGCCGCGATAAACCATGCCAATTCCCACCCTTGCTTTACCAATATCAATATCACGCACCTGTTGATCAATGTGACGTTCTTGGATGGCTTTTTTGGTATAGGCATTCAGCTCATCCACGGGAATAAAGGTGCCCGGACACATGTAGCAAGTTGGCTGAGGATCTGTAGGGTTCACTTTTGGCTGCGCTGCCAGTGAGGTGCAAATAAAAAATGCGGTAGCAACGTATAGGAATTTCATTTTGTCTCCATATTTTTAGCTTTTATTGCCATGAAGAGCTTACTCTTGATCGCTTGAGATAAAGCCTGTTCTATGGGTTATTCCCTAGACCCAAAGCCAATAATTCCGCTCAAAAAACGCCTTTTTAATGTAAAAAGGGGCGGGTACTTTCATTTCGGAATCTTTGGCTGTACATTAAAGCTATGAGAATTTTCAGCAAGAGCAAAATCGCATTTAATATCTTATTAGACATTGCGGCTCACACAGCCCAAGGTCGTGCCATTTCTGTGCCTTTAGTTTGTCGCAGGCATCAGCTTTCTCACTCCTATCTAGAAGTCATCTTTGGTCAGCTGAGAGATGCGGGTTTCATTCGTAGTCATCGCGGTCCTGGAGGAGGCTATTCTTTAGCCAAAAAGCCTGAAGATATTTCTTTATATGATGTGCTTAGTCTGATGAACGGACAAGAGCCACTTTATGAGGATTTAGGTGTATCTCTTTGGGCCAACCTAGATGCCTATATGGATCTGCAGATGAAGCAAATTACATTATCTGACGCTCTTCAAAGATCATCTATTGTCCTTGAGCAATCTACACAAGGTCTTGGTCAAGTAAGACTTAATGCAGTCCCTAAAATTCCTGTGGCAGCAAAATCCAAGAAAGAACCTCAGAAGCTGAAGCCTCGCTTAGGCCCTAACTCAGTATTTTCATTTGGTGAGTATTTAAAATCTAAAGCATGACTGATGCTGATTTATTGAGTCTGAGGGATTCTCAATTATTGGTCAGTAAATTGTAGTTTCGCTAAGCGGGCATAAAGACCACTTCGTAGAATCAAATCGGCATGGGTTCCAGTTTCTATGATCCGTCCATTTTCCAACACAAGAATTTTATCTGCCTGCTTTACGGTAGACAGTCGATGAGCAATCACAATCGTTGTCCGGTGGTCCATCGCAGCTTCAAGCGCGCGCTGAACAAGTAATTCAGACTCAGCATCTAAGGCGCTAGTAGCTTCATCTAAGAGTAATAAGGCTGGATTCTTTAACAATACTCTAGCAATCGCAATCCGCTGTTTTTGCCCACCAGATAAGCGGATACCTCGATCTCCCAAGAAGCTTTGATAACCTTCTGGTAATTTAGAAATGAATTCATCAGCGATGGCAAGACGCGCTGCTAATATCACCTCCTCATCAGTCGCATCCATTCTGCCAAAACGAATATTTTCCATGGCGTTGTCTGAAAAAATCACAATATCCTGCGGAACAACACCGATCATTTTTCTAAGTGCTTCAAGTCGCAGATTGCGAATGTTGATGTTATTAAAAAGAATTTCTCCGCTAGTGGGATCATAGAAGCGTTGCAGGAGTTGAAAGAGCGTCGTCTTGCCGGCGCCTGATGGGCCAACAATGGCAATTCTTTCCCCAGGTTTAATTTCTAGAGAGACGTCTGATAAAACCTGATTTTGATTGGATGGATACTGAAAGCAGAGATTTTGTATTTCTACGCCAATACCTGCGGCATTGACCTGAGGTATTGATTCCACAATTACTGAGGCTTGGATAGAAGATTGAACGTTTAAGAGTTCCAGCAAGCGATCACTTGCACCAATCGCTCTTTGGGTGTCACCGATTACTTCTGAGATGCCAGCGATTGCTCCCGCAACAATCACAGCATACAAAATGAATTGCGATAATTCTCCGGCAGTAATTTGCTTATCCATCACTGCATAGGCACCAAGCCAAAGAACCAAAATAATACTGGTGAAGCCAAACAAAATAGCAACAAATGTCAGTAAGGCCCTAGCTTGTGATCGATGGATAGCCGCATCAAGAGCGGTATGAATGGATTGATCAAATCGTTGAATTTCTATTGTTTCATTGGTGAATGACTGAATAGTGGGGATGGCATTTAATTTCTCTCCTGCCAAAGCTGAGGCATCAGCAATCTTATCTTGCGAGTTTCGGGAGAGCTTTCTGACTCGCCTGCCCATGATCATCGTTGGAATAATTGTGAGTAGTAGGGTTGCAAAAATCAGCACAGATAATTTTGGACTAGTGATAAACATCATCACCAGACCGCCTGCTAGTAAAAGAATGTTTCTGATCGCCATAGAGACACTAGTACCAATTAATGTCTGAATCAGAACGGTATCTGTATTGAGGCGCGAGAGTATTTCGCCGCTATGTGTAGATTCAAAGAACTCGGGGCTTTGTTTGATGACGTGACTGTAGACAGCTGAGCGTATATCAGTCGTAATTTTTTCTCCCAACCAGGACACCATATAAAAACGGAGAGAGGTTCCCAGTGCTACTAAGGCAGCAACAATAAATAGGGTTAAAAAAGTGATATTGATTTGGTTGCCACTATCCGTGTTGAAACCTAAATCAATGATTTGCCTAAAAGAGAAGGGAACAGCTAAAGTTGCGCTAGCGGCAAGAACTAGGCTAAAGATTGCCAATATAAATTGTTTTTTATATGGCTTCAAAAAGGGAAGAAGTGCTGCTAAGGTACGCAACCCATGGGGATTTGTCTTGTTGCTTAGCTTGGTCATTGAAGAATCCCTAATAATTATCTATGATAGTTCACTTAGATTGGATGTGTATTTTTAGTGATACTAGGAAGATGGCAGACGACAGTCCCGCGACTCATAAAGAACCTATATATAAAAGAAGTCCCTGGCTACCTCGCGGTGGAGTGCGTAAGATCATTTTTTTAGCACTCATCATATTGGGTGCTTATGGATCAACTCAACATTGGTCTTTCATTCCCTTGCTTCTGATTTCTATCATCGCATTCTCACCAAAGATATTGTTGGCCACCGCCTATTACTATGGAAAATCAGCTCTATTTCTTGGGCAAAGGTTTAGTAAGTGACTAACTCTCTCGTTCTATGAAAATCTTTTTAACTGGAGCTAGCGGTTTTGTTGGAAGTCATTTGCTTGAGTCCTTAAATGCTGCCAAGCATGAAATCCTCTGCCACTTTCGTGCGCCGCATGCCGTCGCTAGCAAACCTTCGCAGAATCTTGAGATTTGGTCGGGGGACTTAAACGATATCCAAAGCTTAACGAAGAGACTTCAGGATTTTGATGTCCTGATTCATTGTGCCGCAGAGATGAGGCTTTGGAATTCAGAGCAAGCTTTGCTTGAGACTAACGTGCTGATGACAAAAAATGTTTTAGAGTCAGCCAAGCTGGCCGGTGTAAAGCAGTTTATTTACATGAGTGATGCATCGATCGCTAAAGATCCCTTGAGGCAAAATCTGAATCTTTCAGAATCTCAATCTTTACCAGCGCTGCATGACTTTCCCTATAGTCATAGCAAGTCCCAAGCAGAACAGTTGGTGCTTGATGCTGGAAATGAAGAGTTCCGAACGATAAGCCTTCGACCTGCATCCATTTGGGGTAAAGGTGATTTGGTTGACCAAAGCTTGGGCAAGGCTGCTAATCTGAATCAGTTTGGCTGGTTTGATCAGGGTGACTACCCCTTCTCAACTTGCTACATTCAAAATCTTTGCGAAGCAGTAAATAAAGCGCTGCTGTCAGCAGCAACTCAAGAGAGTTTTTTTATCAGCGATGGGCAGACAATTCCATTTAGGCAATGGATGACCAAGAGACTCAAAGCCGGTCATTACAAGGTGCCATCTTTATCGATACCTCGCTCCTTGGCTAGGCCGTTGGCTCGGTTTACAGAAAATGGTTGGAAATACTTACCGCTTCGTGGCGAACCCCCGTTAATTAGGGAGATGGTCCATTTAATGGCGCACCCTTTTTCTGTCTCGATTCAGAAAGCCAAAGATCAGTTAGCTTATGAACCAATCTATTCCATCGAAGATGGCATGCTGGAGATGGAGAAAGCTGCTAATTTTTAGAGGGTTTACCCTAGTGTCTTGACTCTACCAAAAACGAGGTTTAAAGTTTTCGACATCAATTAGCAATCATCCATTGATGTTCTTATGCGCACAAGATATAAAACCTGAAAGGATACAGAGCATGTTTAAATTCCATGATATGAAAGACCGGATTTCTAAAATTGCAGGATTTTTTGGAATGGTCGTCAGCATTACCGTTGCTTTCTACTTGATCTTTCCTGCGGGCCAGACCCAGTCTAAATTTGCCATGTTTTTAGTTTCGCTAGGAATTGCGGTATCTCTCAGCGTGCTAACCTTTAAAGCATTGCTAAAGTCGCAACGATAAGGTTCAAACTTCACTCAATTAAAAGCCCCAAGTTGCTTAATATTTGGGGCTTTTTCTTTGGCTTGGCAATATTCCCCTTTTAGCGATAGGCTTTTTATGGGTATAAACACTTATATCTAAAAGCCCTCAAGAGCCTTTTACTAAGGCATCTATTGATTTGCGTATGACTGTATGACTACTTTTTTCTGTGCCCCGTCTGAAATTGGTTCGATGGTCCTCCATTCCCAATTCAATTCGTTCATCAAAGTCTGAGGTAAGAATTGAATTCTGTAGCCAATGAAGTGAAGATGGATTTCCAGCCCTTAAAAGAGCGTGGCCAAAGAGAAGTTTTCTGTGGCCTGACTGGGATTATCTGGTTGCATCGAAAAATTCAAGATGCATTTTTTCTAGTGGTTGGTTCTCGAACCTGCGCACACTTAATTCAGTCTGCCGCTGGGGTGATGATTTTCGCCGAACCACGTTTTGCAACAGCAATCATTGATGATCGTGATTTAGCTGGTCTTGCAGATGCTAATGATGAGTTAGACAAGGTTGTAAAGCAATTGCTAGAGCGTCGTCCTGATATCAAACTATTATTTCTAGTGGGCTCTTGCCCGTCAGAAGTCATAAAGTTAGATTTGTCGAGGGCAGCACAACGTCTTGGTAAAACATTTGCGCCAAATGTACGCATTCTGAATTATTCTGGCAGCGGTATTGAGACAACTTTTACCCAAGGGGAAGACGCTTGTTTAGCTGCGTTAGTGCAAGATCTACCTAAGTCTAATCAATCTGATGAAGTTGATTTATTGGTGGTCGGCTGTTTGGCTGATGTGGTTGAAGATCAATTTAGTCGCATCTTTAAAGACCTGGGTCTCAAGTCTTTTGCTTTTTTCCCGCCTAGGGAGTCGACGCAAAAAATCGTTGTTGGTCCAAAGACAAAGTATTTATTGTCTCAGCCATTTTTGACCGATACCGCTAGATTCTTGGAAAATTTAGGGGCTCAGAGAATTGCTGCACCTTTCCCATTGGGTGTAGAGGGAACAGAAAAATGGTTTGCAGCCGCCGCCCAAGAATTAGGTGTGCCTAAAGATGTCTTTGAGAAGGTCATTGCACCCCAACGTGATCGTGCCAATAAGTCACTTGCGCCGCATCGTGAGATCCTGCAGGGCAAATCCATTTTCTTCTTCCCTGACTCACAGTTAGAGATACCTTTGGCTCGTTATTTAAATAGAGAGCTTGGCATGAAATTGATGGAAGTCGGCGTTCCCTATTTGCATCGTCAGCATATGGCGGAAGAATTGACTATGTTGGATTCTCAGACGCAATTATCTGAAGGTCAAAATGTAGAAAATCAATTAGACCGTTGTCGCGCGCAACAGCCAGATATGGTTGTCTGTGGCTTGGGATTAGCGAATCCCTTGGAAGCCGAGGGCTTTACTACAAAGTGGTCGATTGAGCTTGTCTTCACACCTATTCAAGGATTTAACCAAGCAGCTGATCTTGCGGAATTATTTGCTCGCCCTTTAACGAGAAAACATAAGCTCATGATGGCGGAGACCGTATGAAATTAACGCTTTGGACTTATGAAGGACCACCCCATGTCGGAGCGATGCGCATTGCTACCGCAATGGAGAAGGTGCATTATGTTCTGCACGCTCCGCAAGGCGATACTTATGCCGATCTCCTTTTCACCATGATTGAGCGGATGAAAAAGAGACCGCCGGTCACTTACACCACTTTCCAGGCGCGTGATTTAGGTAGCGATACTGCAGAATTATTCAAAGATGCTGCTAGATCAGCTTATGCCCGTTTTACGCCTGATTTATTAATGGTGGGCGCATCCTGTACAGCAGAGTTGATTCAAGATGACCCTGGTGGCTTAGCCGCCGCGCTTGATTTGCCTGTACCGATCTTGCCACTGGAATTGCCGGCATATCAAAAGAAAGAAAATTGGGGCGCAGCAGAAACCTTTTATCAGATGGTTCGCCTATTAGGGCAGTCATTTATTCTGCCTCCAGGCCAACAACGTCCAGCCCGTGCAGCCAATGCAAAGCCGAGTTGTAATATTTTAGGGCCTACGGCTCTCGGTTTCCGGCATCGCGATGATGTCGAAGAAATTTCTCGTTTATTGCGTGATTTAGGAATTGAAGTCAATGTGGTTGCACCTTTAGGCGCTAACCCTGCAGATATTGCGCGTTTGCATGAAGCCGACTTTAATGTCAATTTATACCCAGAGACAGCAAACACTGCAGTCACTTGGATGAGTAGAAGCTTTGGTCAGCCTTCGACTAAAACGATTCCGATTGGATTTAAGGGTACTCAAGCTTTTATTACTGAAGTCTGCCAGTTAGCAGGTATTGAGTGTGATGTTGAAAAATTAAGTCAATCATCTAGAGCACGTTGGTATGCGTTATCGGTAGACTCAACCTATCTCACCAACAAGAGAGTCTTTATTTTTGGTGATGCAACGCATGCTATTGCTGCAGCAAAAGTAGCTGCTCATGAAATGGGCTTCAAAGTAGTTGGACTAGGCACCTATAGCCGTGAATTAGCTCGTGAAGTACGTGAGGCTGCTGCTGAATTCGGGCTTGAGGCAATCATTTCGGACGACTATTTAGAAGTTGAAGAAAAGATTACTGAACTTCAGCCAGAGTTGATCTTAGGAACCCAGATGGAGCGTCATATTGCCAAGCGCTTAAAAATACCTTGTGCAGTCATTTCGTCTCCAGTGCATGTCCAAGATTTTCCATCTCGTTATTCTCCGCAAATGGGCTTTGAAGGTGCCTGCGTATTATTTGATTCTTGGGTTCATCCTCTCATGATGGGTCTCGAAGAACATTTAATTGGCATGTTCAAAGGAGACTTTGAGTTTCATGATGGCGCGATGCCATCCCATCTTGGACATTCGACTCCCGCAAAAGAGGCCTCAGAGAATGCCCCTTCGATGATTACTGTCAAGAATGGAGCACCTTCCTGGGAAAATGATGCTGAAAAAGAACTCAATAAAATCCCATTTTTTGTGAGAGGCAAGGCCAGAAGAAATACAGAGCGTTATGCAGTTGAGCAAGGACTCTTGAGTATTACCTTAGAAACTTTGTATGATGCAAAGACACACTTTAAAAGTTAAATAGTGACATCTAGTCAAAAACAGTGAAAGCAATCCAAAATGAAAGCAATTAACATACCCGTTTCAGATTTTCGCAGTCCACCACCTGATGGTGAAGGAAGCCTTCAAGTTCAGCTAGATCCCAATTTGAAAATTGGTAAAGCGAAGGTCTTTGCGATTTACGGTAAGGGTGGGATTGGTAAGAGCACCACCTCATCTAACTTATCGGTTGCTTTCTCTAAATTAGGAAAACGCGTCATCCAAATTGGATGCGATCCTAAACATGATTCAACATTTACCCTCACCAAAAAGCTGATGCCTACGGTAATTGATGTGCTGGAGAAAGTGGATTTTCATTCCGAAGAGTTGCGCATCGAAGATTTTGTGTATGAAGGTTATAACGGCGTAATGTGTGTAGAAGCGGGCGGACCTCCAGCAGGAACAGGTTGTGGGGGCTATGTGGTTGGGCAAACTGTGAAACTCCTGAAGGAACATCATTTACTGGACGATACCGATGTCGTGATTTTTGATGTGTTGGGCGACGTAGTTTGTGGCGGCTTTGCTGCGCCACTGCAGCATGCTGATCGCGCGCTTATCGTTACTGCCAATGACTTTGATTCTATTTTTGCGATGAATCGCATTATTCAAGCTATTGGTGCAAAAGCGAAAAACTATAACGTTCGCTTAGGTGGTGTGATTGCGAATCGCAGTAAGGATACCGATCAAATCGACAAATTCAATGAACAGGTTGGATTAAAAACGATGGCTCACTTCCCTGACTTGGATGTGATTCGTCGTAGTCGTCTTAAAAAGTCAACTTTATTTGAGATGGAGTACTCTCCTGAGCTTGAAAAAGTCCAGCAAGAGTACATGCGTTTGGCTGCAGCACTTTGGGCCGGAGCAGATCCCCTGCCTTCAATACCAATGAAGGACAGAGATATATTTGATTTGCTTGGCTTTGATTAATCTGCTTAGTTAATCACTGGGCATGCCAACGAGCTTGGCTGTAATTTCCCAGAGATCGTTGCTTAATTTTTCGCTCTTGGCTTTCATAGAAAGTTCTTGGGCGAAAGGCTCTCTGATAGCCGAGTTGCGATTGCCCCAGCTCCAATGAACACCTGATTGGGTAAAGCGTGGATCTGCAACCACTTGAGCAACACGTTCTCCAGCAAGCTCTTGGCTCACATAACCCTTAGTAATGTTTTTCTGAAACCAGGGAAATATTTTTTGAAAGAGTGGCGGAGTGTCTCTAAAGAGTGCCGTCTCAGCTACACATCCAGGATATAGGGTATTAAAGATCACGCCAGTACTAGCGTGATATCTTTTTTGTAGCTCTCGATTCATGACCATATTGCATAGCTTGCTATCTTTGTATGCCTTGCCAGGTTTAAAGGGTTTTCCATTGATCATGGCAATCGGTGCTTTAAAGCCTGCCATGAGACCTTCTAAAGCACCAATATCTGCGGGGGCAGGGATAGGTACTTTGCCGCCGAATTCTTCTGAGTTGGCGGTCACAGTGCCTAAGGTAATCAGACGTGCATGCTCATGTTGTTTGGCAGTTTGGATTAACTTGTCCAGCAGCATTCTGCTCAGAACGTAGTGCCCAAAATAATTCGTTGCTACGCTAATTTCAAATCCTTGAGGAGAGCGGGCAGGTTCTTTTAAGAGTGGTAAATAAGTCGCCGCATTACAGAGCAAAGCGTTAAGCTTTTGACCGCTTTCATTAAAGCGTTGGACAAATGCTTTAACGCTATCGAGATTTCCAAGGTCTAGTTCCCAGATTTCATATTGGCTAGAATCAAATTGATGTGCCTTTGCGGTTAACTCCATTTTTTGAGGGTCTCGGACTGCCAGTATCAGTCGCCAATGACGAGCCAGCAGAGCTTTGGCGGCATATAAGCCAACTCCAGATGAGGCTCCGGTAATAATGGCAAGGGGTTGAGTAGTATTGGCAGTCATTTTTCTATTACAGTCTTAGTTTTAGTAGAAATTCATCATTGTTATTTTAAGGCTAGAAATCGATGCTCCTCAAAGCGTTCAAGATCATTGCTCTGGTATTAACAACCTTCATCTTTTTTGCAGCCCTCTATTTATGGGCTCCCGATAAGTCTAAAACAGAGTTAGAAAAAATGTATGGCTCTCCTAAAAATGCATATGTCAGTGCATTGGGAGTCAACATTCATTATCAAGATACTGGCCCTTCCAAAAACCCGATACCCATTCTATTTTTGCATGGCTTTGGTGCAAGTTTGCAGACTTGGGATGCTTGGTCAGAAGCTTTAAGTCAGGACTACCGTGTGATTTCTGTAGACTTGCCAGGATTTGGTCTTACCGGAGAAGATCCAAGTGGCGTCTATACCGATGAGAGAAGTGTGGAGGTACTTGAGGCTTTCATGAGAGCGCTACAAATTCCAAAGGTGGTGTTGGTAGGCAATTCGATGGGCGGCAAGTTTGCTTGGCAATTTGCCGCGCGGTATCCGGATCAGGTTGCGAAGTTGGTGCTCATCTCACCGGATGGGTATGCTAGCCCAGGAATTGAGTACGGCAAAAAGACTGAAGTCCCTGCAATTGCTCAGCTCTATCGCTATTTCTTTTCTAAAACTTTTTTAGCAATGAACCTTGAGCCAGCTTACGCCAATCCAAAAACATTAAATGATGCTTTAGTGAATCGTTACTACGACCTGATGTTAGCCCCTGGGGTAAGAGGTGCCATTTTGGCCCGTATGCAGCAAACTGTCTTACAAGATCCAGTGCCCTCTTTGACCAATATCAAGGCACCTACTTTATTGATCTGGGGTGAGCAAGATGCTTTTATCCCGATTGCAAATTCAAATGATTACTTGAAGGTAATGTCTAATGTGAAGAGAGTATCCTTGCCTAATATTGGCCACTTGCCACAAGAAGAGCAACCTACAATTGGACTTCAGGCACTCAAAGAGTTCTTATAAGCAATGAAACGAATACCCTTAGATTGGCCCAATCGACAACATAGTAGTACCGTCTCTGTTGGAGGTTTAGATTGGCATGTGCAGCTCACTGGTAAGGGCCCTGTTGTTTTGTTATTACATGGCACTGGCAGCTCAACCCATTCTTGGTCTGATCTGATTCCTCTGTTAGAAGCCCATGCACAAGTCTTAGTGCCGGATTTGCCAGGACATGCCTTTACCTTAGGTGCAAAACTAGAAGACTTAACACTTGATGAAATAGCAAACTCTTTGCAGCTACTCATTGAGCAATTGGGAATTGAAGCACCCTCGATCGTAGTCGGCCATTCTGCTGGCGCACCTTTAGCATTGCGTTTTGCCGTAGGTTCATCAAAGCCACCTAAGCTAGTGATTGCTTTGAATCCCTCTTTTATACCGCCACCAGCTGTCTACACTAGTTTCTTTGGACCACTCTTAGGTCCCATTACCCGATCCTCAACGCTCTCTAGCTTGCTTGCTTCACTTTCACCTAGTTTAGGAATGGTCGATAAGCTGCTAGACTCAACGAATACGATTTTGCCGGAGAATCGCAGAGTTTATTACCGTAAACTCTTTGAGCGTTCAGAACATGTACGCGGCTCCATGAATTTTATGGCGGCGGCAGATATTCACAAAGTTTTGGTTGAAGCAAATTTATATCGCGGTAAATTAATTTGCGTCTTAGGTAATCAGGATGCGTGGATTCCAGTAAAGCCTTTAGAAAAGATTATTCTGGATTATTTTCCTGCTGCAGAGATTGTGAAATGGGAGGGTGGTCACATCATGCATGAACTTGAGCCAAACAAAGTGGCACAACTGATTCTCGAAGGCTTGAAGACTGAGTTTGGCGATTAAGCCTTTTTCAGGCCTTGCATGATCGCTTGAGAAACCTCATTAGCGCCTGCATTCGGTAGTGGTAAGTACATAGACCCCAGCATTGCAGCCATGGCTTTACCTTCGTCTCGAGCTTGCGGTGAAGTATCAATCCATAAGGACTTAAAAGAGTAATGAGATGCAGCGCGTGCTGACTGCTGCGCATCTTCCATTGCCTTTGGTCTTCCAGGAGAGCCATCTTTAGCAATATTGGCTCGGCCATCCGTTAAGAAGACTAAGGCGGGGGTAAGTCCTTTTCGCATCGATGCGCTAGCAACTTCAAAAGATTCATCAATCGCACGAGACAGGGGGGTCCCACCACCGCCAGGCAGACCACTGAGGGCTCGTTTAGCCTTGACTAATGAACGCGTAGGGGCGAGGACGAGTTCGGCAACACTACCTCTAAATGACATCACTGCTACTTGATCTCGTCTTACGTAGCATTCAGCTAATAGCAATTCCACTGCACCCTTGGCTTCTGCAAGGCGATGCATCGCGGAGGAGCCAGATGCATCTACGATAAACATCGTTAAGGTTTGAGTGCGCTCTTGATAGCGCTTAATCCGAAAATCTTCTTTGCGAATCAAAATTTTCCCAAGAGGGATTGTTTTGCCAGCTGCCTTCATTTCTGCTCTGCGTACAGCTTGCCAAGGAACAGCAGCACGCAGCGTATCGATGATGCTCAGAGTTTTGCCACCCTCGGGCATGCCGGGTATATTTCCGAGTGGGCGACCACGTATGCGGCCGACTTTGATAGCGCCAGTTTTGCCACCCATACCTTTAGGTGTTTTTAAGTCAGCTAAATCTGCCAAGCGCGCCAAGAGGTCTGCAGGGATTGCTGCTTGAGCGGCTTCTAAAATTTCATCTTCAAGCGCTTGTGGATTTTCTGCATTATTTTCCTGTTCCTCCCCCTCATCTTCATTCCTATTTTGATCTTCACTCGGATCAGGTGGAGGTGTTTCTGGAGGAGGCGGCTCTTGATCTAAGGGATCTTGCTCACTCTCAGGTTGTTCGTCTGACTCTGGTTCAGGTAGAATCTCTTCCTCTTCGGGCGGAGCGCTTTGTGGCAGTCGCGTAGCGCGTGGGGATAAAACTAATGCAATCGCTTGTTGCAAATGCATGCTAGTCACTTCATCTTCTCTATCAAAAGCTGCTAAACACTTCGCGGTATTCATAGCCAGATTAAGGGCACGTATCGATATCACCCCCAACTGTTCAGCAACACCAACCAATGCATTAAGACTATCTTCACTCACAGTGACTGCAGAGAAGTTCTCACGTGCATATTGAAGTGTTTGGGTATCAGGCAGAAAATCATCATCAGTTTCTGGTAGATCTCTCCAGCCGAGAATATCGAGGTTCAACAGAAATGCGGTTCTCTGCCGAATTTTTTCATTGGGCTGTTCATCATCTTCGATACCCTCATCCAAAGCCACAACTCCAAAGCGACTTTCAATTCTGCGGCTTTGACCATCACGCTCAATTGCAATAAATCCATTATCCAAAGCGCTCACCACTTTCGCTACAGCGCCTACTTCAACTCTCTCTGCCATTGGCATGAGTAATAACTGTTGATCGCATTGCGCGAGGAGTCCCTGCCTGAGAACGGCTTTGCCTGTGCGTAGTGTTTGATCGAGATCGATACCACCAATCAGATTTTCATCTGAGATGCCAAGAGGCATTTTGCGTAAAGGCAGGCGCATACCTCCCAATTGAGCGACGGTATTGAGGTAGCTTAGCCAACGATCTCTGACTGGTCCAGAGCGTGCACGCAAAATTACGCCACCCAAACCATGCGGATGAATAGCTAAGAGTTGGGCAACCTGGAGCGCCCGCAACCAAGTTTCGAGTTTGGCGCTCTTACTAATCTCTTGCGTTTGCGCTAGATTTTCCAAAAGACAGTATTTGCTGATTGAGTGTTTTTACTTACTTTTTTCGGGAAACAATTCTTCTAAAGCTCTTCTGACTCGAACGGCAGAACTTGAGTCATCCAAAGGATTGCGCCTGAGTCGATGCTGTAAGGCGGGTACTGCAATCTTTTTCAGGTGCTCGATCGTTACCTGATTTTTTCCGCAGAGTGCAGCATAAGCTCGGGTTGCGCGCAGCAGGGTTAACTCCCCACGTAGACCATCAGTTCCCAGGTGACTGCAAAGCTGAGTTACTTTTTCTAGCATCGCATCATCCACTTTGACTGAAGGCAATTTCTTTTTCCCAGCTTGAATTTGCTGTCGAATGATGTCATCTTCTTTTTCCCAAGTCTCCATGAACTTGGCTTGATTGCGCTCAAACTCATCGCGTCGTTTGATAATTTCTACTCGAGACTTTGATTCTTGAGGAGTCTTCACTTCAACAGCAAGACCAAAGCGATCGAGTAGTTGTGGACGTAATTCACCTTCCTCTGGGTTACCACTGCCGACTAGAACAAATTTTGCAGGGTGACGAATACTGAGACCCTCTCTTTCGACCACGTTGGCTCCAGAAGCAGCAACGTCGATTAATAAGTCGACTAAGTGGTCCTCTAAAAGATTCACTTCATCTATGTACAGGAAGCCTCGATGTGCTTTAGCAAGAAGGCCGGGTTCATATGCTTTTTCTCCAGAACTCAGTGCTTTTTCGATATCTAATGCGCCAATAACCCGATCTTCCGTAGCGCCCAATGGCAAGTCCACTACTGGCACTGCTTTCTTAATGGCCTTGAGTTTTCCACCAACCTTGAGCTTGGCTCTTAATTCATCGCATACAGGACAGGTTCCTGGTGCAGCATTCGGATCACAGGCATATACACAATCTTGAACTGAGCTCATCTCCGGAAGTAATGCTGCAAGTGCACGAACTGCCGTGGATTTACCTGTGCCACGGTCACCCATTACTAACACTCCCCCAACACTGGAATCGAGTGCCGCAATCAAGATTGCCAGCTTCATATCCTCTTGCCCAACAATTGCAGAGAAAGGGTAATTACGTGCCATTCAGATTCCTTGAAATTGTTTAATACGAGCCTAATGAATTGATTTATTGCATAGCAGCAAATCAATTGATGAGTGCTCAATTCTTTAAATATACTGGTATTGAGTTTTTATTAGGAGATACCCTTAAAGGATAGTTTTGAGGCGAAATAGGTGTCTAATTTGGTTGACAGTATTGTAGGATTCTTCAAGAATCAATCAGAGATAGAAAGTAAAAACTAAAAAGTAAATTTTTTTAAATTTAATCTTTTTAATAACACTTATTGAATGCTTACCAAAACAAAATCTTCCAATATGCATGAGCCTATTAAGTTAGTGCTTGTGACGATGGATACTCATTTAAATAGCGCTGCAAACCGTGCCTATGAGGATCTCAAGAAGACTATTCCGGGAGCAACGCTGAGCATCCATTCAGCCAGTGAATTTGCCGGTAATCCAGAGCATTTACAACACTGTAAGGATGACATTGCTAGTGGCGACATCGTGATTGCCACTATGTTGTTCCTAGAGGATCACTATTTACCAATTTTGGAAGATCTTAAAGCAAGGCGAGACCATTGTGATGCCATGGTTTGTGCCATGTCTGCAGGAGACGTTACTAAGTTAACAAAAATTGGCAAGCTCGATATGAGTCAACCAGCCAGTGGCTTGATGGCCATGCTGAAAAAGCTGCGTCCGAGCGCCAAAGACAAAGACGGCAACAGCAAGAGTTCGACTGCTGGCGCAAAGCAAATGAAGATGTTGCGCGTGATTCCGCAAATGCTGCGCTTTGTGCCTGGAACTGCCCAAGATCTCAGGGCTTATTTCTTGTCATTGCAGTATTGGCTGGGTGGTTCTCAAGAGAACATGTACAACATGATGGTTAATCTGATTAATCGTTATGCAGCTGGTTCACGTGAGGTCTTGCGTAAAAATGCGAAGGCCCTTGATCCAGTCGAATATCCAGATTCTGGGGTGTATCACCCACGCATGAAAAATCGCTTGAGTAGTAATTTAAGTGATTTGCCTAAGGTAGTGCCAGATGCAAAAGCGCGCGGAAGAGTCGGACTTTTGGTTCTGCGTTCTTACTTGGTCTCTGGTAACAGTGGTCACTATGATCCGGTCATTGCCGCATTAGAAGCGCAAGGTTTACAAGTAGTGCCTGCTTTTGCGGCCGGTTTAGATGCTCGCCCAGCTATTGATGATTACTTTACAAAAGAGGGCAAGCCAACGATTGATGCCATGGTTTCTCTAACAGGCTTCTCTTTGGTGGGTGGACCAGCCTATAACGACGCTCATGCGGCTGAAGAGGTGTTGGCTAAATTAGATATTCCTTATATTGCGGCTCACCCCGTTGAGTTTCAAAATCTTGAGCAGTGGGGAGGTTCTGAGCGTGGTTTGCTCCCTGTAGAGAGCACCATCATGGTGGCGATTCCTGAACTAGATGGCTCAACCATTCCGATGGTATATGGTGGGCGACCCGGTGCATCTGGTACCACCTGTACAGGTTGCCATAAGCAGTGTTCATTTACAGATGATCACAATCCACAGGATATGTTTACCTGTACCGAGCGTGTTGGAATGCTGGCTGCACGGGTTGGAAAGTTAGTTGACTTGCGTCGTTCGGAGCGTGCGCAACGTAAGGTTGGCATTGTATTGTTCAATTTCCCACCGAATGCCGGCAATATTGGTAGCGCTGCTTACTTGAGCGTCTTCCAATCGGTCCAAAATTTATTAATTGGCATGAAGGAGCGTGGCTACACCGTTGACGTTCCCAAGTCCGTAGATGAGTTACGTGATTCAATCTTAAAAGGCAATGCCCAGCAGTATGGCGCAGATGCAAACGTGCACACCTTAATTCCTGTAGATGATCATGTTCGGCGTGAACCTTGGTTAAAAGAAATTGAAGCGCAATGGGGTCCAGCTCCAGGTAAGCAACTCTCTAACGGAAGCTCCATCTTTGTCCTTGGTAAGCAGTTTGGCAATGTGCTGATTTCTGTGCAACCTTCGTTTGGTTATGAAGGTGATCCGATGCGCTTGCTATTTGAACGTGGTTTTGCGCCAACCCATGCATTCTCTGCTTACTATCGTTACTTGCGGGAAGACTTTGCTGCTACAGCAGTCATTCACTTTGGTACGCATGGCGCATTAGAGTTCATGCCTGGTAAGCAAACTGGCATGAGTGGCGCATGTTGGCCAGACCGTTTAATCAATGATCTGCCTAATATTTATTTGTATGCATCGAACAATCCTTCTGAGGGCGCGATTGCTAAACGCCGCTCTGGTGCAACCCTGATTAGTTACCTTACTCCGCCAGTAACGCAAGCCGGTTTATATGCCGGCTTGGCTGATCTCAAAGCATCGATTGAGCGCTTTAGATCTTTAGATGTTGATGCAAATCAGGAGCGGATAGATTTGGGAGATCTGATTCAGGCCCAAGCAGCAGAGATTGATCTATGCAAAGCCGAGCCTGTCTGGGATAAAACAGATCTAGATGGTTTGCAAAATATCGTCAGCAATCTCTTTAATGAATTACTCGAGCTCGAGTACACCTTAATTCCTCATGGCTTGCATGTGGTTGGTGCTGTGCCACCTTTAGCTGAGCGCTTTGGATTATTAAAAGCGATGGCTGATGTAGCTCTGGATCATCCAGTTGAAGATGCGGTGGTAGAAGCCCTGATGAATGGTGAGAAGTTTGACAAAGTGATTGATGCTCATCCTAAGCTATTAGAGCTTGGTACTCGCGAGATATTAGAAGATTTGTTTGGCAAGATGGTGCAGTCCAATGAGTTGATGTCTGCAGAGACTGAAGTGGCTGGTATGTTAGATGCGTTAGATGGACGCTTTATTCGCCCAGCAGCTGGTGGCGATGTGATGCGCAATCCTGAAGTATTGCCAACGGGTCGCAACCTACATGGCTTTGATCCATTCCGTATTCCCAGTGTATTTGCCGTGAAAGATGGGGCTAAACAGGCTCAGCGCATTTTGGATAAATACCAAGAAGATGGCAACTCACTTCCAGAATCGATTGCGATGGTTTTGTGGGGCAGTGATAACTTGAAATCTGAAGGCGGTCAAATTGGTCAAGCGCTTGCATTGATGGGCGCAAAACCACGCTTCGATAGTTATGGTCGTCTAGCAGGCGCACAATTAATTCCTTTAAGTGAGCTGGGTCGTCCAAGGGTTGACGTAGTCATTACCTTGTCTGGCATATTCCGCGATTTACTACCTTTGCAAATTAAGTTGCTAGCTGAGGCAGCATTTATGGCAGCTTCTGCGGAAGATGAGCCGCTGGAACAAAACTTTATTCGTAAGCATGCTTTGGCTTACCAAAAAGAACATGGTTGTGATTTAGAAACAGCTTCATTGCGTGTTTATGGAAACGCCGATGGCGCTTATGGTTCTAACGTTAGCAATATGGTTGAAAACAGCGTGTGGGAAGAGGAAGATGAATTAGCTGAAACCTACACCCGTAGAAAAGGTTTTGCTTTCGGACGCGCTGGTGTACCGATTCAAAATAACGCTTTGTTAAAGAGCGTTCTATCCGATGTGCAAATGACTTATCAAAATCTTGACTCGATGGAGTTAGGTGTAACAACAATTGATAACTACTTTGATACCTTGGGCGGAATTACGAGAGCAGTGAAGCGTGCCAAGGGCGGTGCCGACGTCCCAGTCTTTATTGGTGATCAGACAAAAGGTGAGGGTGCAGTCAGAACACTCTCTGAACAAGTTTCTTTAGAAACTCGTACTCGGATGCTCAATCCAAAATGGTACGAAGGCATGTTGGAAAGTGGTTATGAGGGTGTACGACAAATTGAGGTGCATATCACCAACACCATGGGCTGGTCTGCGACTACGGGTCAAGTGCAGCCTTGGGTCTATAAGCAGTTAACAGAGACTTTTATGCTGAACCCTGAAATGCGTGAGCGTTTAGCAAAACTAAATCCTACTGCTGCTGCTCGTTTAGCGAATCGTTTGACTGAAGCGTCGCAAAGAAATTACTGGCAGCCTGAGCCAGAAATGCTCAAAGCGATGCAAGAGGCTAATGACGAGCTAGAGGATCGCTTAGAGGGCATTTACGACAATAACTCTTTAGCGGCTTAATGATTTTCAGTGGCTAAAACTCTTTCTTAAACACAATACTTGAATACAAAATTTAATATGAGCATATTAGAGCGAATTAATCAAAGTCTTGAGGATGCGATGCATTTGGCTCAATCCAAACACGGGCCACAGCTCTTGCAAGAGGCAATGCATTACTCAGTGTTTCCAGGCGGAGCCAGAATTCGTCCGCAATTATGTTTAGCTGTTGCTGCAGCGTGTGGTGATGATGATCCTGCTTTATCAAATGCGGCTGCTAGTGCCATTGAGTTATTGCATTGTGCATCTTTAGTGCATGATGATTTACCTTGCTTTGACGATGCAGAGTTACGACGTGGCAGACCCTCTGTGCACGCTGCCTATGGCGAGCGTATTGCAGTACTCGCTGGAGATGCACTCATTGTGTTGGCATTTCAGTGCTTAGCTAGTTCTGGTACACGCTCTATCTTCCGCTTGGGTCCTCTCATGAATACGATTGCGATGAGTGTCGGTTCACCCCATGGAATTGTTGCAGGTCAAGCGTGGGAGTGTGAGCCAAAAGTCGATTTGAGCGACTATCAACGTGCTAAAACAGGCTCTTTGTTCGAGGCAGCAACTGCTGCTGGTGCACAAGCAGCCGGTGCTGATGCCGCCACCTGGAGGCCACTTGGTGAATGGCTCGGTGAGGCTTATCAAGTAGCAGATGACATACGTGATGTCGTAGCTGATCAAGCAGAATTAGGAAAGCCTGCTGGCCAGGATATAGCTCATGATCGTCCGAGCTCTGCTAGGGATTTGGGTCTTAGTGGTGCCGTGCAACGCTTTGATGAATTAGTAAGGAAGGCCATTGCCTCTATACCGCATTGCAAAGGTGAGAAGATGTTACGTGCTCTTGTTACTCAAGAATCTGAACGTCTTGTGCCTTCTGATTGGTTTAAAGATGCAAAAAGAAAAATTTTATTTCGTCAAACCAGTCATTCTTAATCCCATTACCACCCTTAATTAATTTCTGAATTGCCATTCATGGAAATTTTCTTCGATTGGCGAAATCGACTCATTGCTTCACCCAGCTTTCAGCGCTGGGCTACACGCTTCCCCCTTACTCGCTGGTTAGTCAAAAAACAAGCATCCGATATTTTTGATTTGATGGCGGGGTTTGTTTATACCCAAGTCCTATTAGCCTGCACTCAAATCAACCTGTTTGATATTTTGGCGAAGGGTGCTCTCAGCTTTGATGAACTGCAAAAACAAATCCCATTAAAACCTGCTGGCCTGAGGCGCTTATTGGATGCAGCTGTTGCTATTGAGTTGCTTGTAAAGCGTAGCGAAGATCGTTATGCCCTCAGCATGAAGAGCGCCCCATTAGTTGGAAACATCGCTATTTTGGATATGGTTAAACACCATGCCGATTTTTATCGTGATCTCGCTGACCCAATCGCGCTCTTGCAGGGCGATACCAGTTCTGCTTCGCTCAACGAATACTGGCCCTATATCACTTCTGAAAAGGGTGCTGCACCAGAAAACTTGTCTGCTGAAAAGGTTGCCGCTTACTCCAAATTGATGGCGCATACGCAATCACTGGTAACAGATGAAATTATCGATGCCTATTCTATGGGTAAGCATCAAACGGTTCTTGATATTGGTGGTGGGCAGGGCGCCTTTATTAAAAGGTTGGCCGCGCGTTACCCTCATTTGCAGTTCAAATTATTTGACATCCCTGGAGTAGCAGAGCTCTCCAATGCTCATTTCAAAGACATTGGACTTTCTGGCCGCGCGCAAGCGATTGGCGGTAACTTTTTTCAAGATCCCTTGCCAAGAGGGTGCGATCTTGCCACCCTGGTGCGGGTTATTTTTGATCATGATGATGCTCGCGTAAGGCAGTTACTAGCCAATGTATTTGATGCCCTTAATCCTGGCGGCACTTTATTGCTAGCAGAGCCAATGGCTGAGACCAAAGGTTTTGAGGCAATGGGTCACGCCTATTTTGGTTTTTATTTGTTGGCAATGGGTAGGGGCAGACCGAGAACTGAAATTGAAATAAGACGCTTACTGGGCGATGCAGGTTTTACTGGTATTCAATTATTAAATTCCTATATGCCCTTAAATGCACAAATATTGCAGTGCAGTAAACCTGCTCTTTAGGGTACGTAAGACGCACCTCAAAAACATATCCATAGAAGTCTCTCTAAATACTCAATTTAGTAGAGAAAACCCCTAGATGACAAGTGGGCAATTAAGGATTAAAAACTAAAGTGTAAATATTTTTTTACACATTTAATCAAAAATTGAATGACCCAAGAGACATGACCGATAAGTATCAAACCAGGGCAATTGTTCTAGAAAAGCCAGAAAGTGTCATTCTTGCTGATCTTGAATTAACGCCCATGACCCCCATCGATGTTTTGGTAGATATGGAGTGGAGCGGCATTAGTACTGGTACAGAAAAATTATTGTGGACCGGAAAAATGCCCAACTTTCCTGGCATGGGTTATCCGCTCGTGCCCGGTTATGAGTCTGTAGGTAGGGTAGTCAAAGCAGGTACTGACTCGAATCTGAAGGTGGGACAAAGAGTATTTGTTCCAGGAGCTAAATGCTATGGAGAAATTCGAGGTCTGTTTGGTGGTGCAGCTTCACGCGTGATTGTTGATAGCAATCGCGTGATTGCGATTCAAGATCATTTAGGCGAAGAGGCAATCCTCTTTGCTTTGGCTGCGACTGGTTATCACGTGACCTCTGGTCCTGGTCAGGAGCAACCAGATTTAATTGTTGGACATGGCGTATTAGGTCGCTTGATTGCGCGGATTGCAGTTGCTAAAGGCAAGCGCCCAGTAGTTTGGGAGACCAATGCGGGCCGCCGAGAAGGCGCTGTAGGTTATGAGGCCATAGATCCTAAAGACGATCAGATTAAGAAGTACAAAACGATTGTGGATGTGAGTGGCGATGCCAAATTAGTAGATACATTGATCAGCTGCCTTACTCCTGGCGGTGAAATTGTTTTGGCAGGATTTTATGACACGATTTCTTTTTCGTTTCCGCAAGCATTTATGCGGGAAGCGCGTATTCGTATTGCAGCACAGTGGGCGCCTGGAGATTTAGTTGCAATTAAAGATTTGGTGGAGTCGGGCAAGTTAAGTTTAGATGGCTTGATTACGCATCGCTCTTCACCTAATGATGCAAATGAGGCCTATCACACGGCTTTCAACAATATCGATTGTTTAAAAATGGTTCTAGATTGGAGAAATCTACAATGAGTTCATCAAGCATCCCAGCAACAGCAACAGTGCAATTCATGGACCTCAAGAAAGAGGCTGCAATTGAGCCCGATCCAGTTTCCACAGGTCCAGTGACCAAAGAAACCCAAATCATTGCTATTTATGGCAAGGGCGGAATCGGTAAGAGCTTTACGCTTGCGAACCTGTCTTACATGATGGCTCAGCAAGGCAAGAAAGTGTTGTTGATTGGTTGCGACCCTAAAAGCGATACTACTTCTCTCCTATTTGGTGGCAAAGCTTGCCCAACCATTATTGAAACCTCCTCGAAGAAAAAATTAGCTGGTGAGTCAGTATCGATTGGCGATGTTTGCTTTATTCGTGATGGTGTATTTGCGATGGAGCTCGGTGGTCCAGAAGTAGGTCGTGGCTGCGGTGGACGCGGCATTATTCATGGCTTTGAAACTTTAGAAAAATTGGGCTTTCATGATTGGGGCTTTGACTATGTACTCCTTGATTTCTTGGGTGACGTGGTTTGCGGCGGCTTCGGTTTGCCAATCGCACGTGATATGTGCCAAAAGGTCATTGTGGTTGCTAGTAACGATTTGCAATCTCTCTATGTTGCTAACAACGTTTGTTCAGCGGTGGAGTACTTCCGTAAATTAGGCGGTAACGTGGGCGTAGCAGGTATGGTGATCAATAAAGATGACCTCACCGGTGAAGCTCAAGCGTTTGCTGAAAAGGCTGGTATTCCAGTACTAGCAGCTATTCCTGCGAACGAAGATATTCGTCGCAAGAGTGCTAGCTATGAAATTATTGGTCAGCCTGGCACGCAGTGGGCCCCACTATTCGAAGAGCTGGCTACCAATGTTTCAGAAGCTCCACCAGTTCGTCCTAAACCATTAAGTCAAGATGAGTTACTAGGCTTGTTCTCTTCAGAAGTGACTGGTCGCGACATTGTTTTGAAGCCTGCTACCGTTAAGGACATGATGGGTAAAGACGAAGTCGTTAAGAAAACACTCGAAGTTATTTACGATCAAGCTTAAAGAGATAGAGAGCAATCTGCTGCTATGACTAAAACGATCATTCCGATTACTCCCGAGGAAAAGCTCAAGACCGATCCTACTTTAGGTGATGGTCTGGGCTGTCACTCCGGTGAAGCAGAGATGCTCGCTGCTGCTAAGGCGGCTGGTAAGTCTGAAACTCTGCAGCAATATGCCAAAGACTATCCTAAGGGCCCGCATGACCAACCACAAAGTATGTGCCCTGCATTTGGAGCATTGCGCGTAGGTTTGCGGATGCGTAGAACTGCCACGATTCTTTCTGGTTCTGCCTGCTGTGTTTATGGTTTAACTTTCACTTCTCATTTTTATGGCGCCCGTCGTAGTGTGGGTTATGTGCCGTTTAATTCAGAGACCCTCGTGACTGGTAAGTTGTTTGAAGATATTCGCGACTCTGTCTACCAAGAGGCTGATCCAGAAAAATATGACGCGATCGTCATTATTAATTTATGCGTACCAACAGCCAGTGGTGTTCCACTTCAGTTGCTGCCAAAAGAAATTAATGGTGTCAGGATTATTGGGATTGATGTACCAGGCTTTGGTGTGCCAACCCATGCTGAAGCAAAAGATGTTCTAGCCGGCGCTATGCTCAATTATGCTCGCAATGAAGCCATGTCGGGCCCAGTACAAGCACCTCGTGCTGGTCGCTCAAGTAAGCCAACGATTACTCTATTAGGTGAAATTTTCCCAGCGGATCCTGTTGGCATCGGCATGATGATTGAGCCAATGGGCTTGGCAGTTGGGGCTTCAGTACCCACTCGTGAATGGCGTGAAATGTATCAAGCGCTCGATTGTGTAACTGTTGCTGCATTACATCCGTTTTACACCTCTTGTATTCGTGAGTTTGAAGCAGCAGGACGTTCCATTGTTGGTTCAGCTCCAGTAGGTTATGAAGGTACAGCACGTTGGTTAGAGGCCATTGGTAAATCAACCAATACTCCGCAGGATCTGATCGCTGCTGCACAAAACAAGATTCTTCCAGCCATTAAAGGCGTGCTTGCTGCGGCACCAATTAAGGGCCGTATTACCTTAAGTGGCTATGAAGGTTCGGAGCTCATCGTAGCCCGTCTACTGATTGAGAGTGGTGCCGATGTTCGTTATGTTGGCTCTGCCTGTCCTCGCACGCCATGGAGCGATGAAGATCGTGAATGGTTAGAGGCCAAAGGAGTGCACGTTCAGTTCCGCGCTTCATTGGAGCAAGATTTGGCAGCAATGAAAGAATTCAAACCAGACTTGGCGATTGGTACTACCCCAGTAGTGCAAGCTGCTAAGCAAGCGTCAATCCCCTCTCTGTATTTTACGAATTTGATTTCAGCAAGACCGTTGATGGGTCCTGCAGGTGCAGGTTCATTAGCGCAAGTAATTAATGCCGCGATTGGTAATCAAGCGCGTTTTGATGAGATGAAAGCATTCTTTGGTGATGTTGGATCTGGATTTAAGTCTGGTGTTTGGGAGAATGTTCCTCAAGATCATCCAGAGTTCAAAGCCGAAGTGCGTCGCAAACTAGAGAAGAAAATCAAGAAGCGTAAAGCTGAGGAGATGATGTAATGTTTGCCATCGATCATGATCGCGCCGGTGGATATTGGGGAGCAGTGTACGTATTTACTGCTATCAAAGGTCTGCAAGTAGTTATTGACGGTCCTGTAGGTTGCGAAAACTTACCAGTGACTTCTGTTTTGCATTACACCGATGCATTACCTCCTCACGAGTTACCGATTGTCGTTACTGGCTTAGAGGAAGAGCAGTTAGGGCGCGAAGGTACTGAAGGCGCCATGAAGCGTGCGCATGCTACCTTAGACCCAGACTTACCAGCAGTCGTAGTGACAGGTTCCATTGCAGAAATGATTGGCGGTGGCGTTACTCCTGAAGGCATGAATATTGCTCGTTTCTTACCAAGAACCATCGATGAAGATCAATGGCAATGTGCTAATCGCGCTATGTATTGGTTATGGAGCGAGTATGGCGTTCGTAAGATTCCAGAGCGTAAACCTAGAGCAGAAGGTGAAAAGCCACGCGTCAATATTATTGGACCTTGTTATGGCACCTTTAATATGCCGAGTGATTTGGCAGAAATCCGTCGTTTGGTCGAAGGTATTGGTGCTGAAATTAATATGGTCTTCCCATTGGGATCCCATTTGGCTGAAGTTGAGAACTTAGTCAATGCTGATGTGAATATCTGTATGTACCGTGAGTTTGGACGCATGCTTTGTGAAGCTCTAGAGCGTCCTTATTTACAAGCACCACTGGGTTTACATAGCACTACTCAATTCTTGCGCAAACTCGGTGAATTGCTTGGTGTAGATCCAGAGCCATTTATTGAACGCGAGAAACATACCACCATTAAACCGATCTGGGATTTGTGGCGTTCAGTAACCCAAGACTTTTTCAGTACTGCAAGTTATGCAGTAGTCGCTAATGAAACTTACACCAGAGGCATTCGTCATTTCTTATCCGATGAGATGGGCCTACCTTGCAGCTTTGCTGTTCCAAGAAAGCCTGGTGAGAAAACCAATAATCAAGACGTACGTAAGTTAACCAAAGAAAAGCCACCACTAGTCATGTTTGGCAGCTACAACGAAAGAATGTATTTGGCTGAAAACGGCAGCAAAGCCTCTTATATCCCCTCGTCATTTCCTGGCGCCATTATTCGTCGCCATACCGGCACTCCATTTATGGGCTACGCCGGCGCAACCTACATCATTCAAGAATTTTGTAACGGACTATTCGATGCGCTCTTTTATATCCTGCCCTTGGGTACCGATATGGATAAGGTCGATGCTTCGCTAACGCGAACCTATCGTTCGAATGCTCTGCCTTGGGACCAGGATGCTCAGAAATTGGTGGCTGACTATATTAAAACCAGGCCAGTGTTGGTTCAGATTTCTGCTGCTAAAGAAATGCGTGATCGTATAGAGCAAGAAGCAGAAAAAGCTGGCGAAGAAAGAATCACCGCTGCCAGAGTGAAGTCATCCTGTAAAGAAATTATTGAAGAGGTCGAAGCATGATGACTTCATTGGCAAAAGTTAACTACAACAAATCAATTGATTTGTTGAAAACGGAATGTGGCATGCCGTACGCTACAGCCCATGTCGCGCGGGTTAAGCGCGGTAACGGCCGCAAGGCTATTTTTGAAGGAGGTATTAGGTTATGAGCGACCACAGAACAGGTTCAATATCCGGCCTTACTGATGACGAAGCCAAGGAGTTTCACCAGTTGTACGTCCAAGGTTTAGTTGGTTTTGTTTCGATAGCAGTTGTAGCCCATATTTTGGTTTGGGCTTGGCGTCCTTGGTTCCACTGAAATAGGACTCAATCTTAGGGGGATGAAATGAAAAATGATCACGTTATGAGCAGGGAAAAAAATATGATTAGAGAAGATTCTATTTCTTTTAATCTTATTTTTATTTTGTGTTTTCTAGTGTGCTTTGTTATTTCTTTGTTTACCCAGATTTTGCCAAATAAGTGGAGTTCTTGGCTTCCAGGGGCTGAAGAAAAATCGCTTATCGAGGGCACAAGGTCGGCTGTTTATGGTTTTATGTCTTACTTAAATTAGGAGAAGATTATGTGGAGAATTTGGAAACTGTATGATCCGTTGCGATCAATGGTTGTTCAAGGTATTTTTCTGTTTGGTCTTGCAGCAATGATTCATTTGATTTTGCTGAGCAGCGTTCGTTTCAACTGGTTGGATGGTTTGAGCCAAGCCCAGTTCAAGGCGATGGAAGCAAAAACAGGTTCTGCAATGCCACCATCAGTTCCAGCAGCAAAGTAATTTGTATAAAAAATGGTGAATAGGGTTAGGTTAAAAAGCTTTTTAGCTCAACCCTATTTATCCATTCATTGGAGAGCATAAAAATGGCCATGCTAAGTTTTGAAAGAAAGTATCGTGTTCGAGGTGGTACCTTAGTTGGTGGGGACTTATTCGATTTTTGGGTAGGGCCGTTTTATGTTGGATTTTTTGGTGTTACGACTGTCTTCTTTGCTTTTTTAGGCACCGCGCTCATTTTATGGGGCGCTTCACAGGGCCCAACCTGGAACCCTTGGCAAATTAACATTGCCCCACCGGATATCAGTTATGGATTAGGCTTTGCCCCCTTATTAAAAGGAGGCCTGTGGCAGCTCATCACAGTATGTGCTCTAGGCGCATTCTTTTCATGGGCTTTACGTGAAATTGAAATTTGCCGAAAACTGGGTATGGGGCTTCATGTTCCCTTCGCCTACTTAATGGCGGTATTTGCTTATTTCACTTTGGTAGTCATTAGACCTGTACTGATGGGTGCATGGGGTCACGGTTTTCCCTACGGTATCTTGAGTCACCTCGATTGGGTATCCAATACAGGCTATCAGTACTTACATTTTCATTACAACCCAGCGCATATGATCGCTGTGTCCTTATTCTTTACTACCACCTTCGCTTTGGTATTACACGGTGGCTTGGTCTTATCGTCCACTAATCCACAAAAAGGGCAGTTTGTTAAAACGCCTGAGCATGAAGATACTTTCTTTAGAGATGCGATCGGTTATTCCATCGGAACTTTAGGCATTCATCGCCTCGGATTATTTTTAGCTTTAGCAGCAGTTTTCTGGAGCGCCGTTTGTATTGTGATTAGCGGCCCATTTTGGACTCGTGGTTGGCCAGAATGGTGGGGCTGGTGGTTGAACCTGCCGATTTGGCGATAAGAGGGGAATATAAAAATTATGGAATATCAAAACCTTTTTACTCAAGTTCAAGTCGTTGCGCCACCACATCATGGAGTCTCCATAGATCCTTATGATGAGCGCGAGCGCTTTGGCGAGCCCAAGCTCTATCATTTATTTGGCCGATTGGGTAATGCTCAGTTAGGACCAATTTATTTAGGGCGTCTTGGTTTAGCCTCTTTATTTTTCGGCATTATTGCCATTCAGATTATGGGCTGGAATATGCTGGCCTCAGTTAATTGGAGCCCAATTCAATTTGTGCGCCAATTATTTTGGCTGTCACTGGATCCACCTTTACCTAAACATGGCTTGTCTCTGTTTATGCCTCTCAATGAGGGTGGCTGGTGGATGATGGCAGGCTTCTTCCTAACCGTATCGATTCTATTGTGGTGGGCAAGAATGTATCGTCGTGCTATCGCTTTAGGTATGGGTACTCACATTGCCTGGGGTTTCTTAGCGGCTATCTGGTTATATCTTGTTTTGGGGTTTATTCGTCCGATCATGATGGGTAGTTGGAGTGAGGCGGTTCCATTTGGAGTCTTCTCGCACTTAGATTGGACTGCCGCATTTTCATTGCGCTATGGCAATTTATTCTATAACCCATTCCACATGCTCTCGATTGTTTTCCTCTATGGCTCAGCACTCTTATTTGCCATGCATGGCGCAACGATTTTGGCAGTCAGCCGCTTTGGTGGCGAACGCGAGATTGAGCAAATCGTTGATCGTGGTACAGCTTCAGAAAGAGCCGCTTTGTTCTGGAGATGGACCATGGGCTTTAATGCCACGATGGAATCGATTCACCGTTGGGCTTGGTGGTTTGCAGTACTAACACCTTTAGTAGGTGGCATTGGTATTTTGCTCACCGGTACCGTAGTGGATAACTGGTATTTATGGGCAGTGAAACATAATGTTGCCCCTTCTTATCCAGACGTTTTTGGAGTCCCTATCCCCGATCCAGCCACTTCTGGATTCGTCCCGCCAGCTGCACCTGCTGCACCTGTTATTACAGGAGTTAAGCCATGAAGCAATTAAGAAAATTTCTGATATTGCCGGCTCTGTTGGCAAGTGTTCTGGTTCTGTCCGGCTGCGAGAGGCCTCCAATTGAAGCTGTCCAGCATGGCTTCCGTGGAACAGGCATGGATTTGATTTACAACCCGCGCATCTTAGCTGAACAGGCTGAGAAAAATGCTGTACCTGTCTCGTATGGCGCTGCTCCAGCAGATGGACCAAAAGCAGGAGCGGTCTATAAAAATGTGAAAGTTCTGAATAATTTGAGCGTAGCTCAATTTGGTACCTTCATGGCTTCCATGACAAGCTGGGTTGCGCCAGAGCAAGGTTGTACTTATTGTCATAACCCTGCGAACTTTGCAGATGACTCGCTCTACACCAAGCAAGTTGCGCGCAATATGATTTTGATGACACAGCGAGTGAATACTCAATGGCAAGATCACGTAGCGCAGACGGGCGTGACATGCTACACCTGCCATCGTGGCAATAATATCCCTGAGCAAGTTTGGTTCAAAGCGCCGAAGCAACAGACGGGTAATGGACTGCTAGGTGATAAAGACGGACAAAATACGCCAGTTGCTGCTTCAGGCTATTCATCTTTGCCAAATGATTATTTTGCTCAGTACCTCACGAAATCGAGCAACATTCGTGTGCAGGGCGGCACCGCATTACCAACAGGCAATAAACACAGCATCAACGAAACTGAAGCGACCTATGGTTTGATGATGCACTTCTCAAAATCATTGGGTGTTAATTGCACGTATTGCCATAACTCACGTAATTTCTCATCTTGGGAAGAGAGTCCTCCACAAAGAGCTAGAGCTTGGTATGCCATTCGGATGGCGCAAGATATCAATAATAATTACATGGAGCCAATTAAAGGCTTGTTTCCAGAGCATCGTTTAGGGCCTACTGGAGATGTTGCCAAAGCCAATTGTGCTACTTGCCACCAAGGGGCTTACAAGCCACTTTATGGAGTATCGATGTTGTCAGACTATCCTTTCTTAACTGGTCCAGCAAAGCCAGCGATGAAGGCTAAGGATCCTGTTCCACCAGCAAAATCGGTGGCAATGAAGTAATCTATAGTTCGTTCTAACCAATAGCGTCATACGATCAATATGACGCTATTTTTTTGTAGAAAAGTTGGTTTGAGGAAATGTTAAAAAAAGCTGACTTTAAGGAAAATGAAGGATCCACTGCCATTGTGATTGGAAGTGGATTTGGTGGTTTAGCAGCCGCCATTCGTTTGTCTTGTAAAGGCTATAAGGTCATTGTTTTAGAAAAGCTCGATGCTCCAGGGGGTAGGGCATACGTTCA
The DNA here is from genome assembly GCF_018687935.1 of Polynucleobacter sp. JS-JIR-5-A7. Classification (NCBI taxonomy): domain Bacteria; kingdom Pseudomonadati; phylum Pseudomonadota; class Betaproteobacteria; order Burkholderiales; family Burkholderiaceae; genus Polynucleobacter; species Polynucleobacter sp. JS-JIR-5-A7. Next base: position 1,491,819 of record NZ_CP061308.1, on the reverse strand, counting down.
TCGTCGCGATGGCTATACCTTTGACGCAGGCCCCACCATTATTACTGCACCCTTCCTGCTTAATGAGTTATGGGAGTTGTGCGGTAAGAAAATGACCGACGATGTTGACCTTCGTTTAATGGATCCTTTCTATCGCATCCGCTTTGATGATGGAACCCACTTTGACTATACCGGTGACCCCGCCAGAATGCGCGCCGAAGTGGCTAAGTTTGCACCAGAAGACTTGCCAGGTTATGAGCGATTTTTAGCGGAGGCAGAAAAATGCTACAAGCTTGGATTTCAGGAACTCAGTTCCACTGCATTTGACTCAATTGGTGATTTGATTCGTGCAATTCCATCGATGATCAAGATGAAGGCCTGGGAGAGTATTTACAAGTTAGTTGCACGTCATTTAAAAAATGACAAGATACGTCAGGTGATGAGTTTTCATCCACTCTTAATTGGCGGAAATCCTTTTTCTGTAACCGCAGTCTATGCGCTCATCAATTCCTTAGAACGACGCCATGGCGTTCATTCTGCTATGGGTGGAACCGGCTCTTTAATTAAAGGTTTAGCGGGTTTATTGGCTGATAGAGGGGTGGAGATTCGGCTTAACTCTGAGGTGAAGCGTATCGAAGTAGTCAATGGTAAAGCTCAAGGTGTCACACTTGCCAATGGTGAATTTATACCTTCTGATATTGTGGTTTCGAATGCGGATGCCGCTTGGACTTATCAGAAACTCATCGCCCCAGAGCATCGGAAAGTGTGGACAGACTCTAAGGTCAATAGTAGTAAATATTCAATGAGTCTCTTTGTTTGGTACTTTGGCACAGACAAACAATATCCTGATGTTCCCCACCATATGATCTTGTTGGGCAAGCGTTATAAAGAGCTTTTAACAGATATCTTTAAGAAACACATCTTGGCAGATGACTTCAGTCTGTATTTGCATAGACCAACAGCTACGGATCCATCTTTAGCTCCTGCTGGCGGCGATACATTTTACGTATTGGCTCCAGTACCGAATTTAGCAAGCGGTACGGACTGGTCCAAAGAGACTGAGTCTTATCGTCAAGCGATCGCCAAGTATCTAGATAAAAGTGTTTTGCCTGGCTTTGAAAAACACCTCAAGACATCTTTTTGTATGACACCTCAAGATTTTCAGGATCGCCTCTTGTCAGTCAAAGGTGCTGCCTTTGGTTTTGAGCCCCTCTTATTACAAAGCGCTTGGTTTAGACCTCATAACCGTAGTGAGGATGTTGAAGGTCTTTATATGGTGGGCGCTGGAACCCACCCTGGTGCGGGTATCCCCGGTGTTTTATCTTCGGCAAAAGCATTAATGTCTGTAGTAGCCGATCCTAAAAAAGCCCTAACATGAGTCAAAATATTAAAGATCTTCAAGAGTGCGTCGCAACCATGCGGGATGGATCGAAGTCCTTCTTTGCCGCCTCCAGAATCTTGCCTCAGAGAGTGAGAGATCCCGCAACTGCCCTTTATGCGTTTTGTCGAATTACGGATGATGTAGCTGATGCGGTAGATGCAGAGCCGGATGCGATACCCAAATTGCGTGAACGCCTTGATCGTATCTATCAAGGCATGCCTGATGATATTGCCGCTGATCGTGCTTTATCGATTGTGGTGAAAGAATTTGATTTACCCATTAGTCTGCCTCTCGCATTGATTGAGGGCTATGAGTGGGACACCCAATTTAAAACTTACGAAACCTTAGAAGATCTACTCGATTACTGCGCACGCGTTGCAGGTACTGTAGGGGCAATGATGTGTGTCATTATGGATCGTCGAGAACCTGAGACCTTGGCAAGAGCATGTGAACTTGGTCTGGCCATGCAGCTCACGAATATCGCACGCGATGTTGGTGAAGATGCTGCAAACGGGCGCATCTATTTACCCCTTGCTTGGCTTAGGGAAGCGGGCCTAGATCCGCAGGCTTGGCTCAGTAAGCCAGAGTTTAATGATCAAATTGCTTCTGTGATTGCGCGTCTCTTAAAGCATGCAGATGTTTTATATTCTCGTGCGGAGAACGGTATTTCTGATTTGCCATGGGATTGCCGTCCCGCCATTCAGGCGGCTCGACTGATTTATGCGGAGATTGGTCGTCAGGTAGAAAAGCTCAATTTGAATTCTGTTTCGACAAGAGCCTACGTACCTTCCAAGAGAAAAGTGATCCTTTTGGCTGAAGCCTTTACGGCGATCTCTAAAATATTTTCTAGACAGCTGAAAGTGGATGCTGATAAAGCTATTCAGTATTTAGTAGATGCCGTAATTGAAGTGCCTCATGAAAAGCGTTTTGAAGGAACGGCTCACGATCGTTTACTGTGGTTTGTTGATCTCATGGAGAGACAAGAACGTCGTCGTAATCCTCGCAAGAGTGGCAGAGCTTTACAGTAAACGTATTAACTTCAGTTGCCAATTACCACGTAATCCGAGGCATTCTCCAAGGCAGCATCAATTGAGTTGAGGTCAGCGTTAGCTTTGGCACGCTGAGGGTTTCATGAAACGAAAGCACCTTTTCACCCAGCAGTTCAGAATTTAAAACGGAACGCGTATAAAAAGGCGTGTTTTCTAAAACCTGAACTACCTCTAAACCTTTAGAGCTTTGATTGCGCATATGCCCTCGAATACCCCAAATGGTTTTTGGAAGGGCCTGTCTTGGCGGAGGTTCAAAATGATCAATCGTTCCATTAGGATTGAAGGTCAATGCCAATATCTTTTCTTGAGCACTCTTTTCTCGTACATCGTAAATGACAGCAGTTCGACCGCCACTCATCTCTGCTCTGGACCAGTCCCACTCATGAAAAGATTGACTGATAGGCTCATCACCTTCATTTGAGTCTAAATAAGCGTTACCTACCCACTGTAAATCTGGGGAGTTTAAGCGCACCTTGACCCGTGCTGAAGGGGCAAGAGGGCCCCAACGATGTTTGCCAGCAGCATCTAAAGGCGTACTAAAGTTGAATAAGGTATTTGGATAGAGTTCAACCGTACCTGAAACTTTTTGACCAAAAGGCACTGCGCGCTCTTCGATATGAACGATTAATTTTTCTCCATCCCAACGCAGATTACTGGGGCCAATCATAAATTCGGTAGCATTGCGGGAAACTTGTTTTTCTCCTCGCTCAGTCATCGCCCAACGATTTTTTCCTCGGCTATAAATGGCAACATTCAATGAGCAATGATTTTCTGGATTAACAGTGGCATTTCCTCTTCTAGCCCACGCATAGTAAGGTGAAAATACGCTACCAACAAATGCAATCAGGACTATGCCGTGCTTACCGTCATCACTTAGAGCGTCGATGTACCACCAGAGATAAGCGTTCGGCCCGACAGCTTGATCAAACCGAGGTGATCCATCAGTGTTGCGGCCGCCATTCGTCCCGAGAGCGCGGCCATCGGCACTCCCGGACCCGGATGCACGCTGCCACCCGCTAGGTAGAGGCCCGGAATCGGGCTTTGCGCTGAAGCTCGCCCAAAAGTTTCCATCCAACCATGATTGGCTTGGCCGTAAAGGGCTCCCCCCGTTGCCGGAAAGAGCTGGTTGAAAAGGGAGGGCGTTGTACGTTGACATATTGCGCTATCCAAGTCGATGTTGAGACCACATTGTTGCAGAAGACCAAAAGTTTCGTGTTCGCATGCGTCAATTTCTTGAGCATTAAATTCTGATTGATCGCCGTTTGCGGGAGCATTTACCAGGCAAAGTAGCCTTTGAGTATTTGAGGATGATTGATAAACATCACTTTGATCTTGAGCGCAAACGTAGACTGTTGGTTTTACAGGGAGACGTCTCTTGCTAAAAATATCATCAAACTCTGCATGATAATTTTGATTAAAGAACACATTGTGTCGCACCAAAGGGAAGCCATCTGTCTTGGTATTCATCGACCAGGTAATTGCAGAAAGAGATCTCTTAGCAGGTGAAGGGGGAATCATTTTTGAGCTCAGCGCTTTGCTTCCTTCTGAATTGAGTAAGCCAGTTTGCAGTGCTGCAAGATCGCCATTAAAAACGACAGATTCAGTATGCAGAACAGTTCCATCCGTAAGCCTGACACCTGATATGCGACCGTGATCTAACAAGATTTCTTCGCATGCTTGCCCGGTTAAAAATTGCACACCTTTAGCTTCGGCTAATTTGCGAATCGTTTTTACTAATGAATACATGCCACCTTCCAGCGCCCAGACACCCTGTGCTTCAACATCGGCAATCAGCATGAGCGTTGCTGGCGCTTGATAGGGTGAGGATCCACAATAAGTAGCATAGCGACCAAACAACTGACGCAACCTTGGGTCATTGAAATAGTTGCCGAGTGATTTCCAGAGATTATTAAACAAACCAATTTCATATAAGACTTTGGATCCAGACATTCCCAAATCCGAAATCATTCCGGCAAAGTTTGGTCTAGCAGACAGCATATAAGGCTTTTCTAGCGCCTTATACAGTCTGCGACATTGATCGGAAAATTGTAGAAAGCGTTTTGCTTCCGCTGGAGAGGAAAATGCTGCAATGGCTTGCGCAGATTGTTCTACATCAGAAAATAAATCGAGCCTTTCATCTTTACTCCAGGCGTGCCTTGCTAGGATATTTAATTTTTCAAGCTTTAACTCAGACTCTAGTGAGGTGCCTGCCTTTTGAAAGAGGGCATCAAATACCCAGCGCATTGTGAAGACGGTTGGGCCAGAATCAATGAGTGTAGGCTTGAGCAGATCCTGTGAGCAATTCAGTTGTCGAATCTTGCCGCCAACTTGAGATTCTTTTTCAATCAAGATCACCTCAAGCCCAGAAGAGGCGAGGTCGAGTGCGCAGGTCAATCCACCTATGCCCCCACCAATAATGACAACGGGTGCCTTAGCCAAGAGTGCGACCCTTCCAACTACCGAAGGCATCAAAAGGTTGATAGCGTGAAAACATCGATTCTGAAAAGTAGTTACCGCTCATGGATGCGCGGATGGCAGCTTGATGAGCGCCTTGTCTAGCATATTGATCCATCGCTGCTTGCGATTCCCAGATCGTAAAAGTAGCCTGGCGAAAAAAGGGAGCTTCACCAATGCCGGCGGCAATAATGCAGCCAGACGTTTGCTCAAGTGAGCTTTCAGCCGCTGGTTCTTTACTCCAGAACTGCAAACAATTGAGCGGCTTAATAGAGGCTCTGGTAATCGATACGATTGGTCCTGATGTAGGTGCGTCGACAGTAATTTGAGGTACAAAGCCTGACCACTGACCTTTAATTGAATAGGTTTTGAGTTTTACTGAAAAAAATTCTTTAGCGTGCGCCCGATACCATTGAATCAGCCGAGAGGTTTTATAAAATCTTTCGGCGCTAGCGATATCTTTGAAAATGCAAAACAGTGCTTGATGGGTAGCGCTTGGATGAAATGAGAAGCCCCCGTTTCTTCCTGAGCCCATGTGTTTGTAGAACTCTAGTCCTGGCGTTGACCAAAGCCATAGTCTTGCAAACATGAGTCTTAAGATTCCGCTGAATTTTGCTGATGATTGAATGTCTATAAGGACCATCAATGCAACTTGGTTGCCCATTACTGACTTTCTAATCAATATCCTTATTGGAGTCTACTAGACCATACTTTCTGAGTTTGATATAAAGACTTTGTCGAGATAAGCCTAGGATCTCAGAAGCAGAAACACGGTTGTCTTTTGTCAGATCTAAGGCAGCTTTGATGCAGAGTTGCTCAATTAAGTCGGTGGTTTCGGCTAGGATGTCCTTCAAGGGGACTTTTCCAACCAGCATCGACAATTCATCAGAATTTCGTACTAGTTTCTTGTCGATACGCTTATCTTTATTTTGTCTCGAATCTACTTGTCGGAAAATCATACCAATACAAGCGCGTGGCTGGACTACGGATACCGCTGAAATATCTACTAGTTTAAAACCACCACTATTATTGTTAATCGAAGAGACACAAGATTGAGTACTTGCTTTTCCTTTTAAGGACTGCATCATGCGATCAAAATCTGTTGTGTCATGCCCTAGATAATTTTGGATAGTAGTGCCAATCAAGTCTTGTTCGGTCTTAGCATTACTTAATTTAATAAAGGCCTTGTTTGCTTTGAGGATCTGACCTTCCGGAGTGCATACAATAAAACCATACGCATTATTTTCAATGGCCTTAACAGTTAAGGAGTCAGCATCTAATAAGTTGGATGTCTTAGCTAAGTCGGGTTGCGTAAGGTTAAATAATAAGTAGGGTTTTCCGCTATTTATAAAAGAAGTTGCTTTGATCCGAATGACTTGCCCGCCGTTAATGACAGTTTCTAGAGTATTAGGTTCGCCAGTATTTTGAACAGTCTGAAGAAAGGTTTTGACTTTGTTTAATTCTGCTGCAGGTAAGAGCGAAAGAAATGACCTGCCAATGCAATTATTTTTAGCTAGTAGCATTTGCCTAATTGCGTTGCCATTCATCTCGACTATCTGATAAGCATCATCTCCCTTAACGATGATGACCGATTCAGTACCGATTTCAAAGATCGACCGAAAGCGTTCTTCTAGTTGACTTATTTGCAGATAATTTTTGCTAATTTCTTTTTGGGCAGCAACTAAATCTTGTTGCAGCTTGGATGCTTCCGAAAGATCCCTGCCAATAACGATAATTTTTTTATTAGATGATGTTTTGATGGAAGTGCACATCATTGGCAGTACTAAATTTTGATGGTTACCGACCATATTGATTTGTCGAAACTTGGTGATCTTGTCTGAGCTAGCGTCTTCTATCAAGTAGTGCATTTTTTTGACGCTGTCTGGTACAACAATGTCTAACCATTTTTTTCCTATGAGGTCATCTGGGATTTGTTTGGCTAGACTCTGATTATCAGAATAGATGTTGACTATGGTTCCATAATCATCCAAAAGAAGCGAAATATCTGCCGAGGCTTGAGCAATCAGGCTAAGCTCTTTACTGCTCAGGTCTGAAAAGAGTTGCTCTGGATGATGTGAGGCAGGCATATTAATTTAGGCTAGTTCTTTGGGCTAAAAGATCCGACACTGTTTTAATGGCCTCTTCGGCTGTTAGGGCGCAGGCATCTGCAGAGCAAGCTTTTACTAATTCTGGTTTGTAATCAAATAATGGACCGCCCACCATGGTCAGTATCCCCTTATTTTTTGACACCTTCTTTACTTCGTTTAGCAATGCCTCCATAGTATCCCACTGATCTTCACATGAGATAGAAATTGCCAATAAATCATAGGCTTGCAAGTTGATTCGATCCTTTAATTCTGCACTAGAAGTTTCAATTTCGACTGTCGTATTCCAGCCATTCAGCTTGAAAAATTCACCTAATATTAAGATCCCCAGGGTATGTTGCGACCCCGGTGCATTAATCAGAAGGGCGTTACCCTGGTAATGGGCGAGATTGCCTTGACTCATAAAGAGAGGGCTAAGTTGATGAATGAGGTTCTGAGCACGCCCTAGCGCGACCGTCACCTCTGTAAAGCTGTTTTCATCATTTTCCCAAAGATGCTGCAAGCGTCTACAAGACGCTGGAATCAGATTCATATAGAGCGATACAAGGGTATGCCCCGATTTTTGCATCTTATCTATAAAGGAGAAGGAATCCTCTATGGGGCCATCTAACAATATTTGGCAAAAGTCGACAATTTCAACTTGCGTAATATTGATTTCATTAATCTGGCGAATAAATTGATCGTTTGCTGGTTCTAATTTATGCCCCATCAGCAAGCGCGGGATGATCTCTGATTCTATGGTTTTATTCAGCCATAGCTTCATTTCTGCGCTATCCAATTCACTTACATTAGATTGGAACGTTTTTTTCAGTGAATCTGACAAAGCCCATCTCCTAATAGCCTAGTAATGAATACAAAATGAAAGGCTGTAAGTGCTCCCCGAAAAATATGCTGCACTGCAAAATAGAAGGGCGCTATTTCTCTCAAAACTGATCATTTAGTAATGATCCTATTTAGCGCTTTTTTTGAGCAAGTTGCTATAGGGTAAGTACCCCCAATAGGGTTATCCCGAGGACTTTCTTTTTCCAGATACCGTAAACTTTAATTGACACTTTTGTGCTTTAAAAGTGTATTAATAATTGCCTTAAGGTTGTTGCAGAAAATATATCAGACTGTGCATGGAAAAAACATATAAGCCACTTTATACCCCAGAAGAGAGGGTAAGAAGAGACGAAACCAAGTGGACACTTGTCCAAGGTATTTTGGCGCCTATTCAGTTTGTTGTTTTCCTGGTTAGTCTTTACCTCGTCCTGCGTTTTTTATTTACCGGCGAGGGAGAGCATGCCGCCAATATTTCAGTAGTGGTTAAAACATTAACGCTCTACACCATCATGATCACTGGTTGTATTTGGGAGAAGGTTGTTTTTAACTGCTACTTGTTTGCCCCAGCATTTTTCTGGGAAGACGTATTTAGTATGTTGGTGTTGTTGCTTCATACCTTATATCTTGTAGCACTGGGTACTGGTTATCTGGACCCAATTCAACTGATGCTATTGGCTTTGGCAGCCTATGCAACCTATGTGATCAATGCAGGTCAATTTATCTGGAAGCTACGGATGGCTCGCCTAGATCAAGAAAAGAAGACGCGCGAGTCTATGCTTGGCGCGCAGACTATTCAATTACAAGCTGCACAAGCAGCAAGTCTTAGTAGTGCTCAGACAACGTTAACTGGCTTAAGCATTGCAGAGGCAGAAGAATTGCATCGCAACCTTGTGCAAGGAACACAATTTTTTGGATTCATGGCGGTAATAGCGCATCTCTTAGCCTATATCTATTCCCCATGGTTGAAATAATTAAAGGCGATCGTTAGCCATGCTTGAAAATTCTTATACTCAAAAACGTACTCAGCTTCAGGAGTATTTCGACCGCACTGCGGTAGATGCTTGGGTAAAGCTAACGTCGACGGCCAAAGTCAGCGGTATACGCGCTAAGGTACGAGCTGGCCGTGAAGAGATGCGTCATGTCTTGCTAAGCTATTTACCGACTGATTTGTCCGGACAGCGTGTTTTGGATGCTGGCTGCGGTACTGGAGTCTTAGCAGCTGATTTAGCAAAGCGGGGTGCGCATGTAGTCGCTATTGATTTATCGCCTACCTTAGTTGATTTAGCGCGCGAGAGAATTGGTCGTGATGTTGGCTCTGGATCTATTGAGTTCCGTTCTGGAGATATGTTAGATCCCGCCTTGGGTGAGTTTGATCATGTGGTTTGTATGGATTCCATGATTCACTATCACCACTTGGATATTGCTGATGCGATGGCGAAGCTTGCCGAGCGTACGCGAGCCAATATTGCTTTTACATTTGCCCCCAATAATGCCGCTCTGAGTACCTTGTTAACGATTGGTAGTGTATTTCCGAGAAGTGATCGATCACCTTTTATTCAGCCCATTTCGATTGACTCTCTCACCAGAACCTTCAGTCAGCATGATGGTTTAGCAGATTGGGCGCCAGTCAGTACGCAAAAAGTGCAACGCGCTTTTTATTTTTCACAGGCGATGCGCTTAAGTAAAAAGCCAACTGATCAGAATAAAGCGCGATAACAATGAAAATGTTTACTCTGACCTGGCGTGGCAAAGAGTTATTTGAAACTTGGAAGAGAGTGAGTCCAAAGTTCTTACCTTTTGCTGATATCGCCACCAAAGAGTTGCCAATCAGTCGTCTCTTGAGGCTGGCTCTGTTTCAGGTTTCTGTAGGCATGGCAATGGTCATGTTGATTGGCACTCTGAATCGAGTCATGATTATTGAGTTGAAAGTGAGTGCGGCTTTAGTTTCGATTATGGTTGCCTTGCCTCTGCTATTTGCTCCATTCAGAGCACTGGTTGGCTTTAAGAGTGACAGCCATAAGTCTTTTCTGGGTTGGCGCAGAGTGCCCTATATTTGGATTGGTTCCTGGTTGCAATTTGGTGGCTTTGCAATCATGCCTTTCGCACTCATTCTCTTGTCTGGCGATACCACTTGGCCCGCTTGGTTTGCGCAAGGCGCTACCGGGCTTGCTTTTCTATTGGTAGGCGCTGGTATGCAGACCACTCAAACCGCTGGTCTCGCTTTAGCATCTGATCTAGCTGAGCCTCAAGCTAGACCTAGAGTGGTCGCGCTAATGTATATGATGCTGTTGGTTGGTATGGCAGTCAGTAGTGCCATCTTTGGCTATTTGCTGATTGATATCACCCCGATTCTGTTGATTCGGGTGGTACAGGGTGTTGCAGCAACTACCTTGGTGCTCAACTTGATCGCAGCCTGGAAGCAAGAGCCTCGTCAGCCCCATTTAACAGCGCACTCTATCGAAACTCCAAGCTTTAAAGAAACTTGGGCCACTTTTTCACAGCAGGGCAAAGTGATGCGTTTCTTGGTAGCTTTAGGTTTAGGTACAGCCGCATTTAGTATGCAAGACATTATTTTAGAACCCTATGGTGCTGAAGTATTAGGTTTATCGGTTAGTGCTACCACTGTATTAACCAGTCTGACTTCTTTAGGCGCTCTCGTTGCTTTTGGTGTGGCTGCGCGTTATCTAAATCGCTCAATTGATCCCTATCGCCTGGCTTCTATTGGCGCTTTGTTTGGTATTGCGGCATTTAGTTGCGTCATTTTTTCCGAACCATTGCTTTCGCCCACCTTATTTCGTTGCGGCGCATTTTTAATTGGCTTTGGTGGCGGATTATTTTCTGTGAGCACTTTGACTGCCGCCATGAGTTTTGAATCAGGCGGGATGAATGGTTTGGTTTTAGGTGCTTGGGGCGCGGTACACGCTAGCGCATCTGGTATTGCTATTGCAGCTGGCGGCGTCATACGGGATGTGATTTCTAGCCTGGCGACAAATGGCTTCCTAGGTGAGGGTTTGATTTCTACCGCTACAGGCTATAGTTTTGTATATCACATTGAGTTTTATTTGTTGTTTGCTACATTGATTGCAATTGGACCTTTAGTCATTATGAACAAGGAACCTGTGATGAATGTTTCTCAGAAGTTCGGTTTAGATGAATTACCAAGTTAAATAGTGGCACAGTATGTTTTTTCACGATAAGCATTATTGTTAAAAGGGAGAGCAAGATGGCAACCGGAGCAATTACAGAATATGTAGATGTTGCACAATTGGTTCTATATGCATTTTGGGTATTTTTTGCAGGCCTCGTTTATTACCTGACTATAGAAAGTAAGCGTGAAGGTTTTCCGCTAGAGTATGACGTTCGTGGCGAGACCCGACGAGCGGCTGGAATAGCTGGTATGCCGGCACCGAAGACATTTCATACAGAGTACTGGGGCGATGTCACTGTTCCCAAAGATGAGCCTCTGGAAAAAGTAGCCGCTAGACCTTCAAGCTATTTAAATGGTGCGCCTTTAGTGCCAACTGGTAACCCGATGTTAGACGGTGTAGGGCCGGGCGCCTTTACGAAGCGTGCGGATATTCCTGACATGACATCAGAAGGTCAAAAACGTATTTTGCCAGGGCGCTTACTCGGTCAATTTAGCGTAGCCAAGCAGGATAGAAATCCGATTGGTATGCAAGTTAAGGGTGATGATGGTGTGGTAGCTGGCACCGTGAAAGAGCTCTGGATTGATCAGGCTGAAGTCGTGATTCGCTATTTTGAAATTGAAACCTTGCCAGAGTTTGGAGGCAGACGAGTATTACTGCCAATGAATTTTTCTCGTATTGGTAAAGACGCTATCAAGGTGGAATCGATCTTGGGCAATCAGTTTGCTTTAGTGCCAGGCTTAAAGAGTCAAGATCAGATTACGCTCTTAGAAGAAGAAAAGATCATGGCTTACTTTGGCGGCGGTACTCTGTATGCGACCCCAGAGCGCCAAGAACCCCTTATTTAAATCCCATTCAATTGAAAGTATTTTGTGAATCAAAAACCATATGAATCAGCAGAGCATGAGTTCGAGGCAGCCTTAGGGTTGCCCGAACCATTACCTGCTGGCGAAACGATTCTTTGGCAAGGCGCTCCTAGTTGGACTGCTATGGCTAAACATGTATTTCGTCTGCAATGGCTCGCAGTTTATTTTGCAGTCATCGTGGTTTTGCAGGTTTTCTCAGTAGCAGGTAGTGAAGGTGGTTTGTCAGAAGGTTGGAGTAGTGTTGCGCTCGCAGTATTTTTAGCGCTGATTGGTCTGCTGCTAATAGGTCTTTTGGCTTACTGGTCAGCAACTACCACGATGTATACCTTAACCAATCGTCGAATTGTGATGCGAGTGGGTATTGTGTTGACGGTGACCTTTAACCTCCCTTA